>JAUNWP010000095.1:2085-3642 GCA_030540255.1 Eubacteriales bacterium | reverse complement strand
GCCGAGGGAACCATCAAGGAGATCAATGAAGGTGATTACACCGTAGTTGAGGATATTGCAAGTATCGAGACCGAAAAGGGCGAGGTCAAGGTTCAGCTTATGCAGAAGTGGCCTGTAAGAACCGGCAGACCTTACAAGACCAAGCTCAGCCCGGATATGCCGCTTATATCCGGTCAGCGTGTTATAGATACCTTGTTCCCGATAGCAAAGGGCGGTGTTGCAGCGGTACCGGGACCTTTCGGTTCAGGCAAGACGGTCGTACAGCATCAGCTTGCAAAATGGGCGGATGCACAGATAGTCGTATATATAGGATGCGGAGAGCGCGGCAATGAGATGACCGATGTTCTGAACGAGTTCCCTGAGCTTAAGGATCCGCGTACAGGCAAGTCTCTTATGGAGAGAACAGTTCTTATTGCCAACACCTCCGATATGCCGGTTGCGGCACGAGAAGCATCTATTTATACGGGAATTACCATAGCTGAGTATTTCAGAGATATGGGTTATTCGGTAGCACTTATGGCAGATTCGACATCAAGATGGGCAGAGGCCTTAAGAGAGATGTCGGGACGACTTGAGGAGATGCCGGGTGAGGAAGGTTATCCGGCATATCTGGGTTCAAGACTTGCCGAGTTCTATGAGAGAGCCGGAAGAGTTATAGCACTCGGCTCCGAAGGCAGAGAGGGCGCACTTTCGGTAATCGGTGCGGTATCACCTGCCGGCGGAGATATCTCAGAGCCCGTAACACAGGCTACGCTTCGTATAGTTAAGGTATTCTGGTCACTTGATGCACAGCTTGCCTACAAGAGACATTTCCCGGCTATCAACTGGCTGACCTCATACAGTCTGTACATGGACACAATGGAGCCGTATTTCAATAAGAATGTAGCTTCGGACTGGGGAGAACTCAGAGGCAGACTCATGGGACTTTTGCAGGATGAGTCGGAGCTTGAGGAGATAGTAAACCTTGTAGGTATAGATGCATTGTCGCCTTCGGACAGACTTAAGCTTGAGGCAGCACGTTCCATACGAGAGGACTACCTGCATCAGAATGCCTTTGATGATGTTGATACCTATACCTCACCGGAGAAGCAGCATATGATGATGCAGCTGATACTTGCTTATTATGATGAGGCCGGTGCTGCTCTTAAGCAGGGGGCAAAGGTAACAGATCTTATCGGTATCGAATGCCGCGAGGCAATCGGAAGATTCAAGTATGTTGCCGAGAAGGATATCGCCGGAGAGTATGACAAGATCATAGCCGAGCTTAAATCGGAAAGTGCGGCTGCAGTAGCCGGAAAGGAGGCTTTCTGATATGCCGAGAGAGTATAGAACCATTCAAGAGGTAACAGGACCTCTGATGCTTGTAAAGGGCGTTGAAAATGTCAAGTATGACGAGCTCGGAGAGATAGAGCTTGCCGACGGAACAAAGCGCCGCTGCAAGGTACTTGAGATAGATGAAGGCAATGCACTCGTTCAGCTGTTTGAGGCATCTACAGGTATAAACCTTGAGTCGTCCAAGGTTCGTTTCTTCGGAAAGAGCCTTACACTCGGAGTATC
>JAUNWP010000095.1:0-1985 GCA_030540255.1 Eubacteriales bacterium | reverse complement strand
TCTACCCCGCGTATGGCACTTACGGCAGCAGAGTATCTTGCTTTCGAAAAGGGAATGCATGTACTGGTTATCCTTACGGATATCACAAACTATGCGGACTCTCTTCGTGAGATCTCGGCGGCACGTAAGGAGGTTCCGGGACGAAGAGGATATCCGGGATATATGTATACAGACCTTGCCGGACTCTATGAAAGAGCCGGACGTCAGATCGGCAAGCCGGGTTCCATAACCATGATCCCTATACTTACCATGCCTGAGGATGATAAGACACATCCTATCCCGGATCTTACCGGATATATCACTGAGGGGCAGATTATGCTCGGACGTGATCTCTACAGAAGAGGCATACAGCCTCCTATAGATGTACTTCCTTCACTGTCGAGACTTAAGGATAAGGGTGTAGGCGAAGGCAAGACCAGAGAGGATCACTCAAGCACCATGAACCAGCTCTTTGCAGCATATTCGAGAGGAAAGCAGGCCAAGGAGCTTATGGTTATCCTTGGTGAGGCAGCTCTCTCGGATATGGATAAGCTGTATGCAAAGTTCTCGGATGAGTTCGAGCGTCAGTATGTATCACAGGGCTATAATACAGACAGAGATATAGAGGAGACTCTGGATCTCGGCTGGAAGCTTCTCGGAATACTTCCTAAGTCGGAGCTTAAGCGTATCAAGGATAAGATGATAGAGAAGTATTATAAGCCATATACCGAAGGTTAACGAAAGAGGGCATTAAATGGCAAAATCACAGGTAAATCCTACCAGAATGGAGCTGACACGCCAGAAGAATAAACTCAGAACGGCTACCAGAGGCTATAAGATGCTTAAGGATAAGCTGGATGAGCTTATGAGGCAGTTCCTTGATACGGTGAGGGAAAACAAAGCGCTTCGTGAGGAAGTCGAAAAAAGCATACGTGCCTGCAATTCAAATTTCGTATTGGCAAGAGCAACTATGTGTACGGAGGCATTGAATGTAGCGCTCATGTCGCCTAAACAGGAGGTGTATCTTGAGGCGGGCTCCAAGAATGTAATGTCTGTTGAGATACCGCAATTCAGCTACAAGACCAGAACTTCCGATACGAGTGATATCTATTCGTATGGCTTTGCATTTACCTCATCGGATCTGGACGATGCGGTCAAAAGTATTGCCGATATTCTGCCGGATATGTTAAAATTAGCCGAACGTGAGAAATCCTGTCAGCTTATGGCTGCCGAGATCGAAAAGACAAGACGAAGAGTTAATGCTTTGGAGCATGTCATGATACCGGAGGCACAGGCTAACATCAAGATGATCAAGATGAAGCTTGATGAGAATGAGCGAAGTTCGCAGATAAGACTTATGAAGGTCAAGGACATGATGCTCGAGGAGGCTCACGGATACGACAAGAAACAAGACGGTGTGGGAGTATACACCGTTGAGATAGAAAAGGTGGCAGAGGAAGACTGACATTGGCTACATATCACGAGAGCCGCGAAGCCGATAAAGAGAGACTTCGCAAGAACATAATATCAAACAACAATGCGGGGAAGGATGCCAGGCGTCCTTCCCCTGTAGTGTTTATTGTCGGATTGATCGTTGTTATCGGATTGATCTTCGGTGTTTACTGGTCAAGAAATATGAGTCTCAGTACAGGATATACCGTCAGCTGGGAGCGAAGCACCGAGGGAGATGAACAGACTGTCGAGACCTTCAGGGATTATGTGAGTTTTGCAGGAGGTATAATCAAGTATACCAAGGACGGAGCCGAATTTATCGATTCTAAGGGCAATGTTGTATGGGAGAGGAGCTATCAGCTTAATTCACCTGTTATCGATACCTGTGATAAGTATGCTGTTATAGGAGACAGGGGAGGTACCGATCTCTACATTTTCGATAATACAACCATGACAGGAAGTTCACATACACTGCTTCCTATATCTATGCTGAGGGCAGCAGATAACGGTGTTGTCTATGCTGTGCTTAATGACAGTGCGGCAGAGTATATATC
>JAUNWP010000094.1 GCA_030540255.1 Eubacteriales bacterium | reverse complement strand
AAGAGATAATCAAGTTTCTCAGGTATGTAAGTGCAGGCTTAAAGGAATCGGAACAAGACTTCGGAAGTGATTTCGTGACAAAGCTTCAGAGGTCTGTAAAATGGATCAAGAGAAGCAGGTCGAAGGAGAGGGAATACATGGTACTGGATGAGATAAAGAAGAAAGAACGTGAAGAAGGACGCTGTGATATTATAGTTCAGCTTCTTCAGAAAATGCATGATGTTAATAAGGTTGCTGAACTTTTGGATATACCGATTGAAGACATTAAGAGAATCGCACAGAATAATAAAATTGATGTTTAATTTAAATAATAAAAGCCGACAGGATACGAGAATCTTGCCGGCTTTCTTAAACTGTAACTACATGGATTTATGAGATTTCCCAAAGTTTAGTAGAGCTGCTAATTGTGGCTGTCTATGCAGAAAACAACGAAAGAACCAAGGCTTTGTGGTGGGATAATGAGAAAATTCATTTACAGTCATAAAAATATACCCTATAGGGTATAAGAAAACGCTGGATTTATCAAAATATACCTCATAGGGTATAAAATGCACGACCACTATCGACATTATACCCCAAAAGGTATAAAATAATTTTATTCATAACTAAATTAAGCAAGTAGGTATAGAAAAATGAATAAAATTGCTGAATTTATAAAAAAGAACAGACGTGCGGCAGGTCTTACACAGGAGGAATTTGCAATTCGTTCGGGATTAGGATTAAGGTTCGTGCGTGAACTTGAACAGGGCAAGGAAACAGTACGCATGGATAAAGTTAATGTTGCGTTGGCTATGTTTGATATGGAGGCGGTTCCGGGAAGAAAGGGTAGACAGTAATGGATGATACATTCAGACATGCATATGTGTATGTACGGGATATGTATGCGGGAATATTGAGTGAAACAGACGATGGATATGCATTTTCCTATGATATGGTATACATTCGTAAGGATAATGCGGCAGCTGTCTCGCTTACACTTCCGATACGTGAGGAAACATATAGATCAAACATACTATTTCCATTTTTTGATGGGCTCATCCCGGAAGGATGGCTGTTAAATGTTATCAGTCGTAACTGGAAGATAGACAGGACAGATCGCTTCGGACTATTGCTGAAAGCCTGCAAGGATCCGATAGGAAATGTATCGATTACGGAGACAAGGGTATGAACTGTTTATGCTGTGGAAAGCCGCTTCATGAAAATGATAAAAACGGATGGCATAAGAAATGTATAAAGGGCTTTTTCGGAACAGGTATTTTGCCGGACATCAGACTTGATGATGATACTTTGGAACAGATCACAAAGGAAAATACAGATAACGGATATACCGTTACCGGAGTACAGAAGAAGTTATCCCTGCATCTGCTTTCTGATGGTGACAAACCGAGATTGACCTTAGTGAATTATCCTAACGGATATATATTAAAACCTCAGGTGAACGAATTTGAAGCATTGCCGGAAGCAGAGCAGCTTGTTATGTGTATGGCAGATGCTGCCGGGATTTCTACTGTGCCGCATGCACTGATCAAGGAGAACGATCGCTTTGCATACATAACTAAAAGGATAGACCGCATTATCGAAAAGACAGTAATACGTAAGATAGCCATGGAAGATTTCTGTCAGCTTGATTTGAGGCTTACACAGGACAAATATCGTGGTTCATATGAAAGATGTGCCAAGGTGATCGAGCGCTATTCTATGCAGAGAGGACTGGATATAAGCGAGCTTTTTATACGTTTGGTATTTTCTTTTATTGTCGGAAACTCCGATATGCATTTAAAGAATTTTTCACTGATAGAAAGCGACGAGGGAAGTGCACAATACCATTTATCCAAGGCATATGATTTGCTTCCGGTCAATATTATAATGCCGGAAGATAAGGAGGAGTTTGCGCTTACTATGAATGGGAAAAAGCAAAATCTTCGAAAAAAAGACTTCCTCATATTTGCAGAGGTTTGCGGTATTCCGGGAAATGCCGCAGAAAAAATGATTGCCAGAATTGTACGCATGAAACCGATTTTTATGCAGATGTGTATTGATTCCTATCTTCCGCAATACATGAAAGAGCAGTTGAACGAGCTGATTGAAAAACGCTGCAGCGTGTTCAAAGGATGATCTGCTAAGTGAATAGTGAATAAAGGTATAAGACGGCACTCTGCAAGGGTAATGTAAACTTAATGACATTGTCCGCACGGGGTGCCGCTTGACGTTTCCTGAAATGAGTATATCCGGTATATTTTTGTTTATTATTGCCGACGTTTTGCATCTTGTGTCGATTTTTTACATCTTGTGCAGGGGTGATTATATCGAGATTTCTTTTGGTGTAAGCTGACAATACAACATTGGGAGTCGTATATAGCGACTTACGAAAGGATAGGAAAGCATATGAAAAAAAGAATACTCTATATAAGCATGGCAGTGATGCTTGCAGCGTCCGTGCCTATGGCTGCATTTGCAGACGAGACAGTGACCGGGGGGGCACTGCGGGGACAACTGCAACAAGCACAACCACAGCAATATCTGACGGAAAAAGTCATAGTATAGGCGGTATAAATTATACAGGTACCCGTGCGGCAGTTAATGTCAGCGGAACAGGGACAAGTGTAAACATTGGAGGCGGAATAAACTCTGAAAAAGGAAGCGGTGTTGCTGCTTCGGGACAATCTACTTCTGTTGTGGTAAACGGTGATGTTAAAACCAAAGCTGCGGCGGCTGATGCAAAAGCTCAATCAAAGATCACGATAAACGGTAATTCCGAAAACAACGGAAAAGCACCGAATATTAAAGTAAATAACAACTCTTCGGTAATTGTATCAGGAGATGTGAATAGTGAAGCCGATACAGGGATAAGGGCTGAACGTAATGCCGATGTGACGGTAGGAGGAAATGTTTCAGGCGGAACCTTTGGAATATATGCAGAGGGCAACGGTAATATCGATAAGGATCTGATAGAGATAAATGTCGGCAAGAATGTATCGGGAAAGGATAAAGCAGTATATGCTGCCAATGGAGCCTCAATAACAATAGGCGGCAATGCAGAGAGTAATAGATCAGGTGTGCATGCTATCGATAACAGGGCAGAGTTGGCGGGAACGGATGTGCATGTCAAAGGTGATGTGAATGTAGTCACGACAGAAAAAAAGGAAGATGTATATGGCGTGAAAGCTTACGGAGGAGCCAAGGTAAATGTTGATGGAGCAGTCATAATCGATGATGCATTTGTTTCAGGCGGTTATGCCGTTCAGTCTTCCTATGATTCAATCATAAAAGTCGGTGCAATAGAGACTGATAATGCAGGTATATGGGCTAATTCAGGTACTGTGATAGTAGAAGGAGATGTCGAACACGGAAGAGAGGGCAGAAACTATCAATCTGTGTTTTTACAGGGAAGTAATAGTAAGGTATTTATAGGTGGTGACCTTAAGACAAAAGCAGACCGCAATGTGCTCATAAAAATGGAAAATACGAAAGGTGACAGTGAGCTTGCAGTAGAAGGTAAGATAGCCAATGAATCCGGACTTAAGATGAATGTTAAAGTCGATAGTGACGGAAATGCTTTAGATCTTCCTGAAATCGTTATCGGAGAGATCACAGATCCGGACAAAATTATTATTGTAAATAGTAACGGTTATAAGGTGTCTGAAGATACAAGGCAGCAGGTACTCGATAATATTAAGTACATTGTGAACTCTAACCCGGACAGCATG
>JAUNWP010000001.1:55057-81110 GCA_030540255.1 Eubacteriales bacterium | reverse complement strand
AAGACAAGATAAAGCGCATGGGTGCGGTATGCTTTTTTATCTTTGTTATATGTGAAGAATTTATAGGAAACAGTAATTATTTCATAGCTATTGCCGCAACAATCGGAGGGCGTATAAGCGGACTTCTGGCATTATTTGCTATTGTAAATGTTGCCGTGCCTGTAAATGTGAAGCTTCCTGAGTTTACGGGATATAATTTCACGGTGTATGCACTTCATTATCTTGAGATCAGAGCTGTAAGAGTGATTGCAGACGGTATACTGCAGGCTGCATCCGGAATGAGTTTATCCGAAAGTCCTGTATTAAGTGCGTGTCTGTATATACTTATGCCGTTTATCTGTATTATGATCACAGTTCCTATAGGGGAATTTATGAAGAAACTGAGTCCCGGGCTATATATGCTGATGACAGGCGGAAGAAACTGAGCGATGTTGGAGGCTTGTATACCGGGTTATCTAATAATATCAACGGCTGCATATAACAAATGAAAAAACTTGGTCAAAGGGATGATATGGCATGACTAAAAGAATATCTATAAATATAGGAAATATACATATAAAAAAGAAGGATCTGAGAGAAAAATGAATTTCCCAGATCCTTCTTTTAATCATGCAGTCCAAATTCCGGAAGCACCCGCCGGAAGAATGATGTCAGAGTTTTCTATAGGCAGACCTAACTCATCGGCATCGCAGCTGCCGCCGAATTTTGACCCGACGGCAAGCTTAAGCATTGCACTCAGAACTCCGGCCTGCAGACCTGTGGTATAGCTGTTGATAAGATAAAAGAGCGGTTTGTCACTCAATATTTCTGCGCAAAGCTCCACAAACGGATATATGCTGTCTTCTATCTTCCATATCTCGCCCTTCGGACCTCTGCCGTAAGACGGAGGATCCATGATGATGGCATCGTATTTGTTGCCTCTGCGTATCTCGCGTTCAACGAATTTGCGGCAGTCGTCTACCAGCCATCTGATAGGTGCATCGCCAAGTCCCGAAGATGCGGCATTTTCCCTGGCCCAGGCAACCATACCCTTTGAAGCGTCTACATGAGTGACTTCGGCGCCTGCGGCAGCTGCGGCAAGACTGGCTCCCCCTGTATAAGCGAAGAGATTTAGTACCTTTACAGCTCTGTCGGGCTCTGACTTAATACGTTCGCTGATCAGTTTGTAGCTTAAGTCCCAGTTTGCAGCCTGCTCGGGGAAGACTCCGGTGTGTTTGAATGCAAAGGGCTTGAGATGAAAGCAGATATCAAAAGGCTTGATATTATCACATCCGCAGCCTAAGGTATAATGAAGCTCCCAGGTTTCGGGGAGATCAAAAAACTGCCATTCTCCGCCGCCTTTAGAGGAACGCAGATAATGTGCGTTGGGACTGCGCCAGGCACGAAGTTTTTTAGGCGAGGTCCATATTACCTGCGGGTCGGGACGAATGAGAGTGTATCCGGCCCAATTCTCGAGCTTTTCACCGCCGGAAACATCCAGTACTTTATATTCTTTCCAATTACTTGCTGTTCGCATAGCTTCTCCGATCAAATAATATTATTTTCAAATTTATTATACCTGATTAATAATATCCTTATTTAAGTTATTCGTAAATAATCTGTCATTAAAATGGTATTGTTTACACTAAATATAGTTGTTATACTCAGTAAAGAGTCGAAATATAGTATATTTTTCGATGTTAAGGTGTTTATGGACGGCAGGAGCTTATGATGAAGAAGTTGTTTAGAGCAGTGATCACAGCCTCAATATTGTCGGCTGCAATGTGTATGGCAGCATTTGCAGACGGATGGACTCAGGAAGGCGGAAGCTGGGTCTATTATCAGAACGGCTATAAGGTGACAAATGAATGGAAGACCGGTAAGGACGGCGGCTATTATTACCTTAATTATAACGGTTATATGGCTACGGACAGTTTTGTTGATGATGACCGTTATGTCGGTTCGGACGGCCGCATGCTCTCCAACTGTTGGAGACAGATAGGCTCTAAGTGGTATTACTTCGATAACAGCGGAAAGCTCGTCAGAAATAAATCCAGACAGATAAACGGCACCTACTACTTCTTTGATGATTCGGGAAGTATGGCTACAGGCTGGGTACAGGATAACAGCGGAAACTGGTATTACTGTGATCAGTCGGACGGACATGCATATACCAATGCGTGGAAGCAGCTTGTACCGTCGGATGATATGCATATAAGTGATGATGATTCGAGCATGACTCTGGCTGACGGAAGCTACTGGTTTTATTTCCAGTCCACAGGTAAGCTTGCAATGGCTAATGACGGTAACTACAAGGAATTTGTGATCAACGGTAACCGTTATGCATTTGATCAGAGCGGCCGCATGCAGACAGGCTGGGTTAAGCTTTCGGATACAAATCCTGTAATAGCAGGCTATAAGTATTATAACGATCAGTCGGGCATAGGATCCTTCGGAGCGGCACATACCGGATGGCTTTCGGTGGCACCGCCGGAGGACGCGGGACTCGGCAGTGATGTAGTATGGTATTATTTTGATACCAAGGGCGTACCGTATTACGGCAGTGATGTATCTACCAATGATAATGATGAAACCCTGCTTGCCAAGCTCAAGAGGATAACCAAGAACGGCAAGACATATACCTTCCTGTTTAATCAGTATGGTAATCCTGTATATGGTCTGCGCAAGGTTCAGAGAAGTGACGGAACACTTACAAGTATGTACTTCGGAACAAAAGAGCAGTCTTGTCTCCAGCTCGGAGAAAAAAATATTACCGAGGCTGACGGAACAAGCTGGTCATACAATTACGAGTCCAACGGCTACGGTACAAACGGAGTAAGAAACGGTAAGCTCTATTATATGGGCAAGCTGCAGAAGGCAATCGACAACAGCCATGCCTACTATACAGTAAACGGTAATACCTATCTTGTGAACAAGAGCGGTTCTGTGGTCAAGAATTATAATAAGAGAAAAGATCCTTATGAGGTGGACTACAGATCCGACGCAAGCGGAATGAGATCCGGAGGAGCTGCATCGTCAGAGGACTGCCTTGAACCGCAGTTTAATATAAGTGAGATTTCATAATCAGACTGTTTCAAAAAAAATACAAGAATTATACAAACTTCGCATAAAAGCGCTTGCATAGGCAGGCGCTTTTATGTTATTCTTGTCGAGCTGTGGCATGATAGCGTTGATACGTAAGGTTGCTGTACATACAAAATCATAAGTGTGTACGGGTTTTTACGAGGAGCGAATGTCAAGTCAATTATTGGCGACAAGTCACTGTACCGGAATTTAAGCTCCGGCATCGAGCCGGAAAGCGGGGTGGACAGCGTAGTAAATTGCGACACACCCGACAAAGTGTACAGTCACCACTTGTCGTACTGCTCTTAAAAGTACGAATAGGAGGCGACTTTTTTTATGGCAAATCAGATTATGAGAATCACACTCAAGGCATACGATCATCAGTTAGTAGATCAGTCAGCTGCAAAGATCGTAGAGAGCTGCAAGAAGACAGGCTCAGAGGTTAGCGGACCGGTTCCGCTTCCGACAAAGAAGGAAGTGGTTACTATCCTTCGTGCTGTTCATAAGTACAAGGACAGCCGTGAGCAGTTCGAGCAGAGAACACACAAGAGACTTATCGATGTTATCAATCCGGGTCCGAAGACAATGGACACACTTCAGAGACTTGATATGCCTGCAGGCGTTTATATCGATGTTCAGATGAAGAATGAGGGAGATAAGAAGAGCTCACCGAGAAAGCAGCTTGTTACGAAGCCGGCTTCAACAAGAAAGGCTCCGGCAAAGAAGCCTGCAGCTAAGGAAGCTGAGAAGACAGAGGCTTAATTGAGTTAAGCGATTTGCTTCATTAATTATGTTAAGAAAGAACCTTTCATCACGGCCTTGCAGCTGTGATGCGCTGGTCTTTCATGAATGCCGATAAGGCATTCCGCTGTAGATTAATCAAGGAGGACAACAGATGAAAAAAGCAATACTTGCTACTAAGGTCGGAATGACACAGATCTTCGATGAGACAGGCGCGCTCGTTCCGGTAACTGTTCTGCTTGCAGGTCCGTGCGTAGTTACTCAGGTAAAGACAGTTGAGAACGACGGATACGATGCAGTTCAGGTCGGATTTTCCGACATTAGAGAAAAGCTTGTCAACAAGCCGGTTAAGGGCCAGTTTGACAAGGCGGGTGTATCGGTAAAGAGATACCTTCGCGAGTTCAGATTCGAGAACTCATCAGACTACAATGTTAAGGATGAGATCAAGGCTGACATCTTTGAGGTAGGCGACAAGGTAGATGCTACCGCTATCACAAAGGGTAAGGGCTTCCAGGGTGCTATCAAGAGATACGGACAGCACAGAGGACCTATGAAGCACGGTTCTAAGTTCCACAGACATCAGGGTTCAAACGGACCTGCTACAACACCGGGTCGTGTAACACCTGGTAAGGGCATGCCGGGACACATGGGTTCTGTACAGAGAACTATCGAGAACCTTGAAATCGTTAGAGTTGATGTTGAGAACAATCTGCTGTTGGTTAAGGGCTCGGTTCCGGGACCTAAGAAATCCCTTATAACCATCAAAGAGACTGTAAAGTCATCAAAGTAATTTGGTGGAGAGAAAGGAGGACTAAACAATGGCAAATGTATCAGTATACAACATGCAGGGTGCCGAGGTAGGCAAGCTTGAGCTCAATGACGCTATATTCGGAGTTGAGGTTAACGAGAACCTTGTTCATGAGGCTGTAGTTGCACATCTTGCAAATCAGCGTCAGGGCACACAGAAGGCAAAGACAAGATCTGAGGTTTCAGGCGGCGGAAGAAAGCCTTGGAGACAGAAGGGTACCGGACATGCAAGACAGGGCTCAACAAGAGCACCGCAGTGGACAGGCGGCGGAGTTGTATTCGCACCTACACCGAGAGACTATTCGGTATCTATGAACAAGAAGGAGAAGAGAGCAGCTCTCAGATCTGCACTCACAAGCCGTGTTCAGGATAACAAGCTCATCGTTCTTGACGAGCTTACATTAAACGAGATCAAGACAAAGGATATGGTTAAGGTTCTTGATGCCATCAAGGTTGAGAAGGCTCTTATCGTTCTTGATTCACTTGATCAGAATGTTATCGTTTCGGCAAGAAACATTCCTTCAATAAAGACTACACAGGTCGGAACACTCAATACATATGATGTAATGAAGTACGACACAGTAGTAGTTACCAAGAAAGCGGTTTCTGATATTGAGGAGGTATACGCATAATGGCAGCTATGGAATATTACGACATCATTTTGAAGCCGGTTGTTTCAGAGGCTTCAATGACTGCTATGGCAGAGAATAAGTACACCTTCCTCGTAGCTCCGGAGGCTACAAAGACTCAGGTTAAGGAAGCTGTTGAGAAGATGTTCCCGGGAACAAAGGTTGAGTCAGTCAACACCATGAACAGACCGGGCAAGCAGAAGAGACGCGGTATGGTATTCGGCAAGACCGCAAAGACAAAGAAGGCAATCGTTACCCTTACAAAGGATTCCGAGGCTATTCAGATCTATCAGGGTCTCTGATGCAATTATGCAGACACAAAACTGCGACAAAAAAGTTAAAGGAGAAAGATTGAGTCATGGGTATTAAGACATACAAACCTTATACACCTTCAAGAAGACAGATGACCGGTTCTGATTTCGCAGAGATCACAAAGAGCACACCGGAGAAGTCACTTCTTGCCGGCAAGAAGAAGACAGCCGGACGTAACAATAACGGTAAGATCACCGTTAGACATCACGGCGGCGGAAACAGACAGAAATACAGAATCATCGATTTCAAGAGAAATGATAAGGACGGAATTCCGGCAAAGGTTATCGGAATCGAGTACGATCCTAACAGAACAGCTAATATCGCTCTTATCTGCTATGCAGACGGCGAGAAGGCATACATCCTTGCTCCTCAGGGACTTACAGACGGCATGACCGTTATGAGCGGAGCTGAGGCTGAGGCAAGAGTTGGTAACTGTCTCCCGCTCAGCCAGATTCCGGTTGGTTCAAACGTTCATAACATCGAGCTTCTTCCGGGCAAGGGCGGACAGATGGTTCGTTCAGCCGGCAACTCAGCTCAGCTTATGGCTAAGGAAGGCAAGTATGCTACACTTAGACTTCCGTCAGGCGAGATGCGTATGGTTCCGATCGAGTGTCGTGCAACCATGGGTACAGTAGGAAACGGCGAGCATAACCTTGTCAACCTCGGTAAGGCAGGCCGCAAGAGACATATGGGTATCAGACCTACAGTTCGTGGATCTGTCATGAACCCTAACGACCACCCACACGGAGGTGGAGAGGGCCGTGCACCTATCGGTCGTCCGGGCCCGTCTACACCATGGGGCAAGCCTGCTATGGGTCTTAAGACAAGAAAGAAGAAGAAGGCTTCCAACAAGCTTATCGTCAGAAGACGTGACGGCAGAGCCATTAAGTAATTGAGGAGGATAAAGGATAATGTCAAATCGTTCATTGAAAAAGGGACCATTCGCTGACGCATCTCTTCTTAAAAAAGTTGATGCTATGAACGCTTCCGGACAGAAGTCGGTTATTAAGACATGGTCAAGACGTTCTACTATCTTCCCACAGATGGTAGGCCTTACAATCGCCGTACATGACGGCAGAAAGCACGTTCCGGTATTTGTTACCGAGGATATGGTTGGACACAAGCTTGGTGAGTTCGTTGCTACCAGAACCTACAGAGGTCACGGTAAGGACGAGAAGAAGACAGGTTCAAGATAAGCAGGGCGTGAAAGGAGGATTCTAAAATGGCAAAAGGACATAGAGCACAAATTAAGAGAGAACGTAATGCCGTTAAGGATTTGAGACCGAGCGCTAAGCTTTCTTACGCAAGAGTTTCCGTACAGAAGGCATGCTTCGTTTTGGATGCTATCAGAGGCAAGGATCTGGAGACTGCAATCGGTATTGTTACATACAATCCGAGATATGCTTCAACCTTAATCAAGAAGTTACTTGAGTCTGCAGCAGCAAATGCAGAGAACAACAACAATATGGACAGAAGCACACTGTATGTTGCAGAGTGCTACGCAGGAAGCGCTCCTACAATGAAGAGAGTACATCCTAGAGCACAGGGTAGAGCATACAGAATACTTAAGCGCTCAAGCCACATTACTGTTGTTCTGGACGAGAAGAAGTAAGGGAGGAAAGCATGGGACAGAAAGTTAATCCACACGGCCTCAGAGTCGGTGTTATCAAAGACTGGGATTCCAGATGGTTCGCAGAAGGCAAAGACTTCTCCGATAATCTTGTAGAAGATTACAACATCAGAAAATTCCTCAAGAAGAAGTTAGAGGCTGCAGCAATCTCAAAGATCGAGCTTGAGAGAGCAGCTGACAGATTAAGAGTTATCATCTACACAGCTAAGCCGGGCGTAGTTATCGGTAAGGGCGGTGCTGAGATCGATAAGCTTAAGGCTGAGATCCAGAAGTTCACAACAAAGAAGCTTCTTGTTGATATCAAGGAGATCAAGAGACCTGATAAGGATGCTCAGCTCGTTGCAGAGTCAATAGCTGCACAGCTTGAGAACCGTGTTTCATTCAGACGTGCGGTTAAGCAGGCTATCCAGAGAACAATGAGAGCGGGAGCACTCGGAATCAAGGCTTCCGTAGGCGGACGTCTTTCGGGCGCAGATATCGCTCGTACAGAGTTCTACTCAGAGGGTACAATTCCGCTTCAGACTATCAGAGCAGACATTGACTACGGATTTGCAGAGGCTGATACAACCTACGGCAAGCTCGGCGTTAAGGTTTGGATCTACAAGGGAGAGGTTCTTCCGCAGAGAAAAAAGGAAGGGAGCGATAAATAATCATGTTAATGCCAAAGAGAACAAAATATCGTAAGCAGCAGCGTGGTTCCATGAAGGGCGAAGCTCACAGAGGCAATAAGATCAGCAACGGTGAGTTCGGACTTGTCGCAACCGAAAATTGCTGGCTTAAGGCAAATCAGATCGAGGCAGCCAGAGTTGCCATGACACGTTACATCAAGCGTGGCGGTCAGGTTTGGATCAAGGTATTCCCGGATAAGCCGGTTACATCAAAGCCTATCGGAGTTCGTATGGGATCCGGAAAGGGTGCTGTTGATTTCTATGTAGCAGCAGTTAAGCCGGGCCGTGTACTCTTCGAGATCGCAGGTGTTCCTGAGGAAACAGCACGTGAAGCACTTCGTCTTGCAATGCATAAGTTACCGCTTACTTGCAAGATAGCATCAAAAGCAGACTTGGAAGGCGGTGATACGAAATGAAAACCAAGAAATATTTAGAGGAGCTTATCGCTAAAGACGTTCAGGCTTTGAATGAAGATCTCGTATCAGCTAAGAAGGAGCTTTTCAATCTTAGATTCCAGAACGCAACAAATCAGCTTGACAATACAGCAAGGATCGGAGAGGTTCGCAAGAACATCGCTCGTATTCAGACTGTTATTGCACAGAAGCAGAAGGCAGAATAATCAAAGGAAAGGAGAACATTTATCGTGGAAAGAAATCTTAGAAAAACACGTACCGGTAAGGTAGTAAGCAATAAGATGGATAAGACCATCACAGTTGCTATTCAGGACAATGTTAAGCATCCTTTGATCGGTAAAATCGTTAAAAAGACATATAAGCTCAAGGCACACGACGAGAATAACGAGTGCAATGAGGGAGATACCGTTGAAGTAATGGAGACAAGACCTCAGTCAAAGACAAAGAGGTGGAGACTTGTCAGAATAGTTGAGAAGGCTAAATAAGGAGAAGGGAGTATTACTATGGTACAGCAGGAATCAAGACTTAAGGTTGCTGACAATACCGGTGCTAAGGAACTCCTTTGCATCCGTGTTTGCGGCGGATCAACAAGAAGATATGCACGTATCGGCGATGTGATCGTTGCTTCTGTTAAAGATGCAACACCCGGCGGAGTTGTAAAGAAGGGCGATGTTGTTAAGGCAGTCGTTGTTCGTACAGTTCAGAAGACTCGCAGATCAAACGGTGCATATATCCGCTTCGATGAGAATGCGGCAGTTATCATCAAGGATGATAAGACACCGCGAGGAACCCGTATTTTCGGACCCGTAGCAAGAGAGCTTCGTGACAATCAGTTCATGAAGATCGTCTCACTTGCTCCGGAAGTATTATAAGGAGGAGCCCTATGTTAAAGATCAAGAAGGACGATATGGTTAGAATCATCGCCGGCAAGGACAAGGGCAAGGACGGTAAGGTTCTGAGCGTAGATACAGCTAAGCACAAGGTTGTAGTCGAGGGCTGCAACGTTGTTACAAAGCACACAAAGCCGGGCGCTGGTAACCCGCAGGGCGGCATCGTAAAGGTAGAGGCTGCCATTGATATTTCAAATGTTATGCTTCTTGCAGACGGTCAGCCTACAAAGGTTGGCTTCAAGGTTGAGGACGGCAAGAAGGTTCGTGTTGCAAAGAAGACCGGTAAGGTTATAGCTTAACGGAAAGGAGGAGAAATCATGGCAAGATTAAAGGAAATCTATAAATCAGAGATCATGGACGCTATGCAGAAGAAGTTCGGCTACAAGAACGTCATGGAGATCCCGAAGCTTGAGAAGATCGTCATCAACATGGGTGTCGGTGAGGCTAAGGAGAATGCCAAGGTTTTGGACTCTGCCGTTAAGGATCTTGAGGCTATCTCAGGACAGCACGCAGTAGTAACCAAGGCTAAGCATTCGGTAGCTAACTTCAAGATTCGTGAGGGTATGCCGATTGGATGCAAGGTAACACTTCGCGGTGAGAAGATGTATGACTTTGCCGATCGTCTCATCAATCTTTCACTTCCTCGTGTACGTGACTTCAGAGGCGTTAATCCTAACGCATTCGACGGAAGAGGAAACTATGCTTTAGGACTCAAGGAGCAGCTTATATTCCCTGAGATCGAGTATGATAAGATCGATAAGACAAGAGGTATGGACATTATCTTTGTCACAACAGCTAAGACAGATGAAGAGGCAAGAGAACTGCTCAGACTGTTCAACATGCCTTTTGCGAAGTAAAAAGGAGCATAAACAATGGCAAAAACTTCCATGAAAATAAAGCAGCAGCGTCCTGCTAAGTTCTCAACAAGAGCTTACAACAGATGCAGAATCTGCGGAAGACCACATGCTTACCTCAGAAAGTACGGCATCTGCCGTATTTGCTTCAGAGAGCTTGCTTACAAGGGCGAGATCCCGGGCGTAAAGAAGGCCAGCTGGTAATTACAAGAACCCAAGTATATTTTGTGAATGCTAAGCCTGTAACGGGCTGCATTCACCGAAAATATACCTGAAAATAAACGGATATCACATTTAACGAAAGGAAATTAAGAAAATGAGTGATCCAATCGCTGATATGCTTACGAGAATTCGTAATGCAAACATGCGTAAGCATGACACAGTAGAAGTTCCTGCATCAAAGATGAAGGTTGCAATCGCAGACATCCTTGTTAACGAGGGTTATGTTGAGAAGTATGAGCTTGTAGGTGACGGAGTCCAGAAGACTATCAAGATCACACTCAAGTATACAGCAGGTAAGGCAGAGCGCGTTATCTCAGGCCTTAAGAGAATCTCTAAGCCGGGTCTTCGTGTATATGCAGGTAAGGAGAACATGCCTAAGGTTCTTGGCGGTCTCGGAACAGCTATCGTATCAACAAACGCAGGCGTAATTACCGATAAGGAAGCACGCAAGCAGGGTGTTGGCGGAGAAGTTCTCTGCTACATCTGGTAATATCTGAAAACGTGCACTGAGCACGACAATTTAAGAAGGAGGAAATTATGTCACGTATAGGCAGAATGCCGGTAGTTATTCCGGCAGGCGTTACCGTAACCATTAAGGACGGCAACGAGGTGACAGTTAAGGGACCTAAGGGTGAGCTCACACGTACATTCGCTCCTGAGCTTACTATCGAGGAGAAGGACGGACATATCATCATTTCTCGTCCTAACGACATCAAGAGAATCAAGGCCCTTCACGGTCTCACAAGATCACTTATCCACAACATGGTCGTAGGAACATCTGAGGGATATCAGAAGGTTCTTGAGGTCAATGGTGTAGGTTACAGAGCAGCAAAGCAGGGTAAGGTTCTTACACTTAACCTTGGTTATTCACATCCTGTTGAGATGACAGATCCGGAAGGAATCGAGACAATTTGTGACGGTCAGAATAAGATCATCGTAAAGGGAATCTCTAAGGAGAAGGTTGGTCAGTATGCAGCCGAGATAAGGACAAAGCGTCCGCCGGAGCCGTATAAGGGCAAGGGTATCAAGTATGAGGATGAGCATATCATCCGCAAGGCCGGCAAGACAGGTAAGAAGTAATCTAAGGAGAGTATAAGATGATTAACAAGGTTTCAAAGAGCGAAATTCGCCGTAAGAAGCACGCAAGACTTCGTAATCGCATCTCAGGTACCGCAGAGAAGCCACGTCTTAGCGTATTCAGAAGTAATAATCATATGTATGCTCAGATTATCGACGATACTGTCGGAAATACACTTTGCTCAGCATCCACACTGGATAAGGCTGCAAAGGACCTTGAGTATACAGACAACACAGAAGCAGCAGCTTTTGTTGGAAAGACAATAGCAGAGAGAGCACTTGCAAAGGGCATCAGCGAGGTTGTTTTCGACAGAGGCGGATTCATTTATCATGGTAAGGTTCAGGCACTTGCAGAAGCTGCACGTGAAGCCGGACTTAAATTCTAAGGGAGGAAGGAAAAAATGAAGAGAGAAATTATCGATCCTAAGTCATTAGAATTAAGTGATAAGGTTGTTGCCATCAAGCGTGTATCCAAGACTGTTAAGGGCGGACGTACAATGAGATTCCAGGCTCTTGTAGTTGTTGGAGACATGAACGGCCACGTAGGAGCAGGCATCGGTAAGGCTGCCGAGGTTCCTGAGGCTATCAGAAAGGGTAAGGAGGCTGCTACAAAGAACCTCATCACTGTTACCCTTGACAAGAATAATTCAGTACCGCATGACTACACAGGCGTATTCGGAAGTGCTACAGTACTTCTGAAGAGAGCTCCGGAAGGTACCGGTGTTATCGCCGGAGGTCCGGCTCGTAACGTACTCGAGCTTGCAGGCGTTAAGAATATCCGTACAAAGGCACTTGGCTCAAACAACAAGGTTAACTGCGTACTTGCTACACTTGAGGGACTTCGTTCAATGAGGACTCCTGAGGAGTTCGCAGCACTCAGAGGCAAGACCGTAGGCGAGATACTTGGTTAATAGGAGGATTTTAAGATGGCTAACAAGTTAAAGGTAACTCTTATCAAGTCTCCTATCGCTGCTGTTCCGAAGAACGCTAAGACAGTAGCAGCATTAGGCCTTCGCAAGATCAACTCAACCAATGAGCTTCCTGACAATGCAGCCGTTAGAGGTATGCTTAGACAGGTTGCCCACATGGTTAAGGTTGAAGAGCTTTGATGTAGGGAGGTAAAAAATGGAATTATCAAATTTGAGACCTGCTGAGGGTTCAAAGCATAAGTCAAACTTCAGAAAGGGCCGTGGTCACGGTTCGGGAAACGGCAAGACAGCCGGTTACGGACACAAGGGTCAGAAGGCTCGTTCAGGAGCACCGAGACCGGGATTTGAGGGTGGTCAGATGCCGCTCTACAGAAGACTTCCTAAGAGAGGCTTCACAAACATAAACAGAGTTGAGTATGCTGAGATCAACGTAAGCACACTTAACATGTTCGAGGACGGTGCAACAGTTGACGTTCAGACACTTCTTGATAAGAAGATTATCAAGGAAGTATTGGGCGGAGTTAAGATTTTAGGCAGAGGAGAGCTTACAAAGAAGCTTACCGTTAAGGCTAACGCATTCTCAGAGTCTGCTAAGCAGAAGATCGAGGCTTGCGGCGGTAGCTGTGAGGTAATCTGATATGTTTAAGCTTCTCAGAAATGCTTTCAAAGTAGAAGAAGTCAGGAAAAAACTGATCTATACCTTCTTGATGCTTCTTGTCATCAGATTCGGATCTGTTCTTCCGATTCCGGGAGTTAATACTTCCTACTTTGCCGACTTGTTCAAATCTCTGAGCAGTTCGGATGCATTCGGATGGTTTAATACAATGACGGGAGGATCGTTTACCGATCTTTCTGTCTTTGCATTGAGCATCACGCCGTATATCACTTCGTCTATCATAATGCAGCTTCTGACAGTAGCTATTCCTAAGCTTGAGGAGCTTCAGAAGGACGGAGAAGAGGGTCGTAAGAAGATTGCGGAGTACACCAGATACGTAACAGTCGTACTTGCACTTATCGAATCGGCAGCCATGGCTATCGGTTTCGGCGGAAGCGGACTTCTCTACAATTATAATGTGGGAAGCATTATTGTTTGTATCGTAACTATGACTACAGGATCCGCACTGCTCATGTGGATTGGTGAGCGTATCACCGAAAACGGAGTAGGAAACGGTATATCGGTAGTACTTTTGTTTAATATTCTTTCATCACTTCCGGATGATCTCGGATCGCTTTACACAACATTCATCAGAAATGAGAATGTTGCTGTCGGTGTTGTAATGGCAGTTATAATTATTGCCTGCGTTGCGGCTATGGTCGTATTTGCAATAGTACTTAATGACGCTACCAGAAATATACCGGTTCAGTATTCGAGAAAGATGCAGGGAAGAAGACTTGTGGGCAACGGACAGTCCGTTATTCCGCTTAAAGTCAATACAGCAGGTGTTATTCCTGTTATCTTTGCATCATCCATCATGTCTGTGCCGACCATGATAGCACAGTTCCTGAATGTCGATTATTCAAGCATCGGAGGCAAGATACTTCTTTTGCTTAATTCGGGCAACTGGTGCAGACCGGACGGATATACATGGGCAAACATCGGACTTGTGATCTATCTTGTTCTTATCATATTATTCGCATACTTCTACACAAGCATTACCTTCAATCCGCTTGAGGTTGCAAATAATATGAAGAAGAGCGGCGGATTTATTCCGGGCATGAGACCGGGCAAGCAGACAAGCGATTATCTCAATCGTATACTCAGCTACATCATTCTTATCGGAGCAGCAGGACTTTGCATCATAGCATTTGTACCTATCCTTGTATCGGGAGTGTTCGGACTCGGACATCTTTCATTCCTCGGAACTTCACTGCTCATTATTGTAGCTGTAGTAATTGAGACTGTTAAGCAGATAGAATCACAGCTGCTTGTCAGAAATTATAAGGGCTTTCTTAATAATTAAGAGGTATCAATCATTATGAAGATAGTAATGTTAGGCGCTCCGGGCGCAGGAAAAGGAACTCAGGCTGTTAATATTGCCAAGGAGTTCGGTATTCCGCACATCAGTACCGGAGACATTTTCAGAGCTAATATCAAGAATCAGACAGAGCTTGGCATGAAGGCTAAGTCCTACATGGACAAGGGAGCTTTGGTTCCTGACGATATCACGATCGGAATGCTTCTTGATCGTATCGTGGACAATGATTGCAAGAACGGCTTCGTACTTGACGGTTTCCCGAGAACGATTCCGCAGGCAGAGTCGCTTAAGGCAGCTCTTTCACTTCAGGACGCACGTATCGATCATGCAATCGATATAGAAGTTCCGGATGAGGTGATCACAAAGCGTATGGGCGGAAGAAGAAGCTGCCCTAAGTGTGGTGGAACATATCACATCGCATTCAATCCTCCAAAGAAGGAAGGAATCTGTGATAACTGCGGCACAGAGCTTGTACAGCGTGCCGATGATAAGCCTGAGACAGTACTTGAGAGACTTAAGACCTATCACGATCAGACTCAGCCGCTCATCGATTTCTACAGAAATGAAGGTGTTTTGACTGAGGTTGACGGTACAAAAAAGCCGGATGAAGTTCTTGCAGATATTCTCGGAGCTCTCAGATAATGGTTACTATCAAATCAGATAAAGAAATTCAATTGATGAGAGAAGCCGGGCTGGTGCTTGCCAAAGTCCATTCGGAACTTGAGCAGTATGTTAAGCCCGGCATAAGCACTTATGAGCTTGATGCAATATGCGAGAAGCTCATAAGGAGCCACGGATGCCTTCCTTCCTTCAAAGGATACGAAGGCTTCCCGGCTTCGGCTTGTGTTTCGGTAAATGAGGAAGTAGTCCACGGCATACCCAGTCACGACAGAGTCCTTAAGGAAGGCGATATAGTCTCCGTTGATACAGGCGTTATCTGGAAGGGCTGGCAGTCGGATGCGGCGCGCACACATAAAGTCGGCAAGGTATCGGGCGAAGTCAGTGATCTTGTAGACAGGACAAGGGAGAGCTTCTTTGTCGGAATCAAAGCAGCTGTTGCCGGAAATCATGTCAACGACATAGGACGCGCTATAGAGGATTTCATAATTCCTTATGGTTACGGTATAGTCGAGGCGCTTGTCGGACATGGAATAGGGCAGGAGATGCATGAAGATCCTGAGGTTCCGAATTTTACCTGTGCAAGACGCGGAATGAAGCTTCGCAGCAACATGACTATCGCAGTCGAGCCGATGATAAACATGGGAACCTGGGACGTTGCTGAGACGGACAACGGCTGGACCTTTGTTACAACAGACGGACTTCCGTCGGCTCATTATGAGAATACTATCCTTATCAGAGAGGGCGAACCCGAAGTATTGTCGCTTCTTCCTGAAGAAAAGAAGTTTTACGGTGTTTTATAGGGAGGTTTGCATTGTCTAAGGCAGATGTCATCGAACTTGAAGGAACAGTAATTGAGAAATTACCAAACGCAATGTTCCGAGTTGAGCTTGAAAACGGACATCAGGTGCTTGCTCACATAAGCGGTAAACTGCGTATGAATTACATCAGAATACTGCCGGGTGACAAGGTCACCATTGAGATGAGTCCTTATGATCTATCCAAGGCAAGAATAATCTGGCGAGATAAGTAAGCCGGAAATAATAATTTAATATTAAATTCTTTAAAAATGCTCGGGTAAAAAGCTTGCACTATATTAAAATCATTGATATAATGCTATGGCAACTTTATCCGACAGGTTTTTCCTATAAAGAATTTGGTTGTAAGTAAAAGGAGATTAACAATGAAAGTCAGATCTTCAGTAAAACCTATATGCGAAAAGTGTAAGGTTATCAAGAGAAAGGGTGTAATCAGAATTATCTGTGAGAACCCTAAGCACAAACAGAGACAGGGTTAAGAAGGAGGAAAAGCATGGCACGTATTGCAGGTGTTGACCTTCCGAGAGAGAAGCGCGTTGAGATCGGTCTTACCTATATCTATGGTATCGGACTTCCGTCATCACAGCGTATCCTTAAGGAGGCTAATGTTAGTCCTGACACTCGCGTCAAGGATCTTACCGACGACGAAGTAAAGAGATTGGCTGAGGTTATCGCTGATTCTCAGGTTGTTGAGGGTGATTTGAGAAGAGAAATCGCTATGAACATCAAGAGACTTCAGGAGATCGGATGCTATCGCGGTATTCGTCACAGAAAGGGACTTCCGGTTCGCGGTCAGAAGACTAAGACTAATGCTCGTACACGCAAGGGTCCTAAGAAGACAGTAGCAAACAAGAAGAAGTAAGAGATCTGTATCTTTTACGAGCAGGAGTATGCTGCTGCTTTTAGTTGTGTAGGATGATAAGCACAGCGTTTTTCTTTCGCAGTGTGCATACTGAAACTAAGTCCGATTAATTGAGGTCGGAGATTATTTTTGAGAAGGTAGGTTAGTTTGATATGGCAAAGAAAGTGTCAGCCGGCGCTAAGAAGATCACAAAGAAGCGCGTAAAAAAGAACGTTGAACACGGTCAGGCTCATATCCAGGCATCTTTCAATAACACTATCGTTACATTGACAGATGCTGCCGGTAATGCTTTATCATGGGCTAGTGCCGGTGGATTGGGCTTCAGAGGTTCAAGAAAATCTACTCCATACGCAGCACAGATGGCTGCGGAGACTGCTGTTAAAGCAGCCTTAGTGCATGGTCTTAAGACAGTAGATGTTATGGTTAAGGGTCCGGGTTCGGGTCGTGAAGCAGCTATTCGTGCTCTTCAGGCTGCAGGACTGCAGGTTACCAGCATTAAGGATGTGACACCGGTTCCGCATAACGGATGTCGCCCGCCAAAGCGTAGAAGAGTCTGATTTTGGAGGTTAAAGATGGCAGTAGATAGAGTTCCTGTTCTTAAAAGATGCAGATCCCTTGACTTGGATCCTGTATTTCTCGGAATAGATAAAAAGTCAAACAGAAAGGCTAAGAGACAGCAGAGAAAGCTTTCAGAGTACGGCTTACAGCTTCGTGAGAAGCAGAAGGCTAAGTTCATCTACGGCGTTCTTGAGAAGCCTTTCCGTAACTATTATGCAAAGGCTGAGCGTATGGATGGTCAGACAGGTGAGAACCTTATGACTATGCTTGAGTCTCGTCTTGACAACGTTGTGTTCCGTCTCGGATGGGCTCGTACCAGAAGAGAGGCACGTCAGATCGTTGATCATAAGCATATTCTTGTTAACGGCAAGCAGGTCAATGTACCTTCATACCTTGTAAAGGCAGGAGATGTCATTGAGGTTAAGGAGGGCAAGAAGTCCTCACAGAGATATAAGGACGTAATGGAGTCAGCAGGCGCACGTCTTGTTCCTGAGTGGCTTGAGTCTGACAAGGAGAACCTTAAGGGACGTGTTATCGAGCTTCCTAAGAGAGAGGCTATTGACGTTCCGGTCGATGAGATGCTTATCGTCGAGTTGTACTCCAAGTAATGGACCTCAAACATTTTTTGTATTTTCGAGGGAAGGAGGCGTGGTGTGTATAAGCTTTTTGCTTAACTCACCTAATAACGCATGTTTGATTTTGAGAAACCAAATATTGAGATAGTTGAGATCTCAGATGACAAGAAATACGGCAAGTTCGTGTGTGAGCCGCTTGAGAGAGGTTACGGAATAACACTTGGCAACTCACTGAGAAGAATTATGCTTTCATCTCTTCCCGGAACTGCTGCAAGCCGCATCAAGATAGACGGAGTAGTGCATGAGTTTACATGCATCCCGGGTGTTAAGGAAGATGTTGCTGAGATAGTTATGAATATTAAGGAGATTAACTTTAAGAACAACAGCTTAGACAATCTCCCTAAGACAGCATATATCGAGGCTTCCGGTACGGGTGTGGTTACAGCAGCCGATATACAGGTTGACGGCGACATTGAGATCATGAATCCTGAGCAGCCTATCGCTACCTTAAGCGGTAACGATGCAAAGCTCAATATGGAGATCACGATCGTAAACGGCAGAGGATATGTCGGTGCAGACAAGAACAAGTCTGAGGATGCGCCTATCGGCAGCATTGCAATCGACTCGATCTTTACACCGGTTGAGCGTGTCAACATGAATGTTGAGAACACACGAGTAGGTCAGCAGACAGACTTTGACAAGCTTACACTTGAGGTTGTTACAAACGGAACCATTGAGCCGGACAAGGCAGTCAGCCTTGCAGCCAAGGTGCTTTCAGAGCATCTTAAGCTCTTTGTTGATCTTTCCGAGGATACCAAGAACATCGAGGTTATCAGCGAGAAGGAAGATGACGAGAAGAACAAGGTTCTTGAGATGAATATCGATGAGCTTGAGCTTTCGGTTCGTTCTTACAACTGTCTCAAGAGAGCAGGTATCAATACCGTTCAGGAGCTTTGCTCCAAGACACCTGATGACATGATGAAGGTTAGAAACTTAGGACGTAAGTCACTCGAAGAGGTACTTGCAAAGCTTAAGGATCTCGGACTTGCATTAAAGGATCAGGAAGAGATTTAATTTATACACCGAAGAGGTGTTATTCAGGCTTATCCCATTGATAAGACCACAGGCACAATAGGAGGAAATATAAATGGCAAAGTACAGAAAGCTGGGCAAGAATGCTTCTCAGAGAAAGGCACTGCTCAGAAACCAGGTTACAGCACTTCTGTATCACGGAAAGATCGTTACAACAGAGGCAAGAGCTAAGGAGATCCGCAAGATCGCAGAGAAGCTTATTGCGCTTGGCGTAAAAGAGAAGGATAATTTCGAGGAAGTTACCGTTAAGTGTAAAGTTGCAAAGAAGGACGCCAACGGAAAGCGCGTTAAGGAGACAAAGGAGATCAACGGAGTTTCCAAGAAGGTTACCGTTTATGATGAAGTTGAGAAGACCATCAAAAAGGACAAGCCTTCAAAGCTTAACGCAAGACGTAAGATGCTTGAGACTCTCTATGATGTAACCGAGGTTCCTGCAAAGCCACAGGGACGTAAGGCTAACACTAAGACAGCTGATCTTACAAACAAGATCTTTGATGAGTACGGTGCTAAGTATGCAAACCGTAACGGTGGTTACACACGTATCGTAAAGATCGGTCAGCGTAAGGGTGATGCTGCAATGGAAGTTCTTATCGAGCTTGTTTAATTTGCAGTAAGCATAAGATCAAGATAATGCCGCAGGATTTATATCCTGCGGTTTTCTTTTTGCCTGTTTTTAAGCGAAAAGAAAGAAAGACGTAATTTGACTATAAACATAAGCTAAAATATAATCTAATCAACTATAAAAATATGCATTATGCTCGGATAAGCTTGAAAAGCGGAAAAATTGCATGATGACATTTCTTTTGGAATAATTTTAGTGATTGCTAAAAATACATCGGGAGAAGCTATGAAGAAGAAGGCGGCACTGCTTACGGCAGTGACATGTATGATATTTATATTTTGCATGAGCTCGTTGTCAAGTACAGTAACGAGATCTATACCGAGTGTTCGAATTAATATTAATACCTCCGGTATGGATTTCAGAGATAATTACGATTATTCACCTGATGGCTATGTATCCGTGCCCGACAATCAATACTATGAGCTTGACAGCTGTGAGTGGGTGGATGATGTAAGCACACTTAAGCCCGGCGCGACACCGAGGATCAAGGTCAGACTTGAGGCATACCCAAAGGAGATAAGTCATTCCAATTATGATCAGATATATCTCTTCAGAGGATCATACAATGCATCTAATGTGACAGTTACAAAAGGTACTTTTGAGTCAGCTGTTGCGCAGGATTCGGGCTATTATCTTGAAGTTACCCTCAAGATGAATTCACTCAAGGGTAATTTTGATATGCCTCAGTCGGCGGACTGGTCGGCAACAAGAGGTACGGCTGTGTGGACCGTTAATGAAGTTGATTCGGGTGTACACGATCTTATCTGCTACAGAGGATCGACGATAGTCAAGAAATTAAACAACTACAAGGGAACAAGCTATAATTTCTACCCTTATATGACAAAGGAAGGAAGTTATACCTATAAGATCAGAACTGTCGCAGATCCTTCATCAGGTGTCGGCAAGAGTTCAGACTGGCTGGAGTCCGGGGAGATCTATATTGCTGCAAATGATGTATCGGACGGAAGCGGTCAGACCACTCTGGATGAAAACGGAGCGGGCATGAGTAATCCCATAATAAATAATTCCCAATATCCTAACGGCACAGGGAATGCTGTAACGGCAGGATGGATACAGCAGAACGGATATTATTACTTCATCTATCCGGATGGCAATTTTGCCAGATCAGGCTGGCTCAAGCTTGACGGTAAGTGGTACATGTTTGATGATCAGGGCCGTATGCTTAAAGGCTGGAATAAGAATAAATACGGCAAGTGGTTCTACCTTAATCCGACAAGCGGAGCTATGAAGACCGGCTGGCTTAAGGATCGTGACAATTGGTATTATCTTGATATGACTGAAGGAGACAGACTCGGCTGTATGAAGACCGGCTGGCTTAAATGGAAGGATGAATGGTATTACTTTAATGACAGCGGAATAATGGTTACGGGCTGGTACAATGTCCAAGGCTCCTATAGGTATTTCTATCCGGAAGGAAGCCTTGCATCCGGCAAATTCGGATATATGGCGCGAAATACAACGGTTCAGGGCTTCAGTTTTGATGAAAACGGAATATGGAAGTAGCATAATTATCAAATGAATGATAAAATTGTATTACCATAAAAACAGAAACTCATATTCAAAGATTGGAGGGAGCAATGGGACTTATTAAAGCAGTAACTACGGCCGCCGGACGAGGACTCGGTGATCAATGGTTAGAGGTAATTGAAGCAGCCGATATGAGCGACAAGACTGTTTTCACCAAGGGTGTACCGGTCAGAAGCGACGGAAGCAACAGCAAGGGAAGCAGTGACATAATCACCAATGGATCGACGATCCATGTGCTTCCGGGTCAGTTTATGTTTATTCTTGACGGAGGTAAGGTCGTAGACTATACCGCAGAGGAAGGATATTACACAGTTAATAATTCTACCGCACCGTCATTGTTTAACGGTCAGTTTCAGGATGCATTTAAGGATGTACTGAACAGAGTGCGCTACGGCGGAACAAATCCGCAGAAACAGCAGGCATTCTTTATCAATCTGCAGGAGATAAAGGGCATCAAATTCGGTACGCCGGCTCCTGTCAATTACTTTGATAATTTCTATAATTCGGAGTTGTTCTTAAGAGCACATGGTGATTATTCAGTCAAGGTCACCAACCCGCTTCTGTTCTACGAGCAGGTTATTCCTAAGAACACAGATCATGTTGATATCGATGATATCAATGAGCAGTATATGAGTGAGTTCCTTCAGGCCTTCAGTGCTGCTCTTAACGCAATGTCTGCTGAGGGTATACGTATATCCTTTATTCCGTCCAAGGCACCCGAGCTCTCAAAGCAAATGCAGATATGCCTTGATGAGGATTGGAAGCAGAGCCGCGGATTCGAAGTGGATCATGTCGGCGTTGCAAGCGTATCTTACACAGACGACAGCCAGAAGCTCATAAACATGAGAAACCAGGGTGCTATGATGTCAGATCCTTCCATCAGAGAGGGATTTACTCAGAGTGCTATTGCATCCGGTATCCAGGCAGCCGGCTCCAATACAGCAGGAGCAGGAACCGCATTTATGGGTATGGGCATGGGTATGGGAGCAGCAGGCCAGTTTATGGGTGCAGCTTCACAGACCAATATGCAGCAGATGCAGATGCAACAGCAACAGCAGATGCAGCAACAGGCTCAGGCGGCAGCCGCACCGCAGCCACAGGCAGCGGCAGCAGGATGGACATGTGCCTGCGGAGCAGTCAACACAGGTAATTTCTGTACAAACTGCGGACAGCCTAAGCCGGCTCCGGCAGCACCTGCGAGCTGGACATGTTCATGCGGAACAGTCAATACAGGTAATTTCTGTACGAACTGCGGAACAAAGAGAAGCTAAAGAATACAGTTTTTTGACCCGCCGTGTGTATATACGGCGGGTATTTTGTAAAGGAGCATTCCATGGCAGCTATAACATACAAGTGTCCTAACTGCGACGGACCTCTCACGTGGAACGGGGAAAAGGGCAAGTTTGTCTGTGATTTCTGCAGAGGCATGTTTACGGAGGCAGAGCTTCAGGCTCTTAATCCGTCAGAGGCCAAAGCTGAAACCATAGAATCCGAATATGTTCCGGAAAGATCCGAGAGCAAGGAAGATAAAGCGCTCAGAGAGGCTGTAGAACAGGGCAGCGGCAACACTAGCGATAAGGTCGATAAAAAGCCTCGTCCCGCTATGATGAAGGTATATGTATGTCCTTCATGCGGAGCACAGGTAACGGCAGATGATACAAGAGCCGCAACCACTTGCTACTATTGTCATAATCCTATAGTTTTAAGCGATAAGTTTAATGAGGATCTGACACCTGATCTTATTATTCCGTTCAAGATAGACCGTAAGAAGGCCGAGGAGATATTTACAAACTGGGTAAAGCAGCAGAAGTATGTTCCGTCTGATTTCTATAATAAGAAACAGATAGAGCTCCTTACAGGTGTATATTTCCCTTATTGGATATACGATTGTACAGTTCACTCAGATGTAAGGGCAGAAGGTACCAAGATAAGGACATGGGAAGCACTGGGATTCAAGAATACCGAGACCAGTGTCTTTGACATCAGTAATTCAGGAGACATGCAGATCAACGATCTTACACGTATTGCACTTAATAAGGCGAGTAAGGTGCTTTGTGAGAGTGTTATGCCGTTTGACAAGGAAGGCATGAAGCCTTTCCAACAGGGCTATCTGCAGGGCTATATTGCCGAGGTCAGGGATGTAAGCAAGGAAAATATTAAGCCGGATATAGAAAAAGAGATCAAGGATTTTGGTTCCTCCAAGATAGAAGATGATATAGGAGCAGGCTACGATTCGGTAGATGTTAAGGATCTTAAACTGTCTGTAAGAGATGAGAAATACAGCTATGCTCTTATGCCTGTCTGGACAGTCACCTATAAAGGGAAGGACGGCAAGACATACTACTTCTCAATAAACGGATACAGCGGTAAGACTTGCGGTGAGCTTCCGGTTGACAATTCCAAGCTTATCAGATTGTTCTTCACGATATTTGTTCCTATGTTTGCGATATTGCTGATCTTGTTCAGGTTTGTATTGTAAAGGAGGTGCTATCATGAAGAAAATAACAGCGGCATTTATATGCATGACAATGATCTTGATCATGGCTATCTCCTCATTTGCGGATCAGGCAGACGGATCAAAAGTCTCAACTGAAGATCAGGCGGCTGCCGACAGCCTGAATATCGGATCGGATGCGGAGGCTTGTCTTGATACTATCTCGGAACTTCATGCGAACGGGATATATGTATTCGACACCATAGGACTTCTTGATGAAGAAGATAAGTCGGAGCTGGAGTATAAGCTCTCGGATATAGCAGCTGAGACCGGATTTGATCTTGCTGTATTTACCACAGACGGATACTCCGGAGCAAGCGATGCGGATGATTATTCGGATCTTCTGTATTACGGAGCCGATCTAGGTACAGGCGAGGACAAGGACGGAGTAATACTTGTTATCAATATGGATGAGAGAGAGGCTTATATCTATACTTCCGGAATAGCTATAAGATATATTACCGACTCAATGATAGACTATATCTATGATGAGTATGAAGGCGGAATATACGGTATGCTCTCAGATGGTGATTATGCGGGAGCCTGCGGTGTATTTGCCGACAGCATGCTCATGGCATATAATGAGGGTATAGCCTCGGATCAGACGAACTACAATACCGAGACAGGGGAATACGATCCTTATGTTAAAAAGGGTATTAAGCCGACAGAGGTGCTTATATCGCTTGTAATAAGTCTGTTAGGCGGTATACTTCCGATAACAAATATCAAGAGAAAATATGCAATGAAGTCCGAAAAGCGTATGGCTGAAGGCTTTAATCTTGCCTATAGGGCAAATGCCGCCTATGCGCTTGCAAATACCGCGGGGGCTGCAAAGCTTTTGTCTAAAAATGTGACAAGAGTACCTATAGTGGTAAACAATAACAATAATAAAGGCAGCGGAACTCACGGCGGCGGCGTTTCAAGTGTAAATGTAGGCAGAAGCGGCGGAGTTCACGGCGGCGGCGGAAGAAAATTCTGACAGGTGAATAGATGAACAGACAGATACTTCTGTTAAGAGACATTTACGATAATAATAAAGCAACTCAGAGAGCCCTGTGCAAAAGCACGGGGCTTGCTCTCGGAACTGTCAACACTCTTATTAAAGAGGCGATATCGGACGGATATATAGTTCAGGACAGTAAAAAGGGATATGAATTAAGCGAAGAGGGAATAGAGAGACTAAAGCCCTATAAAGTTGACTGTGCTCTGATCATGGCAGCAGGCTTCGGTTCGAGATTTGTTCCGCTCTCATTTGAGAAACCAAAGGGACTTCTTGAGGTACTGGGAGAACCTATGGTAGAGCGTCAGATACGGCAGCTTAAGGAAGCAGGAATAGATGATATAGCCATAGTAGTAGGCTATATGAAGGAAAAATTTGAATATCTCACTGATAAATTCGGTGTTAAGCTTATATATAATCCGGATTATGCAAGCAGAAACAATATAGGCAGCATTGAATATGCTTATGATTACTTATATGGCAGAAATGCTTATATATTAAGTTCAGATAACTGGATCAGAAATAACATGTATCACAGCTATGAACCGTGGGCATGGTATTCGGCAAAACATGCGGAAGGTCAGACCTCGGAGTGGACTCTGATAACAGATAAAAAAGGCCGCATCAAGGATACCTTTCCGGGAGGCAGGGACTGTGAATATATGTTCGGCCCGGTTTATTTCTCAAGGGAATTCGGAGAGAATTTTCTGCCGGTATTAAAGCTGTACTGCTCACTTCCGGGTACTGCGGATTATTACTGGGAGCATGTGCTTATGCAGATGCTGAGCGGAGAGGCGAAAAAGCGTATAAATGCGTATTTCGGCAAAGTGCCGGAGCTTGAACTTTGTGATAAGCTTGAGATGTATATCAATCTCCAGCCTGAGGATAATGTATACGAGTTCGAAAATCTGGAAGAGCTGAGAGCCTTCGATCCCAAATATATTGATGATTCCGGCTCTGAGGCAATGCAGCTTGTTGCAGATATATTTAAGGTCAGAGAATCAAAGGTACAGAACATACGACGTCTGAAGGCAGGCATGACCAACAATTCGTGGCTGTTTACCATAGATGATAAGTCCTATATATGCAGGATACCGGGAGAAGGTACTGATAAGCTCATAAACAGACACAATGAATCCGAGGTATATAAGGCTATAGAGCAGCTTCATATAGCCGAGCATCTTATATACTTTGACGATAAGACAGGATATAAGATATCGGAGTATTATGAGGATTCGCGCAATGCCGACTTTGCAGATGATGCGGATCTTGAGGCTTGTATGCATAAGCTGCGCAGACTGCATGAGTCAGGCACAAAGGTGAAACATGACTTTGATATTGCAGCTATGATAAGCTTTTATGAGGAACTGTGCGGACATATAGCCTTTGAGGATTATGAAACTGTAAAGCTAAAGCGAGACAGGCTGCTTGAATGGGTGGATTCTCATCGCGGTCAAAAAGTGCTTGCACATATAGACCCGGTACAAGACAATTTTATCCTGCTTAAGGGAGCAGATCTGTCAGAGTCGAAACGTGACGAGAAGCTTATAAGACTTATAGACTGGGAATATGCCGGAATGTGCGATCCTATGATGGATCTTGGCATGTGTGCTATATATTCGTATATGGATGAAATACGGACGGAGCGTATGGCA
>JAUNWP010000001.1:3999-54957 GCA_030540255.1 Eubacteriales bacterium | reverse complement strand
GAAGGCAGCGTGCAGTTAAGTGACGGAAGCTGGGTGATAATTCCTCACGATAAATATATAAGACAGCCTTATTTTAAGCTGCTTCGTGAAGACGGGGACTGGTACGTGGTATCCGTTCATGCAAGCCGTATCGGAAACTATTATACAGATGACGGAAGCACCGTCAATGAGCTCTGGCTCAAGAAATCCGATTGCCTTGCCAAAAATTACATAGAGCTTAATACAAGCAATGCCAAGAGACAGGCAGTAGTGAAATATGCACTCGGACTCTTAGGCAAGGGTTATAAGTATGGCGGAAACGGGCCGGATGAGTTTGACTGTTCCGGTTTTGTAAATAATGTAATGAGCTCAAACGGCATAAAAGTTGCACGTACATCAACGGAGATATGTTCTGCCGGAAGCAATGTGAGTATCACAGGACTCAGACCCGGAGATATAGTAGGCAGATCCGGACATGTGGGAATATATATAGGTGACGGATATTTTGTCCATGCGGCCGAATCATCTACGGGTGTCATTACGGACAGTCTGGAGATATATAACAGATCGGCAGCATTTACATCATACAGAAATGTAATGGGTGATTGATATAAGTTGATAAGTGTCGGGGGAAGGGTATAAATGAATAGTTTTACTGACAGTGTGTGCAGATTCCTGAGAAGGGCGGGAACCTACATGGTTGTAATTGTCAGCTGGTTTATAATAGCAATAGTCATAGGTGTGTTCTGCGGAGTAATAGGAACGGCATTTCATAAGGGTGTAGATCTTGCCACCGAACTCAGAGGAGAGCATGCCCGCTTGTTGTGGTGTATGCCTATAGCGGGAATCATCATAATATCTGTGTATAAACTCTTCCGCACGGAAGGTATGGGAACCAATGATATTATTGATGCGGTTCAGCTTGGAAATGGTCTTTCTATCTGGCTGCTTCCGTCAATATATATAGGAACCGTGCTTACCCATCTTGTCGGAGGAAGTGCCGGCAGAGAAGGTGCTGCGCTTCAGATGGGAGGCTCTATAGGCAATTACGTAGGCGGAGTCTATGATCTTGATGAAAATGATATGAAGATTGCGACCATGTGCGGAATGGCGGCATTTTTTTCGGCGCTGTTCGGAACACCGCTTACGGCAGCAGTATTTGCCATAATGGTAATATCCGTAGGTTCCTTTGTTCATATGGCATTTTTGCCTTGTCTTGTATCTGCGGTCACGGCATATTTCGTATCGGTGTCATTCGGAGTGGAGCCTACTCATTATACGATAATGGTTCCGGAATTTACTGTGCCTCTTTTTTGTAAGGTAGCTTTACTTGCGGTCGGGTTTTCAATAGTATCGGTTATTTTCTGCGAATCCATGCATGCAGCCGAAAAGCTTCTGAAGCTCGGTCCGCTTAAGAATAAATGGATAAGGGTCATTGCCGGAGGTCTTATTATTATAGCTCTTACATATATTGTAGGAACAACGGATTATAACGGTGCAGGTATGAATATAGTGCAGGCGGCAGTCGAGGAAGGAAAGGCGAGACCTGAAGCATTTGCATTAAAGCTCTTGTTCACCGCTATAACACTCGGAGCAGGCTATAAGGGCGGAGAAGTCGTCCCGAGCTTCTTTGTCGGAGCGACCTTCGGATGTGTTCTTGCCCCACTTCTAGGTGTTCCGGCAGGCTTTGGTGCAGCCCTCGGACTGGTTGGAGTCTTCTGCGGAGCTACCAACTGTATGATCTCATCCATCATATTGTCGGTCGAATTGTTCGGCTCAGAGGGAATATTGTTTTTTGCGCTCGTATGCGGTATCAGCTTCATGCTCTCCGGTTACAGAGGCTTATATTCAAGTCAGACCATATTATATTCCAAGATAGGTATCGAGTATCTGGATGTTAAGGCAAATCATCATCATCTCGGAGATGATGATTACGACAAACATATAGAAAAATACCGTGTATTCAGAAAATGATCAATAACGGTATTTTTAACGAAACTTGGCAGGGATAGAGCTTGCAATCAATATGACATAAGCACTATAATGTTCTACGTATTTGTCTGAAAACAAAGAAACTTTGATATTAAAAGCTGACTATTCAGCACGATTATATAATATTCCCTAAGGAGGATATCATGTACACACTTGAAGACATTAAAGCTGTAGATCCGGAGATTGCCGGGGTCATAGTTGCCGAGCAGAACAGACAGAACGATCATATTGAGCTGATCGCATCAGAGAACTGGGTAAGCAAGGCCGTTATGTCGGCAATGGGTTCGGTACTTACCAATAAATATGCCGAGGGTTATCCGGGCAAGCGTTATTACGGCGGATGCGAAGATGTAGATATAGCTGAGAATCTTGCAATTGAGAGACTTAAGGAGCTCTTCGGATGTGAGTACGCCAATGTACAGCCTCATTCCGGTGCTCAGGCAAATATGGCTGTAGAGATGGCAGTACTTAAGCCGGGCGATACAATGATGGGTCTTAACCTTGATATGGGCGGACATCTTACACACGGTTCACCGGCTAACTTCAGCGGAATTTACTTCAATATAGTTCCTTACGGTGTAAATGATGAGGGATTTATCGATTATGACGAGGTTGAGCGCATTGCTCTCGAGTGTAAGCCTAAGATGATCTGTGCAGGTGCGTCGGCATATGCAAGAGCAATAGACTTCAAGAGATTCCGTGAGATCGCAGACAAGGTAGATGCTGTTCTCTGGGTAGATATGGCTCATATTGCCGGACTTGTTGCAGCAGGACTTCACCAGAGCCCGATCCCGTATGCAGATATTGTTACGACTACAACACACAAGACTCTCAGAGGACCGAGAGGCGGTGTTATTATGGCTACAGAGGCTGCCAATGCCAAGTACAACTTCAACAAGGCTGTATTCCCGGGTATTCAGGGCGGCCCGCTTATGCACGTTATCGCAGCCAAGGCAGTTTGCTTCAAGGAAGCACTTCAGCCTGAGTTCAAAGAGTACGGCAAGCAGATCATCAACAATGCACAGGCACTTTGCAAGGGACTCCAGAACAGAGGCATCAAGATCGTTTCCAATGGTACAGACAATCACCTTATGCTTGTAGATCTTACACCTTTTGAGCTTACAGGCAAGGAAGTCGAGAAGCTTCTTGATCAGGCTCATATTACCGTTAACAAGAATACCATTCCTAACGATCCCAAGAGCCCGTTCGTAACAAGTGGTCTCAGACTCGGAACACCGGCTGCTACCACAAGAGGTCTTAAGGAAGATGACTTCGATAAGGTTGCAGAGGCAATCGCTATCGTTATCAAGGAAGGCGAAGCAGGCATAGAGAAGGCACGTGCTATCGTTGCCGAGATCACAGCAAAGTATCCGCTTGATTGATAAACAGCAATTAAGTTAAAAAGGGGGAGCATTTTCTTTGTGTTTAAGAAAATCGCTCCCTTTATCTATAGAATGAATATTTGCTATATGGCTATATGTAATTTGTTTAAGAAAATGACTGAATAAGCAGCCGGCAGACGTGCATGCGATGCTTCATAGATATGGAGACTGTAATGCGTGGTGTGAGAACGATCCGTTTGTCGATGCGAGGAAAAATTAATGGAATATATAATTGAAAAAGGCAGTCCGGTCGATCTGAGCGATCGTTTGGATAAGGAAAAAAGGTGCTACGAGCTGCTTGACGGACTCGGCATAGCTTATGACAGAATAGATCATGAACCGCTTATGACCATAGAGGCATGTGCAGGTGTGGATGCGGCACTTGAGACAGAGGTTTGTAAAAATTTGTTTCTTTGCAACAGACAGGAAACCAGGTTTTATCTGCTGATGCTCCCGGGAGAGAAGAAATTCAGCACAAAGGATGTTTCTTCACAGCTTGGCGTTGCAAGACTAAGCTTTGCAAAGGCAGAATATATGGAGAAATATCTGGATATAACACCCGGATCGGTAAGTGTCATGGGCTTGATGAACGATACCGAAAACCATGTTCAGCTGCTCATAGATGAGGAACTGCTGAAAACAGACAAATTCGGTGCACATCCATGCATAAACACTTCCAGCCTGAGATTGAAGATCGCCGATCTTATGGATAAGATACTGCCGGCAATGCACCATGAGCCGATAATAGTGAAGCTCTGAGCTTCTTGAAGTTATAGGAGAAAATATGTTTTCTACAGCAAATACGGAACCAAAAGTAGATCCAAGCGCATTTATTGCAGATAATGCAACAGTAATAGGTGATGTTGAGATAGGAGAGCATTCAAGCATATGGTTTAATGCCGTGCTTCGTTCGGACAACAATCATATTAAGCTTGGCAAGCGTGTCAACATTCAGGACGGAGCCATAGTTCATGAGGACATAGATTGTCCGGTGGAGATAGGTGATGACGTGACGATAGGCCACGGTGCAATAGTTCACGGCTGCAAGATAGGCAGCAATGTTCTTATAGGAATGGGAGCAATACTGCTCAGCGGATGCGTTATCGGCAATAACTGCATGGTTGCGGCAGGATCACTTGTAACCGGCAAGACCGTATTGCCGGATAATTCGATCATTATGGGATCACCGGCAAAGACGATCAAACCGCTTAGTGAAGAATATCTAGAAGAGATCAGATATGCCGCAAATGAGTACGTAGAACGCGGCATCGAGTTTAAGCGCGGAGAGTATAAGCAGGCTAAGTCTGCAAAGTCCGCCGGGATTTAATCTGATAAAGGGTTATATATCATTCCTCACCGAACATTTCCAGAAACAGCTGCTTTCCGGTTTCGGTCTTGAACAAAGCCTCATAGCTTGCATATATGCTGCGCTTTTCCAAAGAATACTCGTAATTGTTTACAAGCCAATCGGCTTCGATCAGTATTTGGTAATCAAGACCTTCTATATCGGTGTAGGTATGATGATGCGCTACGAGGAAAGAAATACGGGCTATCTGTCCGGGATCGAAACCAAGCTCCTTCAGCATAGCTTCGGCTATGGCAGGTCCGAGCTCTTCCTGCAATTTTCCGTTCTGATGTCCGTATTTTTCGTATGCGGCACGTATACCTATATCATGCACATAGGCTGCTGCTTCGAGCGTATACAGCTCATCCTCGGGTAATGCTTCACCGAGAGCTATCAATCTGCACAGTGAATGAACCTTGAGAAAATGCTGTATGCGTTCTGCATTCTTATCATATTCCATCATTTTAAAAGCAAGTCTGTCTAATTTATCCATAATATACTCCTGAAAATGCAGCTGTTTCTGCAATATGAAGATCTGTGAGATACCGGGAGAGCTGCAGTAATTTAACTATTTACAGCTTTAGGTATCTGAAATATTGCCGAAAAAATCGAGAATATTCTATTAATATATAGAATACATTATATTCATTTTTGTCCTGTTTTCCCCCAAATTTAAAAAACTTTGTACATAATGAACAATAAAAATCAAATGTTCTACGTTTGCTTTGTACAAAACGCAGAGCAATGGCTGGAAAAGCAATGCAAAATTACATTTCATGCAAAAATGCATAGTAGGAAATCGGTGCTTTTTTAACAAACAATGCAAAACTGCATATACGGTTATTTTAGGCTAATATTTGTTAGCGTTGGCTAATATTTGACGAAAATTATTTGCTAACAAAACGTAAATGTGAGCATGCATTGATATGCAAAAATGCATAAGATAAAAACAACTAAAAACACGGCGTTTTATGCGAAAATGCATAAAATTAATTCATAATGCATAACGCACAAAAAACTCAAAAATTATTTCGGGAAATTTGTTGACTTTTCCATTTCTGGCATGTAAATTGCTTAATATAACGTATAAAACTTTTTAGCTCAGCGAAGAGCAATACGTTATACAGTCTCAAAGGCGAGAAGCTGTCTAACTATCTCAAAGACGAGTATCAAGTTAAGAAACATCCACATTTAGTTATATTTCCAACTTAATATGTGAAAACACACAATCTATAGTGAAAGGAGTTTTTATGGATCTACTTATTAAAAACGGAACCGTAGTAACCGAAAAAGAAATGTTCAAGGCAGATGTAGCTGTCAAGGACGGCAAGATTGCCATGATTGGTTCGGATCTGTCAGATATTGTTGCCGATAAGGTTGTGGATGCAACAGGCAAGCTGGTACTTCCGGGCGCTATAGATGCACACACACATTTGGCATTCCCATTTGGCGGAACAACATCTTCGGATGATTATTTTGCAGGTACCAGAGCTGCTGCATGCGGCGGAACAACAACCGTATTCGATTATACCAATCAGGATTTCGGAGAGACGCTTCTTGAGACCGCAAAGCGCAGAGAAGCACAGGCTATGAAGGAAGGACTTGCTGTAGACCTCGGACTTCATATCGGTATCAAGGATCCTAAGCCGGAGCTTCTTGAGTCAATGAAGGAAGCGGTAGACTACGGAGTATCTTCATTCAAGGTATTCATGGTTTACGATTTCGGAGTTAAGGACGGAGTATTCTACAAGGTACTTGAGACAGCAAAGAAGTACGGTGCACTCGTAGCGGTTCATGCAGAGAACAACGAGATGGTACTTACACTTACAGAGAAGTATGTATCGGAAGGCAAGCTCAGCCCGTGGTATCACTACGCATCACGTCCTGAATTTGTAGAGGAAGAGGCAGACAGACGTGCCATCGATTGGGCAAGAGCTCTTAAGGCTCCGCTTTACATCGTTCACCTTGCAAATGAAGGCGGCGTAAGAGCCGTAACAGAGGCTAAGGATGAGGGACTTGAGATCTACGCAGAGACATGTCCGCAGTATCTGTATTTCACAGATGAGGTATTTAAGAGACCTGACGGACGCAACTTCGTTTGCTCACCTCCGATGAAGGGTCAGGCAAGCCAGGATGCTCTCTGGGCAGCAATCAAGAGAGGCGATATCGATACCGTTGCAACAGACCATTGCCCATTCCAGCAGGCAGAGAAGGATTGGGGCAAGGATGACTTCCGCAAGATCCCTAACGGATGTGCAGGCATAGAGAATATGTATCCTTACATGCTTTCCAATGCAAACCAGGGCATCATATCCTTCCCGAAGGCAGTTGAGCTTTGCTCCTTCAATCCGGCTAAGATCTTCGGATGTACGGACAAGGGAAGCCTGGCAATAGGTAAGGATGCCGATATCGTTATCTATGATCCGCAGAAGAAGTTCACCGTTCATAACGAGAACATGCATTCGGATTCGGATCATACTATCTGGGAAGGCCTTGAGCTTACCGGATATCCGGTACAGACTTATTCACGCGGACGTCTTGTATATGACAACGGAGAGTTTGTAGGAGACTCCAAGTGGGGCAAGTTCATCAAGTGTGCATCAAGAAAACATTGATTTAAACCGGTAGTCTTATAGTTTAAAAGGGTTATTTAACAAGGGTAGCACCCGCATAGCGGGGAAGGGTTTAACACAGTAAGGAGACAAAATATGATAACACAGGTTAGAAAAGGTGAATTACACGAATTGTCGCCGCAGGCAGCTGCAGAACTTAAAGCCTCCAAGTATTATAACGAGGACCTTGCACCAACCTCGATAGAGGACAGAACATGGAGAGCCAAGGATGTTGCAAACCTTTGGATAGGACTCTCGGTTTCGATTGCGGCACTTGCGCTCGCATCATCACTCGTAACTTTGGGTGTTTCACCGTTATTGGCGATCATCAACGTATTCTTGGGTAACGTTATCGTACTTATACCTATTCAGCTTAACTCACACGTAGGAACCAAGTACGGAATTCCGTATCCGATATATGCAAGACTTTCGTTCGGAACACACGGAGCACAGCTCTCGAGTTTGTCCCGTTCCATCATCGGCTGCGGATGGACATCCGTTCAGTCATGGGTAGGAGGAGGAGCTATTGCAGCTCTTATCGGATGTATTATCCCGTCAATGTCTGATCCGAGCAATACCGTAGCCATGCCGGGTAACCCGAGCGTTATGGTAGGACAGATCATAGGCTTCGTTATCTTCGTAATTATATGCGGATGGGTAGCTTATAACGGAATGGACAAGGTTAAGTGGCTTCAGAACCTGGGTGGTCCGCTTGTAATCATTGCTATAGTAGGACTTTTGGTATGGAGTGTTATTACCATTCATGCAACAGGTCATACAGTAGCCGACGTATTCCTTGCAGGCAATAATGAGGAGCTTCTTGCTCAGCACGGAGGCTTTGCATTCGTATATCTTGCAGGACTTACAGGAAATATAGCTTACTGGTCAACAGTTGCTCTTAATATTCCTGACTTCTCCAAGATGGCAAGATCACAGAAGGATCAGTTCAACGGTCAGATGATAGGAATGCCTATACCTATGGGTATCTGTGCAGTAGCAGGAGCACTCTTCGCACAGGCAACCTTCTACCAGTACGGAGTAGCAAGCTACGATCCTACAACAGTATTCTTCATGGTTGACAATAAGATTGCTATCGTAATAGTTGCTCTTGCAGTTATCGCAGCACAGCTTACCACCTGCGTAGCAGCTAACGTAGTAGCACCGTCAAACGGATGGTCCAACCTTGCACCTACAAAGATCTCCTTTAAGAAGGGCGTTATCATCACCATCCTTATCTCGATCTTCGTTACACAGCCTTGGTTCATCTATGGATCCGGCGCAGCTTACATCTTCACATGGCTTAACAACTACGGAACTATCATAGCTCCGGTTGCAGCTATCCTTTGTGCAGACTACTTCGTATGCAAGGACAAGAGAATCGACGTATACGCACTCTTTAAGGGAGTAGACGGACGCTACAGATATTCGAACGGCTGGAACTGGTGTGCTATCATTGCTTGGGTAGCATCTTTCATACTTCCGCTTCTCGGAAATACAGTATTTGCATATGCAGGCTCGGGAAGAACAACACCTAACCTGCTCGATATGATCGCAGCCAACGGTTATCTCTTCTCCTTCTTCGTAGCATTTGTAGTTTATGTAATCCTTATGAAGTCAGGCTTCGGCGGAACAAAGGAGCAGAAGGGCTACATTACTCAGGAAGAGGAAGATGCAATGACAGAGATAGAGAGCTGATCTTAGGAGATTTGGTTCTTGATCTTATAAAAATCACACAGTAACACGGAATCGTCCCGATTCATAGAAAACGGGATCGGGACGGTTTTTTGAAAGGAGTAAAGTAATGTATCAGTGCAGTTTAGAAAGAATGAGTGATAAGATCCACACTTTCAGCAAGTTCGGTGATGCCGGACACGGCGGAATTACGAGATATGCTCTTTCTGATGAGGATATAATGGCTCGTAATGAGTGGAAAAAGCGTATGGAAGCAATAGGAGCAACCATCGAGACAGATGATCTTGCCAATATGTATGCAACCATTCCGGGTTCCGATCCTAATGCCAAGAGAATCGTTATGGGTTCACATTGCGACTCGGTTAAGAACGGCGGAAACTATGACGGTATCCTCGGTGTTATGAGTGCTATGGAAGTACTTGAGACTGTATCTGCAGAGAAGATTCCGCACAAGCATCCGCTTACGGCAATGATCTTCACAAATGAGGAAGGATCAGAGTTCCCTCCTTGCATGATGTGCTCAGGTACTATGGCACATGACTATATGCCGGAGAGATTCAGAGATAACTTTGCATACGACAAGATGATGGCTTCACATTCCATTATTGATACAGAAGTTACTTTCGGTGAGAAGCTCGACAAGTTCCCGTTCAAGGGTGCTAAGGAAAATCGTATGACACCGGATAAGTATCTTGCATTGTTTGAGACACATATCGAGCAGGGACCGATCCTTGAGGATGCAAAGAAGGATATCGGTGTAGTTACCTGTGTATTGGGACAGATGCTCTACAGAGTAAGATTCTACGGATTTGCAGCTCATGCAGGCACATTCCCGATGAAGAAGCGTCATGATGCATTCTATGCAGCATCACAGGCTCTTTGCTATCTCCATGAGGAGATTGATAAGCTCAATGACGATGCATTGGTTTATACAACAGGTGAGGTTGTTATCCATCCATGTGTTAACACCGTTATTCCTGATTTCTTTGATTTCTCTATCGATGTAAGACATGAGGATCCTGAGGTACTTAACAAGGTACGTGCTATCCTTGCTACATTGGAGGAGAGAGAGTGGAACGGATGCCGCTGCGAGGTAGTTCTCGGATGGAACCGTGATACTGTTTACTGGAATAAGACTCTTGTAGGTTACGTAAGAGAAGCTGTTGACGAGCTTGGCTACAGCCATATGGATATCAACTCAGGTGCAGGACATGATGCTCAGTACATTTCCTATATGATCCCTACTACGATGATATTTGCCCCATCGGAGAAAGGACTTTCGCACTGCGAGCCTGAGCATACATCTGACGAGCTTTGCACAAAGGCTGCAACAGTAATGCTTAATGCAGTTCTGAAGCTTGATGAAAAGGGTGGATTATAATTCACATTTTCAAAAGTGAGAGGAACATCAATGATCTGAAATAACTGAACTGCCGGGCAAATCAATAAGAATTTACCCGGCAGTCCTTGTTTTTTAATAGTTCAGAAGGAGAAACCGATCATGACTGGAGATTACAAAAAAGAATTAAAGCCGGCATACACGATGCTTACCATCATGGAGGAAGCCGGCAGATGTTTACTATGTTATGACGCACCGTGTACAAAATCCTGTCCCGCCGGAACGGATCCTGCAAAGTTCATCAGAAGCGTCAGATTCCGTAATTTCAAGGGAGCTGCCGAGACTATCAGAGAGAATAATGCACTTGGTGCGGTTTGTGCAAGAGTCTGTCCTACAGAGAGATATTGTGAGGAAGCCTGCTCACGCTGCGGCATAGATAAACCTATCGATATTGCAGGTATCCAGCGTTTTGTAACCGATTTTGAAGAGAAGGCCGGTATGAAGATCCTTGAAAAGGGAGCTGCAAACGGCAAGAAGATCGGAATCGTAGGAAGCGGACCGTCTGCTTTACAGGCAGCAGCTTCACTCCTTGCCAAGGGTTATGAGGTCGATATCTTTGAGAAGGATGCCTATGCGGGCGGATTCCTGAGGACAGGTATTCCGGAGTACAGACTTCCAAACAGAATCGTTGATGTAGAAGTTAAGAGAATTGCCGATCTCGGAGCAAAGTTTAACTATAATGTTAATGTTGATAAGGCAAAGTTAGACGAGCTCAAGGCAAAATATGATGCAGTACTTGTAGCAGTCGGAGCAAGCGAGCCGGGAACACTTGATATGTTTGCAGGCAACAGCTATGCGGTTCCTGCAGTAAGCTTCCTTAAGGAGGTTAAGGATAAGCAGGGAGAAGTTGCACTTCCGGATTCGGCACTTGTTATCGGCGGCGGAGATTCCGCAATGGATGCTGCGGCAACACTTAAGATACTCGGAGTATCAAGCGTTACCTGCGTAACACGTAAGGAACTTTCGGATTTCAGAGCTTCTAAGGAAGAGCTTGAGACAGCAAGACAGCTTGGCGTAACGATCATAGACGGTTATGCTCCTTTGTCGGTTGAAGGCAATACAGTAGTATTCAAGCACCGCAGACTTGAGAATGAGCTTAAGCTTAAGGCTGACAAGATCATACTTGCGGTAGGACAGCATACAACTGCCGATAAGCTCGGCATTTCAGTAGCCAAGAACGAAGTCAGCTTCGACGGATATCAGGCAGACGGCAAGGTATTTGTAACAGGAGATATCGCTAAGGGCGACAAGACTGTCGTATATGCGGTTCGCAAGGGTAAGGAAGCAGCCGCGGCTATAGATAGTTATCTGGGAGGTAAGTAAGATGATTAAAAAGGATTTATCGGTAGAATTCCTCGGCGTGCATTTTGAGAACCCGTTTTGCTTGTCATCTTCTCCGGTAGGTAACTGCTACGAGATGTGCGCAAAATGTTTTGATGAAGGCTGGGGCGGAATCGTATTCAAGACCATCGGACCTAAGCATTTCCTTATAGATGAAGTATCGCCTCGTTTCGATGCACTGACCAAGGAAGGCACACCGTTTGTCGGATTTAAGAACATGGAGCAGATAGCCGAGCATTCGCTTGAGCAGAATCTTGCTGATATCAAGAAACTCAAGGAGAACTATCCGGATAAGGTCGTTATCGCATCTATCATGGGACCGACTGAAGAGGATTGGGAAGAGCTTGCAAGACTTGTTACAGAGGCAGGAGCCGACATGATCGAGATGAACCTCTCATGTCCGCAGATGACTTCACATGCAATGGGATCCGATGTAGGAACAAACCCTGAGCTGTGCAGAGCTTTCTGTCAGGCAGTAAAGCGCGGATCAAAGCTTCCGATGATGGCTAAGATGACACCTAATATCACAGATATGGTTCCGGTTGCCAAGGCTTGTCTTGAGGGCGGAGCAGACGGTATCGCAGCTATCAATACAATCAAGTCTATCTGTAATGTTGATCTTGACCGTAAGATAGGTCTTCCTATCATCAACGGCAAGTCTTCGATATCAGGATATTCCGGCAAGGCTGTTAAGCCTGTAGCTCTTCGTTTCATACAGCAGCTGCGTACAGGTATCAAGGATGTTGCAATATCCGGTATCGGCGGTATAGAGACTTGGGAGGATGCGGCAGAGTTTATCCTCTTAGGATCAACCACACTTCAGATCACTACAGCAGTTATGCAGTACGGCTACCGTATAATTGATGACCTTAAGAGCGGTCTTGAGTATTATATGGAGGAGCAGGGTGTTGACAGTCTTATGGATCTCATAGGAGTTGCCAATGACAATCTCATCCCGGCAGAAGATCTTGATCGTGACTATGTAGTATATCCGGAATTTGATACAGATAAATGTATCGGATGCGGACGCTGTTATGTATCCTGCTTCGACGGAGCACATCAGGCTATTACCTTCGGTGAGGATCGTAAGCCTACATGTGACCATGATAAGTGCGTAGGATGTCACCTTTGCGCACTGGTATGTCCGGTAAAGGCAATAAGCAAGGGCGAAGTTGTTATGAAGCCGGGCAGAAAGGGAACTCCTGCAGAAAAGGCTATATAATGGCAGGATGATAGGCTGTTGAGCTTATTTTCAAGCTATCCGGTTGCTTAATACAGAATTCGGCTTAAGCCGTAGGTATTTAAGTAAACGGACGGAAGAACAAATGATTCGGATCCGGACGGATCGCTTTATAAGAGGCTTATCCGATAAGCATTGCGTTTCGTCCGGTTTGAATAAAAAAATACATACTTACTCTAAAACAAAAGCTGTCCGTTTCGGGCAGCTTTTGCATTGTGAAAAACCAATTGTTTTAGTATTTGATGCCGTATTTTGTCAGCTTCCGGGATATGGTCGACTGATCTGTCTTAAGCTGCTTTGAGAGCTCGGTACCGTTTTTGTAGATCTTGATATACTCCTGAAGCAGAGCTTTTTCGTAATTTTCCATGATCTGTTTGAGCGAAAGTCCCTCACCGTTAACAAGCGTGGGAACAGCAGGCTCGGAGCTGTCATGTGTGAGTATACCGAGAGACTCATAAGCATCCTTCATCGATATACGGTCTCCGGCACTTTGTATTACCAGTCGTTCGACGATGTTTCTCAGCTCTCTGACATTTCCCGGGAAATCATACTGGGCAAGAAATTGCATGGCATCGGAATCTATGCTCTTGTCCAGATCGTATTTGGTATTGAACAGTCTGATAAAATGATTTATCAGAAGCGGTATATCATCACGACGTGCTTCAAGCGGGGGAACATTTATATAAATGACATTAAGTCTGTAATAAAGATCCTCTCTGAATTCCTTGTTGGCAATTTTTTCCTTGAGATCAACATTTGTCGATGAAATAAGACGAAAATCCACATGTATGGATTTATTGCCTCCGAGACGTCTTATACTGCGCTCCTGAAGAACACGGAGGAGCTTACTCTGCAGAGCGAGCGGAAGCTCACCTATCTCGTCAAGAAGCAGTGAACCGCTGTTCGCAGATTCGATAAGTCCCTTTTTGCCCTTGGGGTTGCCGCCTGTAAATGCGCCCGGCTCATAGCCGAAGAGCTCGCTTTCAAGGAGCTGCTCCGGAATAGCGGCACAATTTATCTTGATAAAGGGCTTATCCTTACGCAGGCTGTGCTCATGAATTATATCCGCAATAAGCTCCTTGCCTACACCGGACGGACCTGTGATCAATACGCTTACATCAGTCTCGGCAACACGCTGAGCCTTCTCGACTACCTGCTGCATTACATGGCTCTGGTATATGAGGTGTCCGTCACCTGTTATTGCCTGCTTAAGCTGATTGGAATATTCCTCAAGTTCGGATACCCTTTTCTTATAATTAACTACCTCTGTAATATCCGAGAGCAGATTGACGGTATAGCAAAGCTTACCGTCAGAATCAAATACCGGAAAAGCACTGACTTCAAAATCACGTTTTTGCGGAGTTGATTGACGTAAGGTCACCTTTTCTCCGGTCTCTATAACCAGCAATGATGCGGAAGGAACCACTACCCCCTGTTCCTCGAGATCATGCATATTGTTGTTGATATAGAGTTCCTTGGGCTGTCCGGTTATTCGGGTGTGCGCATCATTAAGAAATACGGTCTGCCCCGTGGCATCTGTAATATTTACGCCTATCTGATCGTTATACAGTATAGAGTTGAACAGATTTTTTTTGTCGTCCGAGGATAGTTTGTTTAAAAATTCCTTGAACAAAAGTTTAGCTTCGGTGTTATTATCCATTATTCCCAAACCTCGCCACTAAATTATAATATAATTTGTGCAAGATGGCAAACGAATATAGCGCAGGGCTTGAAAAAAATAAGCACATTTAGTATATTAAAAAATACTGAATTTTTCTTTAAAATTCATTAATTTTAGGTGCCGGCTGTTCAGAGCTTGTTTCAAAATCTGTGTAAGCTTTTGCAGCGACATTTACATAAAATATATGTATATTTTGAAACATTACGGAGAGACGATAATGGCAAACGATAAGAAGTTAGTTGAAGATATTACATCCATGGATGTTGATTTTGCCCAGTGGTATACCGACGTAGTCAGAAAAGCCGAACTTTGCGATTATTCATCGGTAAAGGGCTGCATGATACTTGAGCCTGCAGGCTTTGCTATCTGGGAGATGATACAGTCGGAGCTTGATAAGCGCTTCAAGGCAACGGGCGTTGAAAACTGCGCCATGCCTATGTTCATTCCGGAGGGACTCTTACAGAAGGAGAAGGATCATGTTGAGGGCTTTGCACCTGAGGTTGCATGGGTTACTCACGGCGGATATGAACAGCTCCAGGAGAGACTCTGCGTAAGACCTACATCAGAGACACTTTTCTGTGATTATTATGAGCGCAAGATACATTCATACAGAGATCTTCCGAAGCTTCTCAATCAGTGGTGCTCGGTAGTACGTTGGGAGAAGACTACAAGACCTTTCCTTCGTTCAAGAGAGTTCTGGTGGCAGGAAGGACATACAGCTCATGCAACAGCCGAGGAGGCTAAGGAACGTACAGAGCAGATGCTTAAGCTCTATGCGAATTTCTGTGAGGAGGTCCTTGCTATTCCGGTAGTAAGCGGTCAGAAGACAGAGAAAGAGCAGTTTGCCGGAGCCGAGGCTACATATACTATAGAAGCACTTATGCATGACGGACAGGCACTTCAGTCAGGAACCTCACACAATTTCGGTGACGGTTTTGCAAGAGCCTTCGGCATACAGTACACGGATAAGGACAACAAGCTTCAGTACGTACACCAGACCTCATGGGGTGTGAGCACACGTATAATCGGTGCAATCATAATGGTTCACGGAGATAACGAGGGACTTAAGCTTCCTCCGCATATCGCACCTACACAGATAATCATCTGTCCGGTAATGCAGCAGAAGGCAGGCGTGCTTGATAAGGCTAATGAGCTTAAGGATACACTCACCAAGGCAGGCTTCAGAGTTAAGCTTGATGACAGAGACAAGACACCGGGCTTCAAGTTTGCCGATTCCGAGATGAGAGGAATCCCGCTCAGAATAGAGATCGGACCGAGAGACATAGAGAACGGACAGGCTGTTCTTGTAAGACGAGATACTCACGAAAAGACAACGGCATCACTCGACAATATTGCGGAGTCTGCCGGACAGCTTCTTGAGGATATCCAGAACAGCATGTACGAGGCTGCAAAGTCTCATCTTGAGAAGCACACCTTCTCCGCACAGAATATAGATGAGATGGAGCATATACTTGACGAACAGAAGGGATTTGTCAAGGCTATGTGGTGCGGCAGCCGTGAGTGTGAAGAGGCTGTCAAAGAAAAAACAGGAGCTTCCTCACGTTGTATACCGTTTAAGCAGGAGCATATCGGAGATTGCTGCGTGAACTGCGGCAAGCCGGCAAGCAAAATGGTATATTGGGGCAGAGCATATTGATTTATCCTGATTGTTTATAATAAATATTAAGATTACTGTGTGATCGGTATGCCGGTGCAGTAAAACAGGATCTATGGACATGGGCAGGGACTGTCTCTTCGTTACCGAAGGACGGTCCCTGATTATCTATCGGAATTAATTATGGCAAAAAGAAGCATCAAAAAAGAAAAAAATCTGCGAATAGAGCTTCCGGATAATGTTAAGCTTATCATATCCGAGCTTGAAAAAGGAGGATATGAGGCATATGCTGTCGGAGGCTGTGTAAGAGACAGCCTTATAGGAAGGATACCGGGAGACTGGGATATTACCACCTCGGCTCTGCCGCAGGATATAAAGCGAACATTCAGACGTACCGTGGATACGGGTATCGAGCATGGTACCGTAACCGTACTTATCGGCAATTCCTCATATGAAGTAACTACATACAGGATAGACGGAGAGTACAAGGACAGCCGTCATCCTTCAAGCGTTCGCTTTACCGATGCGATAAGCGAGGATCTGCGCAGGAGAGATTTCACGATAAATGCGATGGCATATAATGACAAAAGCGGTATCGTGGATCTGTTCGGAGGCAGAGAGGATCTGGAGACCGGTGTCGTAAGATGTGTAGGAGATGCCAATGAGCGCTTTGATGAGGATGCACTCAGGATATTAAGAGCTGTGAGATTTGCCGCACAGCTTGATTTTGATATTGATTCGATGACCCGTGATGCCATAGCACAGCACGCACCGAGACTTAAGGCAGTATCTAAGGAACGTGTATTGGTCGAGATAAGCAAGCTTATCTGTTCGGCACACATTGAGCGTATTGCAGATATATTCCAGCTCGGCATAGTTCCGTATATAGCAAAACATTTTCGTGAGATCAATATTGCACAGATAGCGGAATTAAAGAGGTCTGCCGTGGAGGCATATGCCGGATATGAGTTTGATCACGAAGAAACTATAGCTGAGTCTGAGGCGGCTGAAAATGATGATAGCTTCATACCTGAGAGCGCCTTTAATTTGTGCATGGCATGTCCGGTAAAATATCGCTACATCCGCTTTGCCTATCTTACGGAAGGAATGGAGGCCGATAATATAGATGCTATGCTTAAGGATCTTAAATCGGACAATATTACGAGAAAAAATGCAGTGATACTTGCAAGGCATATACTTACAGCTATAGCTCCGGATCAGACGGAGCTTAAGCGCGTTATGTCTGAGATGGAGCCTGAGCTATTTGTCGGACTCCTTAAGATGAAACTTATTTCTTCAAGAACGAGAGCTTATCAGTTAAAGTGCGCAGACGGTTCCGAAGATCTCAGAGAACTGTTTATGATAGCAGAACAGATCGACAAAAATGATGAGCCTGTATACCTGTCGGAGCTTGCGGTAAGCGGTGCCGATATAATGTCCGAAGGCATAGGCGAAGGCCCTGAGATAGGCAGACTGCTGCATAAGATGCAGGAAGCGGTCTGGGCTGAGCCTGAGCATAATACAAAGGAATGGTTGTTGGCAAACATAAGATGATCTGATGGCACTCTTTACTTCGAAAAGACAATATATTTCACAGCATACCCGAAGAGGTAAGGCACAAAGAGACATGAGACTCGATAATGTGCGCGGTGTACTGATAATACTGGTTGTTATCGGTCATTTTCTGTTGCCGTTGCTTAGTTCCGAGACACGTCTTGTAATAGGTCTGATCTATCTCATCTATGCATTTCATATGCCTTGCTTTGTTATGCTCTCAGGATATTATTCCAAGAGTATATATTCGGACGGAAGGTTCCGCTGGGGCAAGGTGGTTCAGATGCTGTGGCTGTACGTGGTATACGAGACAGTGGTGTATTTTACGGAAGGACTTGCCTACGGCTACGTCGGGCCTATGCCCAACTTTCTGCATGAAAACGGAGCCCCGTGGTACTTGCTGGCGCTTGCTGTATGGGAGCTGAGTATACCTATCTTTCACGGCTTCAGAGGCAAAAGGAGCTCGATCTATGTAACTATAGCCATGTTTATAGCGGCCTCATTCCTGAAATACGTAATACAGATCGACGATTTTTTATCCATGGACAGGATCATTACATTCATGCCCTTCTTTTATCTGGGATATTTCAGCAGTCAGCTTCAGTTGGATAAATATCTTATAAGCCGATACCGAAGACCGGTAGATTACGCAGCTTGTTTTTTTGCGGTTTTTATCCTGCTCGGAATGAAAACTCTGCTGTTCAAGTATAATCTTGTGGTCTACGGGGCAGACTATCGGCGATATGCTCCGGATATGGAGGCATGGAAATGGCTCATTAATCTTATCTGGTACGCTGTTGCTTTGTGTATGTCGCTCGGACTTATAGGTATTATGCTCAACCGACGTATGCTTATAATAACGAAGCTTGGCATGAATACTCTGCCTATATACTTTATACACAGACCGATAAGAGATCTGTTGGAATTTGCAGGTCTGTATGAAATGATAGATCCTTTTAACAGACTGCATGTGCTTATGCTTGTGGTTTTCAGCATACTGCTGACTATTATATTAGGAAACGGACTTGTATCGGGAGGAATTAACAGATTGCGATCCGTATTCGACCCCTTGCTTGAAAAACACAATGCGCTGTGATAAACTTTTCACTGGATTACTCTCGAAATACAGGGAGATTTTATAGAAATGAAATTAATACTTATAGATATATTCAGCGGAGAAGGACAGGCGAAATGGCATTATTTTCACTCATGTCAAATGACATAGGCATAGATCTCGGAACAGCAACAATATTGGTATATATCAAGGGCAAGGGCGTTGTGCTCAGAGAGCCTTCGGTAGTAGCAGTGGACCGTACAAGCGGCAATGTTGTTGCATACGGAGAGGATGCAAGACTTATGCTCGGACGTACACCGGGCAATCTTAAGGCGGTAAGACCGCTTCGTCAGGGCGTGATTTCGGATTATACCCTTACGGAGAAGCTGCTTAAGCATTTTATTGATAAGGCGGTCGGAAAGAAGACACTTCGTAAGCCGAGAGTTGCTGTATGCATCCCGTCGGGAGCAACTGAGGTCGAGAAGAAGGCTGTCGAGGATGCCACATATCAGGCAGGAGCCAGAGAGGTTACAATTATAGAGGAGCCCGTTGCGGCTGCCATAGGCGCAGGCATAGACATATCAAAGCCGTTCGGTAATATTGTGGTGGATATCGGAGGCGGTACTGCGGATATTGCGGTTATCTCCCTCGGAGGTCCGGTCGTATCCGAGTCGGTCAAGGTTGCAGGTGATGATTTTGACGAGGCGATCGTTCGTTATATGCGAAAGAAACACAATCTTCTTATCGGAGAGCGAACAGCCGAGGATATCAAGATAGGTGTAGGCTGCGTATACAAGAGACCGGAAAATCTTGTTATGGAGGTGCGAGGCAGAAACCTTGTTACGGGGCTTCCGAAGACCGTTCAGGTTACCTCCGATGAGACGATGGAGGCATTTGCAGATTCCGCATCACAGATCGTAAATGCCGTACATAATGTGCTTGAGCGTACTCCGCCGGAGCTTGCTTCGGATATCTACGAGAGAGGCATCATTATGACAGGCGGAGGCTCACTTGTATACGGTCTCGATAAGCTTATCGAGGAAAAAACAGGTATAACAACTATGGTCGCAGAGGATCCTTTATCTGCAGTTGCCATAGGTACGGGAAAGTTTATTGAGCTTGCCAATGCGCAGGAGGAATAAGAAACTGCAGACCGTCAGAGTATATATAGAGAATATTGTTTATCATAACGAAGATAATCATTATTCCGTTTTGGATGCCTCGCTTGATGGAGAACCCATCACGCTTGTAGGCTACTTTCCTTATATAAGTCCCGGAGAGACCCTTGAGGTCTCAGGGGACTACACTTCACATCCGGTATACGGTGAACAATTTTCCGCATCATCTTTTACCGTGGTTCCGCCTGAAGGGGCAGGCGCAATCGAGCGTTACCTCGCAGGCGGTGCCGTCAAAGGCATCGGCCCTTCACTTGCAAAACGCATAGTCAAAAAATTCAAATCAGATACATTCAGAATAATGGAAGAGGAACCGGAACGTCTTGCCGAGATCAAGGGCATCAGTATGATGATGGCAATGAATATCTCTGAGCAGACAGAACTCAAGAAAAATATGCGTGAGGCAATAATGTTCATGCAGGAGTACGGTATAGGTTCCGTTGTTGCCAATCGTATTTACGATAAATACGGCCCGGCTCTCTACAATATAATCAAGACCAATCCATATAAGCTGACAGATGAGATAGAGGGAGTCGGCTTCAAAACCGCAGACAGTATAGCCTTAAAGCAAGGCCTGCCGGCAGACTCCGAATTCAGGGTAAGAAGCGGAATTATATATGTGCTTTCCGCAGCCGGGGCTGACGGGCATACCTGGGTGCCGGAAAAAACTCTCACACGCATGTGTTCGGAACTCTTGGGACTGAATATACAGGACATAGAGTCGCATCTTATATCGCTTCAGATGGACGGCAGGATAGTGATCATAGAGAGACAGGGACAGGATACTCAGGTTTATCTTGCTGCGTATTATTATACCGAAAAGGAGATAGCGGAGAGACTTAAGAGCCTTGCGATAAAGGGCGAATATGATGAAGCTTTTGCGGATAAGCGTATAGATAAGCTTGAAAAGGCAAGCGGTATCGTGCTTGACTTAAAGCAAAGGGAAGCAGTCAAAGCCTCGGTAGGAAACGGTGTACTCATAATTACCGGAGGCCCGGGTACCGGTAAGACTACTACCATCAACACTTTGATAGGATATTTTTCCGAGGATCATGATGAGATCGCACTTGCGGCACCGACAGGCAGAGCTGCAAAGCGCATGACTGAAGCAACAGGCTCCGAAGCCAAGACCATACACAGACTATTAGAGTACACCGGTGTTCCTGACGAGGGCAATGCACCCGGAACGACAGCAAAATATGAGGGGAACTTTGCACCGCCGGGGGCATCCGTTCCATACGGAGGAAGCGGTAACGCAGGCGGTTCGGGAAGTACTTCGGGAAAAGGAAGGTTCCTCAGAGATGAGAAGGATCCGCTTGAGGCAGATATTGTCATTATAGATGAGATGTCCATGGTTGACATTTTCCTTATGAATGCCTTGCTCAAGGCGATAGTGCCGGGAACGAGAGTTATATTTGCGGGAGACCACAATCAGCTTCCGTCTGTAGGCGCGGGCAATGTATTAAGAGACATGATAGCTTCAGGCTGCCTTAGGACCGTTCGTTTGGAGCATGTATTCAGACAGGCGGCACAGTCCGATATTGTATCGAATGCTCATAAGATAAATAACGGTGAGGCTGTGGATCTTACAAAAAAAAGCAAGGACTTTCTGTTTATCAGGAGCTCCAGACCGGAAGTAATACTCGATTCGCTAAGAAAACTGATCACGGATAAGCTTCCGAATTACGTGGGATGTACAAGTTTTGATATACAGGTACTTACTGCGACGAAGAAAGGAGCACTCGGAGTCGAAGCTATCAACAGAGAACTGCAGCAATATCTGAATCCGCCGGCCAAGAACAAGGCCGAACGAAAAAACGGCGGCAATATACTTCGTGTCGGAGATAAGGTCATGCAGATGAAAAATGACTATGATATCGAATGGACGGTATATGATCATCGCGGAATGCCGAAAGAACACGGAGCGGGACTCTTTAACGGCGATATCGGGCGTGTTGTCAAAGTAGATAATGATAAGGATACGGTTACCATAGCTTTTGATGAGCATAAGAATGCCGTATACGACAGAAAACAGATACTTAATGTAGAGCTGGCATATGCTGTTACCGTACACAAATCGCAAGGCAGCGAATATCCGGCTGTAGTTATGCCTATGTTTAACGGACCGCATCTGCTGATGAACCGCAATCTGCTCTATACTGCGGTGACCAGAGCTAAGAAATGCGTCTGTATGGTGGGTCTCCCTCAGGTATTTGAGGAAATGGAGAGAAATGAAGATGAAAATAAACGTTTCTCGGGACTTTGTGACAGAATTATTGAAGGATATGATATATCCTGAGCTTTGTCCGATATGCGGCGATGCTATCCCTATAGCGGATCGTGCCGCATATCACAAGGCTTGGGAACGTATGCAGCATTTTAGAAAGCGGTGCAACAGCTCCGGGCTCAGACAAAAAGAGATATACTTGATAGGCGGGTTGACAGCTGAGGAAGGATCATTTCGGCAAGAACTGTCTATGCTGTATGACGGATTGATTTGTCCGGGCTGTCAAAAGGAACTTAAGCTGATAGGAGAGAATTGCTGCGAAAAATGCGGAAAACGCATATCCGACGGAAGCAGCCTGTGCAGCGATTGCAAACAGCATGACAGAAGCTTTGTTCAGTGCAGAAGCCTTATGGATTATGACGAACGCATGCGTGATATCATGGCTGATATAAAATATAATTCCAAACGCGAGTATTTGTCGCTGTTTGCATTAATTACAGCCGACAGGCTGGGCAAATGGATAGCAGAAAAACAGATCGATTACATCATACCGGTTCCGGTACATGAAAGCCGTCTCAGAAAACGCGGCTATAATCAGTCAGAGATCCTTTGTGAGGATATAGGACTGTATCTTGGTATCCCAGTAAGAAAAGACATAATAGCAAGAAACAAAAAAACTGTGGCACAAAAGGAATTGAATGCCGGAGAGAGACTGCTCAATCTTCAGCAGGCATTTGCAGTGCATAAAAAGCTTCCGTATGGATGCAATGTACTGGTGGTTGATGATATTTATACTACCGGTTCCACTATGGAGTGCTGCAGCTCCTGCCTTATGAGAGCAGGCGCCGGAAGAGTCTTCGGAATAAGCATATGTTCCGGTGAAGATAAGAAGGCTTGAAAAGAAAAGTCCGCATGCCGGGATGGACAACTAAAACAATACACATTTCCGGTACATATGTGTATTTAATAAATGCAGTTATATCTTGAGATTGATACTCTTGCACAAATCTCAGAACAATTCTTGAGTAAATAAGACAAGAAAAACAGCCGATTCAGACAAAAATAACAATAATAACGTGTACAATCTTAAGTAAACTTGTCATATGTGAACAAAAACTACTTGAATTCAAAACGTTAAACGTGTTACAATTCAAAATGTCAGCTGAGAAATGTATTACAAGATACATTTATTGCAGCTCAGCCGATATCATGCCGAACGATCGTGTCGGCAGTAACTATCTGTTATTCAGATATAAGAGTTTCTTTGATAGGGGTACCAAAGGCTCTTAGAGGTAATTTTCCAAGGATAGAAGGGAGAAAATGATGAAAAAGTTTATTTCATTGGCACTGGTTGCAGCAATGACAGCTTCACTTGCAGCATGCGGCGGAAGCTCAACCGCAACAACAACGGCAGCAGCTTCGGAAGCAGAGACTGAAAGTGCAGCAGCAGAGTCAACAGCTGCAGCAGCTGAAACATCCATGACTATGGTAGAGGGAAGTGCAGCCAATGAGGACCCGCTCGGACCGTCAACAGCAAGCATTCACTTCAAGGCAGGTATAACCAATGCTATGACAGGTGCATATGCAGCAGGTCTTGTGGCATTCAGAAATCACCTTGAGGAGATGTCAGACGGAGATATGACAGTAGATATTTATCCGAGCTCAGCACTTGGCAACGAGTCTGATATGCTTGATGCGGTATCTACCGGAACACAGGATATGCTTGTTACATCAACAGGCCCTATCCCTGCATTTGCCAATGCAACAGCCAACTGGGCTGTTCTTGACCTTCCGTATCTCTTCCCTACAGCTGAGACAGCTTACGAGGTTCTTGACGGCGAGGTTGGACAGTTCCTTCTCGGAGAGTTTGACGGAACAGGCGTTAAGGCTCTTGCATTCTTTGAGAACGGTTACAGATGCACAACAAACTCCAAGAAGGAGATCGTACATCCTGATGACCTTAAGGGCATGAAGATCCGTACAATGGAGAACAAGGTTCACATGGCTACATATACTGTACTCGGTGCAACACCTACAGCTATGGCTATGGGCGAGGTATTCTCAGCACTTCAGCAGGGAACTATCGACGGACAGGAGAACCCGTTCTCGATCATTTACTACGGCAACAAGCTTCATGAGGTTCAGCCTTACATGACAGAGAACAACATCTTCTACAGCCCGGCAGTTCTTTGCATCAGCCAGGACGTATTTGATGGTCTTACCGAAGAGCAGCAGGGTTGGGTTATCGAGTCTGCTAAGCTTGCAAAGGATGAGCAGCGTGCTGTAGAGCAGCGTATGGCTGTTCAGGCTCGTAAGGATATGGAAGCTTACGGCATCATCATCTCCGATATCGATCAGGATGAGTGGATCGAGGCTACAAAGCCGGTATATGATGACGGCTCACTCGGTATTGATGCAGATCTTCTTGCAAAGATCCAGGCAGTTACAAATAAGTAAGGTCGTTTAGCTTAATATATAAAAGGGATCGTTGCTTTTGCGGCGGTCCCTTTTATGGCAAAGGGGACAAGAAATAATCAGAAATACAATCCAGAATGAGCTTTATACCGACTGCACAAAAAGAATAAGAAGAACAAAGACATATAGCACAAAAAAATAAGGATCATATGCAAAATAACTTAAAAATCTGTCGATATGTTGTACTAAATAGGTATTTATGAATAGACGAGACTTGAAATGTTAAACGTTTCATGTTAAGATTTGCGCATAAAAGGAAAACAAGCGTTTTTCATACAGGCAACTGTATGTTGGGGGTAAGAATAGAATGGCAAAGAAAAGTGATATAACAACAAAGGGTCTGGAGAGAGCAACTCACAGAGCACTTTATTATTCAATGGGACTTCTTCCGGAGGATCTTGATAAGCCGATCATCGCAGTGGTTAACGCACAGAACGAGACCATGCCGGGACACAGACATCTTGACACTATAGCAAGAGCTGTCAAGGAAGGAATCATAGCAGCCGGCGGACAGCCGATAGAATTCCCTACCATAGGAATTTGCGACGGTATCGCACAGGGCAACTACGGAATGCATTATCCGCTTGCAAGCCGTGAGCTGATTGCCGATTCTGTAGAGTGCATGATGAACGGACACAGTTTTGATGCAATGGTCCTTATCCCTGATTGTGATAAGATCACTCCTGGTATGATCATGGCGGCAGCAAGACTTGATGTGCCTACGATAATCTGCTCAGGCGGAGTTATGGCGACGGGCTGCATGGACGGTGAGAAAGTCGGATATACAGATCTTATGGAGGCTTCGGGCCTTGTACAAAGAGGAATCAAGTCAGAGGAATGGCTGTCAAAGCTTGAGCAGTGTGCACTTCCGGGCTGCGGAGCCTGCAACCTGCTCGGTACGGCAAACTCGATGAACTTCCTTACAGAAGCATTGGGACTCTGCCTTCCGGGAGCTACACTTCCGGCGCTCAGCGGTAAGAAGCTCGCTGTTGCGAAGCGTACAGGTATGCGTATCGTTGAGCTTTGGAAGCAGCAGGTAAACTGCAAGCAGATACTTAATGCCAAGGCTATACATAATGCTTTGGTAGTTGATATGGCTATCGGAGGATCTTCCAATACCATGCTCCATCTTGCGGCTATCTGCAACGAGGCAGACATTCCGTTCAGCTTCGATGAGGTAGAGGCGATTGCAGCCAAGGTTCCGCATCTTGTTAAGATGAAGCCTTCGGGACCGCATTATCCGGCAGACTTTGATAATGCAGGCGGAGTTACGGCGCTTATGGCAAGACTTAAGGAATATGGTCTCCTTGAGGACAATCTTACCGTTACAGGCAAGACCGTATTTGAAAATGTCGAAGGACATGCTGTTATCAATGAGGATGTTATCCGCAGCAAGGAGACTGCATACAGCCTTACCGGCGGACTTAAGATCATGTACGGCAACCTTGCCAAGGATGGAGCTGTCTGCAAGAAGGCGGGAGTTGTTCCGGAGATGCTTAAGCATACCGGACCGGCAAGAGTATTCGATCAGGAAGAGCCGGCGGTCAAGGCTATATATAACGGTGAGATCAAGCCGGGTGATGTTGTGGTCATCAGATATGAAGGACCTAAGGGCGGTCCGGGTATGAGAGAGATGCTCACACCTACATCAGCCATCATAGGTATGGGCCTCGGATCAAGCGTAGCACTTGTTACAGACGGACGTTTCTCCGGAGCAACAAGAGGAGCAGCCATAGGACATGTTTCACCTGAGGCGGCAGAGGGCGGACTCATTGCATTTGTTAAGGACGGCGACAGCATTTCCATAGATATAGAAGGCGGAAGTGTTACACTCAATGTTCCGGAGGAGGAGATTGAGAAACGTAAGATCGGCTGGGAACCGCATAAGCCGCCGGTTAAGCCGGGCAGCTATCTTGACAGATATTCAAGACTGGTTACATCGGCAATGGCAGGAGCAGTATTTAAGAAATAAAAAACAATCGGGCATAAGCCGACTGAACATTGACATATTAAAAGGGTATAAAGCGTTACAGCTTTCGGTTATTTATAAAAGGAGTTAAACCAATGAGCGATAAGAAAAAGTGTACTGTTAAGGATTTCCAGCGTTATAAGGAAGAGGGACAGAAGTGGACCTGGACTATCTGCTACGATTATACCTTTGCCGGAATCGTAGATGAAAGTAAGACAGAGATGATCCTTGTAGGTGATTCTCTCGGAAATGTTATCACAGGTGACGGCTCAACTATCCCGGTAACTCTTGATATGATCATTCACCATACAAGATCTGTCGTTAAGGGCGCTCCTAATACCTTCGTTGTAGGAGACATGCCGTTCGGAACCTATAATGTAAGCAATGAGCAGGCTGTAGCCAATGCAAACCGTATCATGCAGGAAGGTGGATGCGACTGCATCAAGCTTGAGGGCGGAGCAAAGATGGCACCGAGGATCAAGGCTATCGTTGACGGCGGTATTCCGGTAATGGCACATATCGGCCTTACACCTCAGTCTATCAGCCAGCTCGGAGGCTTCAGAGTTCAGGGTAAGGACAGCGATTATGCCGTACAGCTCCTTGAGGATGCCAAGGCTGTTGAGGCAGCAGGCGCATTTGCAATCTGCCTTGAGTGCATGCCGGTAGGCGTTGCGAAGAAGATCACCGAGACGGTCAAGATACCTTGCTGCGGAATCGGTGCAGGCAAGTATACAGACGGTCAGGAACTTAACCTCTACGATATGACAGGTCTCTTCAATGATATGAAGCCGAAGTTTGTTAAACATTACGCAGAGCTTCGTCAGCCTATGGTAGATGCACTTAATGCTTTCTATGATGAAACCTGCTCCGGAGCATTCCCGACACCGGAATACAGTTATAATGCAAAAGTAGATGGATTTCCTGTAGAGTAATTGAGAAGTTTGTGATATAATAAACATATTCATGTAGTGGGGAGTGTCGGGCGAGTGCCCGGCACGAACCAAAATCTAATTTAAGAAAGGGAGAAAAACATGAAGAAGTTTATTTCACTTGCACTCGTTGCAGCAATGACAGCTTCACTCGCAGCATGCGGCGGAAGTTCAACAGCTACAACAACAGCAGCTGCAGACGCAGAGACAGAGGCAGCTGCAACAGAGTCAAAAGAGGCAGCAGCCGGTGAGGCAGCTATGACTCAGGTTGAGGGTAGTGCAGCTGATGAGGATCCGCTCGGATCAGCAGATGCAAAGATTCACTTCAAGGCAGGTATCACAGGTTCTATGTCAGGAGCTTATGCAGCAGGTCTTGTAGCACTCAGAAATCACCTTGAGGAGATGTCTAACGGCGAGATGACAGTTGATATCTATCCGAGCTCAGCACTTGGCAACGAGTCTGATATGCTTGATGCAGTATCAATGGGAACACAGGACATGATCGTTACATCAACAGGTCCTATCCCGGCATTTGCTAACGCAACAGCTAACTGGGGCGTTCTTGACCTTCCTTACCTCTTCCCGACATACGAGACCGCTTATGAGGTTCTTGACGGTGAAGTTGGACAGTTCCTTCTCGGCGAGTTCGAGGGAACAGGTGTTAAGGCTCTTGGATTCTGGGAGAACGGTTACAGATGCACAACAAACTCCAAGAAGGAGATCGTACATCCTGATGACCTTAAGGGCATGAAGATCCGTACAATGGAGAACAAGGTTCACATGGCTACATATACTGTACTCGGTGCAACACCTACAGCTATGGCTATGGGCGAGGTATTCTCAGCACTTCAGCAGGGAACTATCGACGGACAGGAGAACCCATTCTCAATCACATACTATGCTAACAAGCTTCATGAGGTTCAGCCTTACATGACAGAGAACAACGTATTCTACAGCCCGTCTGTACTTGCAATCAGCCAGGACGTATTCGATGGTCTTACAGAAGATCAGCAGAAGATCCTTGTTGAGGCAGCTGATCTTGCAAAGGATGAGCAGCGTCAGATCGAGCAGCGTATGGCTGTTCAGGCTCGTAAGGATATGGAAGCTTACGGCATCGTTATCTCCGATATCGATCAGGATGAGTGGATCGAGGCTACAAAGCCGGTATACGAGGATAGCTCACTTGGTATCGATGCAGACCTTCTTGCAAAGATCCAGGCAGTTACAAATAAGTAATAACGACTTGAAGTATTCGTTTAGGGGTAAGCGGATGCAAGCCGCTAAATAACCGTAATTGATCCGGTCTGCCCGCGTCAGGCAGGGCAGATCGGATTATGTTTCTTTATACAGAAAAAATGTTCTTGCAGTGAACGGTGTATGAAGAGACATAAGCCTGACGATTTATCCCGGGTTATGGTTTTGTTCCGGGATAAGATGGATAGAAAAGGGGGCACTTTACAATCTATGAAGATACTCGATACATTCAAGAAATTCATGGAGACTGTGATAGTTCTGGTAATGATCGCCATGGTTTTGGTTATCTTCTTTGCAACTGTCGGACGTTACACCGGGCTTTTTGCCATTCCGTGGAGTGAGGAGTTCGCAAGATATTCAATGATCGCAATGACCTATCTCGGAGCTATGATAGCAGCTTCAAGAGGAAGCCATTTCGCGGTTGAAGTTGTAGGAATGGTATTCCCTAAAAAAGTTCAGAATATCATTACAGTAGTTAACATTATTGTAGTTGATCTTTTCTCGTTATTTATCCTCAAACAGGGATGGCAGATATCAAACAAGATGCTTACACAGGGCAAGCTCTCACCGATGCTTGAGTGGCCTCTCGGAATCGTATATATGCTTATTCCGGTAGGACTCGTACTGATGGCCATTTATTATACCGCCTTTAACATTAATAAAATAAGAACAAAGGAGGATAAATAAATGCTGATAGGATTACTTTTCGGTTCACTGTTCCTGTTGCTATTCCTCGGTGTTCCGATCGGGACAAGCCTTGGAGTTGCGGCTGCCGTAACAATGTATGCAACAGACAATCTGCAGTATCTTAATGCAGTTGTAACAAGACTTTTTACCCAGGTTGATAACTTCGTTCTTATGGCAATACCGTTCTTCATTCTTGCCGGAAACATCATGGCAGAGGGTGGTATTTCCAAGAGGCTTATAGCTTTCTTTGAGATAGTTCTTAAGGCTATACCGGGAAGACTTGCTGTTATCTCGGTTGTTGCTTCGGCATTCTTCGGTGCCATCTCCGGTTCCAACCCGGCAACAGTTGCCGCTATCGGAGGTATCACAGCACCTCGTATGCTTGAGAAGGGTTATCCTAAGGATAAGGTAGCCGCCATCGCAGCATCGGCAGGTACACTCGGAGTAGTTATTCCTCCGTCGATTCCGATGGTTACATACGCGGTTACAGCAGACCAGTCGATCCTCTCCATGTTTAAGGCTGGATGGATCCCGGGAATAATGCTTGCTCTTGCACTTTGCATTACCAATATTGTTACCTGTCACGAATTTGACTCGGTAGACAGAACAAAGTATTCTGCGAAGGATTATCTCGTTCGCTTTAAGGATGCTTTACTTGCACTCCTTATGCCGGTCATCATCCTTGGCGGTATCTATGCCGGAATCTTCACTCCTACAGAGTCGGCATCGGTTGCTTGTATCTACGCTTTGATCGTATCAGCAGTCGTTTACCACGAGCTTTCGATCAAGATCCTCTACAAGATATTCCTTGAGAGTGCGGTAAGTGCAGCTTGCGTACTTTTCGTAGTAGCTATGTCAGCACCGTTTGCATGGTTCATGACAAGTGAGAACATACCGAACATCATCTGTAACGCAGCTCTTGAGCTCTTCAGCAACAAGTACGTTATGCTGTTTGTTATTAACATTATACTTCTGTTCCTCGGATGCTTCCTTGAGACACAGTCGATCATCCTGCTTGTTACACCGATCCTGCTTCCGCTTTGCTCGTTCCTCGGAATCAGCCCTGTAGCACTCGGACTTATTATAATCGTTAATACATCTATCGGTATGATCACACCTCCTATGGCTGTTAACCTCTTCGTTGCAGCAGGTATTACAAAGTCTTCCATAGGCGGAGTATCAAAGAAGATCATTCTTTACCTTCTTATCGAGTTTGCGGTATTGCTTCTCTATACCTACATCCCGGTAATCACAGGTATAAATCTGACATTCTGAGTATAGTTTAACGAGCAGCTCGGATAGTCAAGTATAATAACAAAGGCCAAATGTTTAAGATTAATTAACAAGCGCCGAAAGCCCTCGATTAAGGCAGTTTTCGCGACGGTTTAGTCGGGGGCTATTTTTGTACCCTTTTATGTACCTGTTTTTATACAATTCAGGCAAAATAAGTACTTGCATTTTTGTAAAAAATAGGACTTTAAAAAGGTGCAAAACCTAAAGAATATATTCAATTAAAAATGCAGCTTTTGATTTGTTGTTAAGTTTTCTGTTTAAGGGAGGTAGTATACAATGGAAATTAAGACTGATATTGAGATAGCACAGGCATCACACCCGGCAAAGATAAGCGAGATTGCAGAAAAAGCAGGCATTGATGAGAAATATCTTGAGCTCTATGGCAACTACAAAGCTAAGATAGATTATAAAATGCTCAAGGAGGATGAAAGACCGGATGGTAAGCTTATCCTTGTGACAGCTATTACACCTACACCGGCAGGTGAAGGTAAGACTACAACCACAGTAGGACTGGTTGACGGACTTCGTAAGATCGGCAAGAATGCCGTATGTGCACTGCGTGAGCCTTCACTCGGACCCGTATTCGGTGTCAAGGGTGGCGCAGCAGGCGGCGGTTATGCTCAGGTAGTACCTATGGAGGATATCAACCTTCATTTCACCGGGGACTTCCATGCTATAGGAGCTGCCAATAACCTTCTTGCAGCTATGCTTGATAACCATATTCAGCAGGGCAACCAGCTCGGCATAGATGTTAAGCAGATAACATGGAAGAGAGCAGTTGATATGAATGACCGTCAGCTCAGACATATCATAGACGGACTCGGCGGTAAGATGCAGGGAGTTCCGAGAGAGGACGGATTCGAGATCACTGTTGCATCAGAGGTAATGGCAGTTCTCTGTCTTGCATCAGATATCAGCGACCTCAAGGCAAGACTCGGACGTATGATAGTAGCATATACTTTTGACGGCAAGCCTGTAACCGCTCATGACCTCAAGGCAGAGGGAGCAATGGCCGCACTGCTTAAGGATGCTCTTAAGCCGAACCTTGTTCAGACACTTGAGCATACACCGGCATTTATTCACGGCGGTCCATTCGCTAATATCGCACATGGCTGCAACTCGATAACAGCTACACGTATGGCACTTAAGGTTGGTGACTACGCTGTAACAGAGGCAGGTTTTGCCGCAGATCTCGGTGCTGAGAAATTTGTTGATATCAAGTGCCGTTATGCAGGCTTCAAGCCTTCAGCAGTAGTAATCGTTGCAACCGTAAGAGCTCTTAAGTATCACGGCGGAGTGCCTAAGAAGGATCTTAACAACGAGAATCTCGAAGCACTTAAGGCAGGCGTTCCTAACCTTCTCAGACATGTATCAAACGTTAAGAATGTCTACGGACTTCCATGCGTTGTTGCTGTCAATGCATTCCCGACAGATACAGAGGCAGAACTTAAGCTTGTTGAAGATGAATGCAAGAAGCTCGGTGTAAATGTAGCTCTTTCGGAAGTATGGGCAAAGGGCGGCGAAGGCGGAAAGGCACTTGCCGAGGAAGTTGTAAGACTTTGTGAAGAGCCTAATAATTTCAGCTTCGTATATGATCTTGATCAGAGTGTTAAGGAGAAGCTTGAGGCTATCGCCAAGAAGGTATATCATGCAGACGGCGTGGTACTTACAGATAATGCGCTTAAGCAGCTTGCTCATATCGAAGCTCTCGGTTTCGACAAGCTTCCTATCTGTATGGCTAAGACACAGTACTCGTTCTCTGATGATGCAAGTAAGCTTGGAGCACCGGAAGGATTTGAGATAACAGTTCGTAATCTTAAGATCGCTGCAGGTGCCGGATTCATAGTTGCACTTACCGGTGATATAATGACCATGCCGGGACTTCCTAAGGTTCCTTCGGCAGAGAAGATCGATGTTGATGATGAGGGACGTATCACAGGTCTGTTCTAAGTGCAAAGCTCAGGATATAATAAACTGTATCAGTGTACAGAGCCTCGGCAATAAAGATACCGATATATAATTAACTGTTCAATCGCCAGGGTCTTTAGATGAAAATGAGACCTTGGCGATTATTTTTAACCGGACTGAATGATTAAGGAGGATAAATTGTGAGCGAAAAGATGACGGCAAAAAGCTGTGAGGAGTTTATAAGTGTACTTGCAAGCAGTGCTCCGGTGCCCGGAGGCGGAGGTGCTTCGGCGCTTGTGGGAGCGATAGGAACAGCACTTGGAAATATGGTGGGAAGCCTTACGGTAGGCAAGAAAAAATATGCAGATGTTCAGGATGAGATACTTGAGTTGAAAGCTAGATCCGATAAGCTTCAGGAAAAGTTCCTTATGATGGTTGAAAAGGATGCAGAGGTGTTTGAGCCGTTGTCAAAGGCATACGGACTTCCTTCCGGAACGGATGAGGAAAAGGCAGAGAAGGAACGTGTGATGGAGACTGTATTGAAAGCGGCATCCGAGGCACCTTTCGGGATCATGGAGCTTTGCATGGAGGCTATAGATATAGTAAGCCGATTCTCAGAGATAGGCTCAAAGATAGCTATAAGTGATGCAGGCTGTGCCGCTGCCTGCTGCAGAGCCGCACTCAATGCTGCAAGCCTCAATGTCTTTATCAATACTAAGCTTATGAAGGACAGAACATATGCAGAAGAAATGAATAAACGTGCAGAGGAGATGCTTGAGCTTGGCAATGTAAAAGCGGATGCGATATTTGATACGGTTAAATCCGGACTCATGTGATTGTCCGGAATTCGTTTGTGCCTGTGAAGATAAGATGATGATACAATGAACGCAAGTGCGCCAGCAGGCTGTTTGCGGCTTATGATGAATATCAATACAGCCGCAGTGAATATGGGAGAGCGTTGAAGATAGGTATCACTTAGTTGATTAAGAGGAGATATAAAATGGCAAAGCTTTTAAAAGGCGCAGAGGCGGCCAAAGCATTGACTGAACAGCTTATCGCAAGAGCTGATGAACTTAAGAGATCGGGAATTAAGCCGTGTTTAGCCATAGTTCGTGTCGGAGAAAGAGATGATGATATAGCTTATGAACGCGGAGCAATGAAGCGCTGTGAGAAGGTTGGCATTGAAGTTAGGAATGTATTGCTTTCTATAGATATTACTCAGGAAGCTTTGATCGAAGAGATAGAGAAGATAAATAAGGATAATGACATCCACGGAGTACTTTTATTCAGACCGCTTCCTAAGCATATAGATGATGCGGCAGTATGTGAGGCACTTGCAGCCGAAAAGGATATGGACGGAATAACAAGAGGCTCTCTTGCTGCTATCTACTCCGGCAGAGGAGAAGGCTATGCACCGTGTACGGCACAGTCCTGCATAGAGATACTTAAACATTTTGGTATCCCGGTTGCAGGCAAGAGAGCTGTAGTAATAGGAAGAAGTCTTGTTATAGGCAAACCTGTATCCATGCTTCTGCTTAATGAAAATGCAACAGTTACCACCTGTCACAGCAGATCTGAAAATCTTCCGCAAATCTGCCGTGAAGCTGATATAATAATTGCTGCCGCAGGAAAAGCGGCAATGGTAACAAAAGAATACGTTAAGCCGGGACAGACTGTGCTTGACGTAGGCATACATGTAGATGACGAAGGAAATATGTGCGGAGATACTGCATTTGCAGAGATAGAGCCTGTAGTGGATGCGATAACACCCGTTCCGGGAGGAGTCGGATCTGTGACAACGGCGATACTTGCAAGTCATGTTATTGAAGCAGCGGAGAAGGTCGCAAAATAATGACGCTTGAAGAAGCAATAGCTTATATAGAAGATTACAGCTGGAGTACATCAAGACTCGGGCTTGACAGAACAAGAGAACTGCTCAATAAACTTGGGGATCCTCAGGATAAACTCAAATTTGTGCATGTTGCTGGAACAAACGGTAAGGGCAGTACCTGTGCAATGACGGAAAGCATATTAAGACATGCCGGTTTTCGAACCGGCTTCTATCCGTCACCCTTTATAGAAGATTTCAGGGAACGTATACAGGTCAACGGTGAGTATATCACCGAGGAAGCTCTCATACGTATCACAGAGAGAGTGAGCAAGGTCGCAGATGCAATGGAGGATCATCCGAGTCAGTTTGAACTGATTACGGCTATAGGCATGCTTTATTTCGAAGAGATGAAGTGTGATATAGTCGTGCTTGAAGTAGGACTCGGCGGAGCACTCGATTCCACCAATGTCATCAAAGCTCCGCTTGTTGCCGTTATTACCAATATAGGACTGGATCACACGGAGTATCTTGGGGATACAGTTGAGGCTATAGCAAAGACAAAGGCAGGCATCATTAAACCGGGAACGCATTGTGTAAGCTATAGACAGCTCCGCAGTGTTGAGGCTGTTATCCGGGAAGACTGTAAGGAAAAGGATGTTGATGTTACATTTGCAGGGGAATGTACCAAGCTTTTACATACACTTGACGGGCAGAGCTTCAGCTATAAGGGCAAGGTGTATGAGCTTGGATTACTCGGAGTACATCAGCTCAGGAATGCGGCAACTGTGCTTGAGATAATAGAATGTTTAAGAAAACAGGACTATAAGATAAGCGAAGAGGCTGTGGCATGCGGACTTAAGGAAGTCAGATGGCCGGCGCGATTTGAAGTGCTCGGTAAGGATCCGCTGTTCATACTTGACGGAGGACATAATCCACAGTGTGCAGAGGCACTTATTGAGAGCATCAGGGAATATGTTGCGGATCCTGATAAGGGAGAAAAGGTGACATTTCTTATAGGAATGCTTGCAGATAAAGACTACGATACGACGCTGAGACTCCTGGCGCCGTTCGGAGCCGAATACATTTGCATTACTCCGGACAGCCCGAGAGCTTTGAATGCATCCGGACTGGCTGATGAAATCGATAAAATGTGCACGGAAAACGGGACCAAAGACAAGGTCAAGGTATGTGTGAGAGAAAATATTGATGATGCTATAATGACAGCTGACGAAAGTCCGTATCCGACTATAGCCTTCGGCTCACTTTATTCGGCGGGAGAGATAAGACGCCGATACAGAATATTGCATAAGTGATAGTAAGCGCTTGGCTAACAGTTCGATATTTCGTGATGTGATAAGGCAAGATAGAAATTACAGATATATTTCCTATATATAAAGGAAGAATCAGCTGCGAGATTTCAAAAATAACTTGACTAAACATCATGCACATGGTAGACTAACAAAGCTAAAAGGGGGAACCCCCTTTTTTCTTGCAGGAATTTTTCTGCACAGCAGCAGCCGCAAAGGCGATAAATAACTAATTTTTGGGAGGTGAATAACCGTGGCTACAAAGCGTACCAAAATCACTCTGGCTTGTACCGAGTGCAAACAGCGTAACTATTTCCTTACTAAGGAGAAGAAGAACCATCCTGACAGAATGGAAGTTAACAAGTATTGCAGATTCTGCAAGAAGCACACACCGCACAAGGAGACAAAGTAATGGAAAGCGAGGCTCGCAAGGCTTCATTAATTGAGAGGATCAAGGCTTACTGCTCAGGCGTTAAGGCTGAGTTTGGCAAGATCATCTTCCCTAACACGGAGGATCTCAAGAAGCAGACGGTACTCGTTATCATTGCAAGTGTACTTATAAGTCTGCTTATACTTATCATTGACAGCATACTTAAGTTCGGTTTAGGATTCATTCTTTAAATTACAGGGAGTTTCATAATGGCAGATACCGCTTCGGAAGCCAGATGGTATGTAGCTCATACATACTCAGGCTATGAGAATAAAGTAAAAGTCGATATTGAAAAAACTATCGAGAACAGAAACCTTCAGGATCAGATCTTAGAGGTAGCGGTTCCGGTACAGTCAACAGTAGAGTTAAAGAATGGTGTTGAAAAGAAGATCGATAAAAAGATCTTCCCGGGATACGTACTTGTTCATATGATCATGAATGAGGAAACCTGGTATGTCGTAAGAAATACCAGAGGAGTTACCGGATTTGTCGGACCGGGATCAAAGCCGGTTCCGCTCTCCGATGAAGAAGTAGCTATGCTCAGCAATAACGATCAGCAGGAAGTTGTATTTGATTACAACGAGGGCGAGACGATCACAGTTGTTTCGGGAGCATGGAAGGATACTGTCGGAGTTATCAAAGCAATTAATCCGTCCAAACGTTCTGTTACTATCAGCGTAGAGATGTTCGGACGAGAGACACCTGTTGAGTTATCGTATGCAGAGGTTAAAAAGCTCTGATACAGTGCATGCATTAACGTGTGACATTTTATCAAGAGATTTTTACATAAATGTTTGAGCTCGGGTCAACCGCCCGAGGCTTATGTGCAAACAGGTGGGAGGGTGTTAAAACCCCCGCTATTACCACAAGGAGGCTAATATGGCAAAAAAGGTTACAGGTTATATCAAACTTCAGATTCCTGCCGGCAAAGCAACTCCGGCACCACCGGTAGGTCCGGCTCTCGGACAGCACGGTGTAAACATCGTTGAGTTCACAAAGCAGTTCAATGCAAAGACAGCTGAGATGGGCGACACAATCGTTCCTGTTATCATCACTGTTTATGCAGACAGAAGCTTCAGCTTCATCACAAAGACTCCTCCGGCTCCGGTTCTTATCAAGAAGGCTTGTAAGATTAAGAGTGGTTCGGGTGCTCCGAACAAGACTAAGGTGGCAACTATCTCTAAGGCAGATCTTCAGAAGATCGCTGAGACAAAGATGCCTGACCTTAACGCAGCAAGCCTTGAGGCAGCAATGTCAATGATCGCCGGAACATGCAGAAGCATGGGCGTTACCGTTGAAGAGTAAGGAGGGCACTTAAGAGATGAAAAGAGGAAAGAAGTATCTTGAGAACTTGAAGAAGTTTGATCGTGCTCAGACTTATGACAAGGATGAGGCTATCAAGATCGTTAAGGAGAGCGCTACTGCTAAGTTTGATGAGACAGTAGAGCTTCATATCAGAACAGGCTGTGACGGACGTAAGGCAGATCAGCAGATCAGAGGATCTGTAGTTCTTCCTAACGGTACAGGTAAGAAGGTTCGCGTACTTGTATTCGCAAAGGGACCTAAGGCTGACGAGGCACAGGCAGCAGGAGCTGACTTCGTCGGAGCAGAGGAGCTTATTCCGAGAATCCAGAACGATGGATGGTTTGACTACGATGTAGTTGTTGCAACACCGGACATGATGGGTGTTGTAGGACGCCTTGGTAAGGTGCTTGGTCCTAAGGGACTCATGCCTAACCCAAAGGCCGGCACAGTTACAATGGATGTTACAAAGGCAATCCACGATATCAAAGCCGGACAGATCGAGTACAGACTTGACAAGGCAAACATTATCCACGTACCGTTTGGTAAGGCTTCATTCACAGAGGAGCAGCTTGGCGAGAACTTCCAGACAATTATGGACGCTATCAACAAGGCTAGACCGTCAGCAGTTAAGGGTGCTTTCATCAAGAGTGCTGTTGTTACTTCAACAATGGGACCGGGAGTACGTCTTAACGTTGCTAAGATCGTTAACGGTTGATTTTAATATCGAATATTTTAAAGCGGTGTGCGCATTATGCGCATGCCGCTTTCATTTTAGCGCATAAAAGGAATCGGGAACATGCGGATGAGCTAGTTTACTTGCAATCATCCGCATGTTTTTGATTGCGTAACGGAAATGAGCACAAAGTGCCGATAGGCACGGGTGCGAATTTCCGTAGGATTGCGAGAGTACGAAGTACGAAGCAATCCGTATTATGCGCTGCTTACCGGAAAAATGCAGTATAGCAGAAAAGAGCGCATACAGATTGCGAGAGAGCGGGAGCACGAAGCAATCATTATTGCGCTAAATTACATAAGATGTATGTTTCATTACATAAAATGTCATAGTGGAGAAATTAATAATATGCTACTATAAAAGTGGAAAAACCTACACTTGGAAAGATGAGCTGTAAGGTACTATCAGGTCGCATGGAGGGAGAGCATGAAGAATATAGTAAGGGGCATCGTTTTAGCTGTGATAGCGGTTGCAGCAGTAGTTATTATAATTTTTACGGCAGTATATTCGTCAAGGTTTAAAACGGTAGGCAGCATAGAGAAACTTACCGATTATGATGAGTATAATGTGTACAGAATGGATGTCAAATACGACTACAGCTTAGACGATGTTATAGATCACGGAATAAGCGATACTCAGACTATGATAGATGCCATAGTTGCGGAGGCACTTCCTCTTCTGCCGGTGCATATAGAGGTCCCGAGCTTTGGCTGCAGTGCATTCAGCGTTACTTCTCCGGATGGCAACATTTTAATGGGACGAAACTATGATTTCAAATATGATACCTCCGCGTTAATGATATATTGCACGCCGAAAGACGGATATAAATCGGTAGCATTTGCAGCACTTGATAATATAGGCGCAGACATTCCGGATGAAAGTATGGCAAAGAAGATGGCTTGTCTCACGGCTCCGTTCATATGCCTTGACGGAATGAATGAAAAGGGCGTGTCCATGGCGGTTCTGACACTGGACAGTGAACCGACTGTTCAGAATACAGGTAAGCCGGTTATTGCCACCTCGTTGGCGATAAGACTTGTACTTGACCGTGCGGCAAGCACACAGGAGGCTGTGGATCTGCTTGAGAGCTATGATATGTTTGCGGCAAACGGCAGAGATTATCATTTCTTTATAACGGATGCAAGCGGGGACAGCAGAGTAGTGGAATATGACTGCAACAGCGGACTCAGAGATATGACAGTGACACCGTCGAGAGCTGTAACAAACTTCTTTATCATGTATAAGGATCTTGTTTTGCCGAATCAGCATAATGATCCATACGGCCACGGCAGGGAACGTTATGATGCGATGGAAGAAATATTCGGAGACAATGAGACTGTAGACCGTGAGGATGCATGGACGGCGCTTAAAGCCGCCTCACAGGAGCCAAAGGAAGGCGATGTAACAAGCAATACTCAGTGGTCTATACTTTATGATGATACAGCATTGACAGCTGATATGGTACTTCGCAGAGACTGGAGTACTGTTACTCACTATGAGCTTAACGGCAATGAGGTGAGCAAGGGCGAAAGTGTAGAGGAGATCGGTTGATACGGTCTTTATGTGCATATCTGAGATCACCAAATAAGGATTACTCGGCTTATATAGTGCCGGCATTGATCAACGGATAAAAGATAATAAATGCTTTGCCTGATAAAAGCTGAGATGATTCAACAAAGAATAAAAAAAATAGATTGAAGTAATTGACACACCCGATACAGTGTGTTATATTATATAAGCTTTAACTGCCGAAGACAGCAGGTGTAGCGTCAAGCTACGTAAGAACTACACGCCTGCCGAGGAAGGATACATTTCGATGATTATTCCCCGTGTCTTCAGACTCGGGGTTTTTTATATTCATAAGATATCTCGTTTTTTCGCAGTTGAGTGAAAAAATACAGGAGGTAGAAAACATGGCTAAGGTTGAACTTAAGCAGCCTATAGTTGATGAGATCAAGAGTGTTATCGATGGCGCTCAGTCAGTAGTTGCTGTTAGATATCTTGGTATCACCGTAGATCAGGATACAAAGCTTCGTAAGGAGCTCCGTGAGAACGGCGTTGTATACAAGGTATACAAGAACACTCTTATCAAGAGAGCTATAGATGGCACAGAGTTTGCCGGACTTGAGCCGGATCTTGAGGGTCCTACAGCTATTGCCGTTTCTAAGACAGATGCTACAGCACCTGCAAGAATCGTAGCAAAGTATGTTAAGACAGTTGGTCCGCTTGAGCTTAAGGGCGGAATCGTAGAGGGAGAGTACTATTCAGCAGAGGGTATGACAGCAATTGCTGCTATTCCTTCAAGAGACGAGCTTCTTTCAAGACTTCTCGGATCTCTCCAGTCACCTATTACAAACTTTGCAAGAGTGCTTAACCAGGTCGCTGAGAAGAGCGGCGAGGGAGTTGCTCCGGCAGCTGAGGAAGCACCTGCAGCAGAATAATCAGAATTTATCTTATTTGGCCGCAGATTGAGCGGCAAGTATAATCAGGAGGAAAACGAAATGGCAAAGTTGACAACAGCTGAGTTCATCGAGGCTATCAAGGAGCTTTCAGTTCTTGAGCTTAACGATCTCGTAAAGGCAGTAGAGGAAGAGTTCGGCGTATCTGCAGCAGCAGGCGTTGTAGTTGCAGGTCCTGCAGCAGGCGGAGCAGCAGCTGAGGAGAAGACAGAGTTTGATGTAGAGCTTACAGATGTAGGTCCTAACAAGATCAAGGTTATCAAGGTTATCCGTGAGATCACAGGTCTCGGACTTAAGGAAGCTAAGGATCTCGTTGAGAGCGCACCGAAGGTTGTTAAGGAAGCTGCTGACAAGGCAACTGCTGATGACATCAAGGCTAAGCTTGAGGCTGAAGGTTCAAAGGTTACACTTAAGTAATATCAGCGCATAGCAAGATCATAAACGGCATGTGTAGAGAATTTATTCTCCTACACATGCCGTTTTTTGATCTCCAACGGAAATGAGCACAAAGCCCATGTAATGGGCGAGTGCGAATTTGCGTGGAGCATGGCGAGAGTACGAAGTACGGAGCCATGCGCTATGCGCATAGCGCAAATGTTTATAAGTTTTTAATAATATTTTGCTTATCGTAAGAAAATCCGCAAAGCCTTTAAGCTACCGTAAGGACTTAAGGCTAAAAAATCGGTATAATAATACCATAATGCTTTGCACGCAAATAATTTAAATGGAGTAGGATTTTTGAATAGATTTAAGTATATAACAAGTCTTTTAGTATTATTAATGAGTTTATCATTTGCAGTACCGGTCATGGCGGCACCGTCGGACGGAACTCAGAATACAGAGAATACAGGGATTTCTGAGGAACCCGAAGGCGCAGTATCGGATGAAGCTTCAACAGCTGAGTCATCAGCTTACGAGGCTAAGGCTGTGAGAGTTATCAATGCGGTTACCGAAACAGACAGTGCATTGACAGAGGCTGTTGAAGAAGAGGCAGCTGTAGCGGCAGAGGAAGCCGCCGCTGTCGAAGAGCAGAACACGGGACTCTCGGGATCAAAGGTAGTAGAATTCGCAAGACAGTTCCTCGGAAGAAATTACCGTTACGGCGGAACAAGCCTTACAAGCGGTACCGATTGTTCCGGATTCACTATGGCGGTATATCGCAACTTCGGAATCTCGCTTCCGCATTCGTCAAGATCGCAGAGAAGCATAGGAACGGCAGTAGGCAGCCTTGAGGAGGCACAAGCCGGAGATCTTATCTGCTACAGCGGTCATGTTGCTCTCTATATGGGCAACGGACAGATTATACATTCCATGAATTCAAAAAAAGGAGTAGTGATCTCCAATGCCAGATACAACAGTATCCTTGCAATAAGAAGAGTGCTGTAATCAGCAACTGTGTATTGAGCGTAATTTTTACAAAAACACTTCACAAATAAATATTGCTTATTATATAAAGAGCAGTCGTTTGATAGATATGTACCTTCTTTAGAGAAACTTTGGTACATGGAGACATATCAGATTCGATCTGCTCTTTTATTTTATCCATAGGAAACTGCGTCCTATGAATTAAAAAAATGCTCCGCGGGATGCTTGACTCGCTCGAAGGAGAAAACTGTCGCAAGCGACCGCGCTCGGCGCATGTGTGTGCCAAGGCACATTCTTTTCTTTGCTGAAGATAAGGGAAGAATATTACCGACTCCGGAGAGACAAAAGTATCAGATAAGAGATGGGATATTTAACTCATCAGAACCGGTTTGATCCGGACTGAATATCTAAGTACTTGCAGGATTTTAATAAAACTACTTTGTGAATATTTTATCATATTTTATACATATACATAGTAGTGTGATGACGCATAAAAACATATCTTTTCTATCAATAAAGCGTTAATTTAGGGCAGATTGTTACAAAAATATCACAAAACTTGTTGAAAAGTACCGGTAAAATTTGTGAAAATGTTTTTTAATGTATTTATTCTTGTTGTATGTTGAATTATGTAATTGCATATGATATACATGAGATAGTTTGCTAGCAAAATATTTTGATTACTAACTTTTGGAAGATGAAATAAATGAAAAAATGGACTGAAATGATGAAAAACCTGACTATGCTTTCGCAGTTGGGATTATCATTCATTACACCCACTTTGATGTGCCTGGCAATATGCTACTGGCTGAACAAGAGCTTCCAAATAGGTACCTGGATATATTTGATAGGATTTTTCTTCGGACTCGGAAGCTCGTTTATGGTCGCTTACAAATTATATCTGTCGATCATGAACAAGGAGAAGAAGGACAAGAGAAAGAAAACAATAAACTTTAATGAACATGAATGAGGTTTTTATGAGTGTTTCTAATCATAAAATCCAGCCTGAAGTCATCAGGCAGACAAAAAAGGTTGCGGTTATTACTATTTGCGGTCTTTTTTTTATGTGGGCGGTTTTTTGGATACTGTCTGCGGTAGGGTTGAATGTTTCATTTGATAAAAGCGTTGTGCTCGGAGGCATCGGAGGTTCGGCCGTAGCCATTCTTTCATTCTTTATGATAGGTATGACGGTACAGTCTGCGGTGGCTGAGGAAAATGAAGACAATGCACGAATGAGGATGAAGGCGGGATATTCAAAGCGTATGATGCTGAGGATGTTTTGGGGCATAGCCGCACTGATATTTCCATGCTTCAACTTCGTGGCGGCAATATTGCCTTTGCTTTTTCCGAATACCGGGATCAAGCTTTTTTACAAATGGATGAGCTCTGATAAGTAATAAATTCGGAGCATAGAGTTTTCAGGGAGAAAGTACTATGAATATTGATATATCGGGTGCAAGGATCTTGTATACGATTCCAATCGATTTTCCGTTCCTCGGAAGGATCGAGATCAGTGAGACCATCGCGGTAAGCTGGCTGGTAATGCTCATAATAACATTTACATGCATCTGGCTTACAAGAGGTCTAAGGGAAACAAACATAAATAAGAAACAGGCCTTTGCCGAGATGCTTGTGGATATGGCACACAATTTTGTTATCGGCAATATGGGTGAAAAGTTCAGATACATGATACCTTTCGTGGCGGCTCTTTTCTCAACAAGCCTTATATCCAATCTGATAAGCCTTGTAGGCTTCAGAAGTCCGACGGCGGATCTTTCCACCGAAGCGGCATGGGCAGTAGTCGTCTTCATAATGATCACAAAGCAGAAGATCAAGAGTGCAGGGCTCGGAGGCTATCTCAAGGGCTTCACAACACCGATACCGCTTATGACTCCGTTCAATGTTTTGTCGGAGCTTGCAACACCTGTAAGTATGGCATGCCGTCACTTTGGTAATATCCTTTCGGGAATCGTTATCAACGGACTGATATATGCGGCACTTACTGTTGCGAGTAAGGTGCTTCTGGGCATGATACCGGGTATGGTAGGAAATATTCTTTCAAATATACCTGTACTTGCAGTCGGAATTCCGGCGATCTTATCAGTCTACTTTGACTGGTTTACAGCCTTTATGCAGGCATTTATCTTCAGCATGCTGACGGTTATGTATATAGCCAATGCATCAGAGGAATAATGATCAGGAAAAGATAATCATAAAGATTATTAATATAAAAATATAACAAGGATTTATTTTAGGGAGGAAAATTATGGATTTCACAGTACTTGCAAAAGGTATAGCACTTGCAGGATGCGCGATCGGAGCAGGCTGCGCACTTATCTCAGGTATCGGCCCGGGTATCGGAGAAGGTAACGCGGTAGCTAAGGCTCTCGAGGCAATCGGACGTCAGCCTGAGTGTAAGGGAGATGTTACATCTACCATGCTTCTTGGATGTGCAATTGCAGAGACAACAGGTATCTACGGATTTGTTACCGGTCTGCTTCTTATCTTTGTGGCTCCGAATATGTTCATGGGCATGCTTGGCTAACTCGGCATTTCATTCAATTTTTTTGAAATGTAATTACACAGAGGAGTTTAAGAATGCAGTCACAGGATTTAGTTACGATCGTGCCGTGGACATTTGTGGCACAGATCTGCAATCTATTTATACAGATGTATCTGATCAAGCGTTTCCTTTTCAAGCCGATCAGCGATATGCTCGAGAGACGTAAGGAAAAGGTTGACGCAGAGCTTAAAGAGGCTGTCAAAGCCAATGATGAGGCTCAGCAGATCAGAAAAGAGTATCTGTTGAATATGTTGGATGCCAGAACAAGAGCAAACGAGATCGTTGCTCAGGCACAGAAAACAGCTTCGATAGAGACTGAAGATATGATCCGTGAGGCGGAGCATCAGGTTGCTGCCATCAAGTCAAAGGCAGAAGCCGAGATTTCTTTGGAAAAACAGAGAGCTTTAAATGAAATTAAAGATGAGATAGGCGGAATGGCGATGGAAATTGCCGAGAAGGTCATTGAACGTGAGATCAACGAGGATGACCACGCAAAGCTTATCGAGAGCTTCATTGCGGATGTGGGTGAAAAAGAATGACAAAGTCAGCCAGAATTTACGGCTTAAGCTTATATGACTTAGCTGTTGAATCAGGTATTGCGGGGCAGGTGCTTGAACAGTTCAGAGAAGTTCGTGCCATATTCCGTCAGAACCCCGAGTATGCCGGTCTTTTGTCTAATCCCGGAATATCAAAGGAAGCAAGAAACGGGATGCTTGAAGAAGCGTTCGGCGGGCAGATCCATGAATATCTGATGAATTTTCTGAAGCTGCTCGGAGATCGCGATATGCTCAGGGAATTGGGAGATTGCTGCGACGAATATGTCAAGCGCTACAATGCGGATAACGGCATTGTAACAGCGACTGTTCGTACTGCGGTTAAACTTACCAAGGAACAGATGTATACACTTAAGGATAATCTCGAGAAGTCAGAAGGCAAAAAGATCTTCCTTGTTCAGAAGGTGGATAGGACCATTATCGGTGGCCTCAGAGTTGAGATGGAAGGAAGAATGATAGACGGATCCATTTCCAGACATCTTTCTATTATTTCGAAGAGACTGGGTGATATCAACTTAAGTGCGGACTGATCGGCAGTCAGATACAATTTATAATTCATAAGAAGGTCTTGATATGCACTGTTCTGATTGTGTGTATCGGGATGCGGAAGGAACTAATATGCAATTAAAGCCGGAAGAGATTTCGAAGCTTATCCGAAGTCAGATAAAATATTATGAAAAATCGATCCAGGAAAATGAGCAGGGTATAGTTCTGTCGGTAGGAGACGGTATTGTAAGGGCAACCGGACTTACAAACTGTATGGCAGGTGAGCTGCTTGAGTTTGAAGACAGAAGCTACGGCATGGCTCAGAACCTTGAGGAAAACAGCGTATCTGTTGTTGTTTTCGGATCGGATGAAAAGATTTCAGAGGGACAGACCGTAAAGCGTACAGGCAAGGTCGTTTCGGTTCCAGTAGGAGAGGCATTGATCGGACGTGTTGTTAACGCACTCGGACAGCCAATCGACGGAATCGGTCCTATTATAACGGAAGAGTACCGTTCAATTGAGAGCCCTGCACCGGGAATATGTGAGAGAATGGCTGTTAAGGAGCCGATGGAGACAGGTATCAAAGCAATCGATGCCATGGTTCCGATCGGAAGAGGACAGCGTGAGCTTATCATCGGTGACAGACAGACAGGTAAGACAACAATAGCCACAGATACTATCATCAACCAGAAGGGTAAGGATGTTATCTGCATTTACGTTGCTATCGGACAGAAGCGTTCTACAGTCGCTAACCTTGTAGAGACACTTACAGTCAACGGTGCAATGGAGTACACCATTGTTGTAGCTGCAACTGCTTCAGAGTCAAGCCCGCTGCAGTATATCGCTCCGTATTCGGGATGCGCTATGGGAGAGTACTTCATGCATAAGGGCAAGCATGTACTTATAGTATATGATGACCTCAGTAAGCACGCTGTTGCTTACCGTGCACTTTCTCTGCTTGTCCGCAGACCACCGGGACGTGAGGCATATCCGGGAGACGTATTCTACCTGCACTCAAGACTTCTGGAGAGAGCAGCCAAGCTGGATATGGAACACGGCGGCGGATCGCTTACAGCACTTCCTATCATAGAGACACAGGCAGGAGACGTATCTGCTTACATTCCTACCAATGTAATCTCTATCACAGACGGACAGATATTCCTTGAGAATGAGCTGTTCCACTCCGGAGTAATGCCGGCCGTTAACCCGGGTATCTCGGTATCCCGAGTAGGAGGAAACGCACAGACTAAGGCAATGAAGAAGGTTGCCGGAACTCTTAAGCTTATATATTCACAGTACAGAGAGCTGCAGAGCTTTGCACAGTTCGGATCGGATCTTGATCCGGATACCAAGGCAAGACTTGAGCAGGGCGCCCGTATCGTGGAGGTACTTAAGCAGAATAAGAATGAGCCTGTTGATATGGAAAAGCAGGTAGCTATACTGTATGCGGTAACTAATAAGATGCTTTCAGCCGTTCACAGAGAGAATGTCCGCAGATATGAGAAGGAGCTCTTCACATATCTTGATACCGATGTAGAAGGACGTTCGGTAATGCGTGAGATCAGAACCTCAGGCAAGCTTGAGTCTGAGACAGAGGCAAAGCTGAAGCAGGTATTAGAGAGCTACACTAATGACTTTATTGACAGATACCAGAAATAATTGAGGTGTAATTAAATGGCTACAAATATGAAAGCGGTAAAGCAGCGCATAAAAAGTGTTCAAAGCACTATGCAGATTACCAAAGCAATGGAACTTGTAGCATCCTCTAAACTGCGTAAAGCAAAAGACAGAGCCGACACCTGCCGTCCGTATTTCCATTCACTCTATGAGACACTTGAGAAGATATCTATGGAGAATACGGATAATGCCTCAAAGTATGTCAGCGGAATAGATAACAAAAAGATCTGTTATTGTATGATTGCCGGTGACAGAGGTCTTGCAGGCGGATATAACTCCAATGTATTTAAGCGTCTTGAAAAGGCATCTGCGGGTAAGGAATTCGCTGTACTTCCTATAGGGAAAAAAGCAGTCGAATACTGCCGCAAGAAGGGTATAGAAATAGTAAGCGAGAAGTACGCTGAGGTAGCGGATATAGGCGTGGGAGATTGTTTTACCATAGCCAATTCGCTCTGCAGAATGTACCGCGACGGCGAATTCGGACACGTAGAGCTTTGCTACACTAATTTTGTAACAATGCTTACCCAGCAGACAAGCGTATTTCCGATACTGCCGCTCAGAGAGCTTGCGGATCCGGACAAGGAGAGACCTGTAGTAAAGGAACTCATGATATATGAGCCTGACAGTATAACAGTCTTTGATGCAATAGTACCGGAATACATGGCAGGATTTATATATGGAGCTGTCTGTGAAAGTATTGCCAGTGAGCTTGCATCCAGAAGAAATGCAATGGATGCTGCTTCCAAGAACGCCGGTGAGATGATAGGAAAGCTTAATCTCTACTATAACAGAGCGCGTCAGGCAAATATTACGCAGGAGATCACTGAGATTATTGCCGGTTCTGAAGGGGTTTAATATCCGGCATGAGCCGATTAAAATGTCAGAGTTACATAATTTGATTTAAAGAGGAGATCATATATGAGCAAAAAGCATACAGGAAAGGTCATTCAGGTCATTGGTCCTGTATTAGACATCCGCTTTGCATATGACGAGCTTCCGGCACTCTTGAGCGCAATTGAGATAGAGCATGACGGAAGAAAAATCGTTGCAGAGGTTGCTCAGCAGATAGGTGACAATATAGTTCGCTGCATTGCCATGAATTCGACCGACGGTCTTGTACGCGGTGCAGAAGCTGTAGATACAGGAAATCCTATAAGCGTACCTGTAGGAGAGGAATGTCTCGGACGAGTATTCAATCTGCTTGGCGAGCCGGTAGATAACCTTCCGGCACCGGAGACAGCCGAGAGATGGCCTATCCATCACAGTGCGCCTGCTTATGATGAGCAGACTACTTCAACAGAGATACTTGAGACAGGAATCAAGGTCGTTGACCTTATCTGCCCATATGCAAAGGGTGGTAAGATCGGTCTGTTCGGCGGTGCCGGAGTTGGTAAGACAGTTCTTATCATGGAGCTTATCCACAATGTCGCTACCGCACACGGCGGACTCTCGGTATTTACCGGAGTAGGAGAGCGTACCAGAGAGGGTAACGATCTTTGGAATGAGATGAAGGAGAGCGGAGTAATCGACAAGACCGCCATGGTTTACGGTCAGATGAATGAGCCGCCGGGAGCAAGAATGAGAGTCGGTCTCTCGGGACTGACCATGGCAGAGTACTTCCGTGATGTTAAGAATCAGGACGTTCTTCTGTTCATCGACAATATCTTCCGTTTCACACAGGCAGGTTCCGAGGTTTCGGCACTTCTCGGTCGTATGCCTTCAGCCGTTGGTTATCAGCCTACACTTGCAAATGAGATGGGTGCTCTTCAGGAGAGAATCACTTCGACACTTAAGGGATCTATTACATCGGTACAGGCTGTATATGTACCGGCAGATGACCTTACAGACCCGGCTCCGGCTACAACATTCACTCATCTGGATGCTACCACCGTACTTTCAAGAGATATCGCCAGCCAGGGTATCTACCCGGCTGTAGATCCGCTTGATTCTACCAGCCGTATCCTTTCACCTGAGGTCGTAGGTACAGAGCATTACGAGATCGCAAAGGGCGTACAGAAGGTACTTCAGAAGTACAGAGAGCTTCAGGATATCATCGCCATCATGGGCATGGATGAGCTTTCGGAGGATGATAAGACAGCCGTTAACCGTGCAAGAAAGATTCAGAGATTCCTTTCACAGAGCTTCTCTGTAGCAGAGCAGTTTACAGGCATGCCGGGACAGTATGTTCCGCTTAAGGAAACACTCAGAGGCTTCAAGATGATCCTTAACGGTGAGTGTGACGATATTCCGGAGAGCTGCTTCCTGTTTACCGGAACCATCGACGAGGTATTTGCAAAAGCCGGAAAGAATTAAGGGTGGCTGCGATGAATACATTTTTGCTGAAAATAGCAACGCCGGACGGCATGCTTTTTGAGGGCAATGTACAGCGTGTTGTCTGCAGAACTATAACAGGAGATCTGGCGGTAATGGCAAGACATGCCAATATGTGTACAGCCCTTGGAATGGGCGGAGCGCATGTTGTACTGGAGGACGGAAGCGTCAAGAATGCGACCTGTATCGGCGGCATGCTTTCTGTGTTGAACGGAGAATGCAGCCTGTTTGCAACGACCTGGGAATGGGATGAGGATATCGACTTTGAGCGTGCCGAGCTTGCAAAGAAAGAAGCAGAGGAGATGCTCAAAAATAAGTCACTCTCGGAGCAGGAATATGTTGTTGCAAGAGCAAAGCTTAAGAGAGCCCTGGTTCGTCTGAGCGCAAGACGTTGATGCAGTCAATTTAAGTGTAAATGCTGCGATTGAAGAACTTATGCAGAACTTGTCTTAGAAGATGATAAATGGTAATATATAAATTAATTTTCGTTTTTTAAGGGAGCGACAGCAATATGAGAGTAATAACATTGAGCAGAGAGTACGGTGCAGGCGGACATTCCATAGGTAATAAGGTTGCGGAGAAACTCGGCATTCCTTTTTACGACAAGGACATCATCAAAGCAGCAGTTAAGGCGACAGGCTTTGATCCGGATCTCGTAGAGGATGAGGGAGAGGAGATGTCCAGACTTGAGTCATTTATGACCACACTCGGCAATCTGTCCAGTAATTATTACAGCGACAGCCACGAGAAGCTTAGATTGATACAGGAAGCTGTAATCACTGATTTTGCCAAGAAAGGACCGTGCGTTATACTCGGACGCTGTGCCGATAATGTATTGCTTAATGCCGGCATAGAGTGCTTCAATGTGTATATATATGCCGATGAGCTGCACAGAGCCAAGAGAGTTGCAGAGCTTATAGGTTCGGAGGATCCGGCACTTATCAAGCGTGCTATGCTCAAGAAGGATACCGCACGCCACAACTACTACAACCGTTTTACAGGCAAGAAGTGGGGATTTGCTGATAACTATCATCTCTCACTTGATTCCGGCTTCTTAGGCTATGAGAAGTGCGCTGATATCATCGTTGATATTGCAAAGAATTCATAAGATACA
>JAUNWP010000001.1:0-3899 GCA_030540255.1 Eubacteriales bacterium | reverse complement strand
GATAAGCTGCTGTCGGAATCTGAACACAGAGGATTAAGCATGACCGAAGCATAGAATATGCCGTCGTGCCATTCAAAACGAGCTTCACCGTTATAGAGCCTTGCAATATATCGTATAGATTCGGTTCCTATACCACTTCCCTTATGCTTGCTGGATATCAGTTCTTCGTCCTTCCATACAGGCATATTGCTGCAGCTGTTATCTACCGCAACAGTAAGATTTGATACTCCGTTTTGCATGATAAGGACACGAATCACAGGATCGGAAGCTTGAGTTACGGATGCTTTCTCTTTCCTACAGGCATCAACCGCATTTTCAAGCAAATTGCCTAAGAGTACGCAGAACTCGGTATCCGGTATAAGGAGCTTATCCGGAAGCTTGATGCTTGTATTGAATTTGATGCCGAGTTTTTCGGCATTATCGGCATAGAAGGAGAGCAGGGCATTGACAATTAAATTGCTGCTGTAGTTCCTGTCCTTGGTTTCTGTGAGCTTGCTGTCATATTCATCTATGTATTGTCTGAGAGCATCAAGATCCCCGCGGATTACCATATCACGTATGACGGCACGGTGATGTCTGAAATCATGGCGTGCACGTCTGCTTTCATTTATTCGGCTCTGAAGCATTTCGTATTGTTCACGCTGTACCCTGAGCAAATTCTCCATTGTTTTGTTTCGCTCATCGGATATGATCTGTTCTTGTATATTTCTTATAAACATTATCATAAGATGGCTTATCAGAAACATGCAAATAAGCAGCAATATACGTGAGAGTAAAGCAAGGCTGTTTACACTTCCGCTTCGGATGGTTCCGGTAAGCAGCAGTATCATAGTTGTTGCGGCAAAAGGCAGCAGCCAGGCGGTCTTCCAGTATTCCGGTATTTGAACAGCCATCAAATCCTTGAGTATCGTGCCTGAGAATCGTGACATCACAAAGACTGTTGCAAGTGTAAGCAGTAAGCTTAATACGCCTGCCCGCCAGGAGTAGAAGTCAAAGCCTGTAATATTCTGACAAATGAGGAAGGTGGAGGCTCTTATGACAAGGAGATAATCCAAGGTGAAAATAAAGTGAAAAATAATGATGCCCTTATCGGCAAATATAAGGGACAACATCATGGCAATAAACACAGGAACTGCCATATACTGTACCCATACGCTTGGGAAGCCTGCATTGATAAGCAAGGCAAACAGACACAGATAGACAAACTCCCCAATCAACAGTATTACTGCTGATCTGCGTAGTGAATAACGTAAATGATCCTTCATCGGCAGATAGCCGAGGATAAAGAAGGGTAAGGTATTCAGCAATTCATTGATGATAAGTTCGCTCATAGCTCATGCCCTTCTCTTAGTGATTTGAATGAATAATCAAGATACTTCTCACGTACATCATTGTACTTAAGTCTGCTTATAGGTATGCTGACACCGCTTTTCATGACAAAACGGTCATTCAGCAGCTTATACACATCTTCAAGATTAACAAGTACTCCCTTGATGCAGTCACAGAACCAATAATGCTGAAGCAGCAAAAGCGAGAAATCCCTTTGGCTCATGTTTATCTCAACCGTGCTTCTATCTTGCATATGAACAAGTATCCTGCGGTTAATATATTCGGTATAGGATATATCATGAAGGAACAATTTGAACTCACCTCCATGAGCGGGAACGATCACATATCTGTTTCGCTCCATGAGATTTACGTCGCAGCGGTCAAGTGCACGGAAGACCTGCTCACGGTTTACAGGCTTAAGCAGATAATAATCGGCATCAACCTCGTAGCTGTCTACGGCAAAATCAGGCGAAGTGGTAACGAATATGATGCTGCATTCGGAATCAAGTTTGCGTATTTCATGCGCAGTATCCATGCCGCTTATACCCGTCATATATATGTCAAGAAATATGATGTCATAGACCGCCGGCTTAAAGTCGCGAAGAAAGTCCTCACCGCTTGCAAAGAGCTTTGCCTTATCACGGGAAATGCCATGTGCGGGAACGATCACATATCTGTTTCGCTCCATGAGATTTACGTCGCAGCGGTCAAGTGCACGGAAGACCTGCTCACGGTTTACAGGCTTAAGCAGATAATAATCGGCATCAACCTCGTAGCTGTCTACGGCAAAATCAGGCGAAGTGGTAACGAATATGATGCTGCATTCGGAATCAAGTTTGCGTATTTCATGCGCAGTATCCATGCCGCTTATACCCGTCATATATATGTCAAGAAATATGATGTCATAGACCGCCGGCTTAAAGTCGCGAAGAAAGTCCTCACCGCTTGCAAAGAGCTTTGCCTTATCACGGGAAATGCCATGTGCGGACATATAAGCTTCAATCGTTTCGGCAAGAAGCTCGGCGTCTTGCCTGATGTCATCTACAATTGCGATATTCGTATGCCTGCCCTCCGATTGCTTAAGATAATGCAGATACTCCGCCCACGCTTCAGTCAAAGCAGAGAGGATATCTGAGCATTATTATAGCATTTTTGAGCTAAGCCAAATACAGCTAACAAATTATTTATATCATTGTTATCCTTACTTAATTTTGCATCTTGTGTCGATTTTTTACATCTTGTGCAGGGGTAATTGTACTGAGATTTTTTTGGTGTAAGCTGACAATGTGCTATTGGGTGAGGTACATTTATCAGACCCATGGAAAAAGGAGGATAAGCATATGAAAAAGAAAAATGTGTTTTCTGTCGGCATGGCAGTAATGCTTGCAGCGTCTATGCCGATAGCTGCATTTGCAGATGAAACATTGACCGGGGGGGGTACTGCGGGGACAACTGCATCAAGTACAACCACAGTAATATCTGACGGTGGAAGTCATAGTATAAGCGGTATTGAATTTACTGCATCGACAGGCAATTTATATGCACTTGATGTAAGAGGTTCAAATACGAGTGTAACGGTTAACGGAGCTATCAAAGCTGAAAATAACGGAGCGTATGGAATTTTAACGAGTGACAGCAGTAATGTCACAGTAAAAGGTGATGTAATCGCAAATAAGCTTGATGTAAAAGCAAGAGGAGATTCAGTCGTTACTATCGAAGGAGATTCCAAAAATACATCTGATTCTTATAATATTCAGGTCAATTCCAATGCATCGGTGCATATTAAGGGAGATATCATAAGTAAAAATGGCGGAGCAGCACGTTTAGATGATGATGCCAAGCTGACCGTAGACGGCGATGTATATGGTGGTGGCAGCGGAATCGCTGCATGGGGCAACGGAAGTGCCGACGGCAGCAATATTGAAATAAAAGTAGGCGGAGATGCCTACGGAAACAATTCAATCGCTGATGCGGTGGATGGTGCTATTATCGTGATAAATGGTAATGCTTCAGGAAACAGATATGGTGTTTCTGCAAGTAATTATAAAAGCGCAGACAATAAAACGTCGGTGACGATCAAGGGTGATCTTGAGATAACAAGTATACCAAATATAGGTGAGCTCCAGTACGGCGGAATCATGGGATATAACGGAGGCACTGTTACAGTTGAGGGTGCAGTCAGGATCAATGATGAAGCCGGAGAAGGTGGCTGGGCGGCAGACTCTATAGACGGAGCTTTAGTTAAAGCAGACTCTGTTGAAACAAGTGCTGCAGGAATAGCTTCAACCGGAGCCACGGTTATTATTAATAAAGATGTAGAAGCCGGAGACGGATATTATAATGTAGGATTATTTGCAGATAATAGTACGGTATTGATAGGAGGAGATTTAAAAACAAAAGATGCCGGAGAAGTCTTTATAGGTGTTGAGGGTTCCGGCAGCAATAGTGAGCTTGCAGTCGGCGGTAAATTAGAAAATGAAGGCGGTGGTCTCCGCATGAAGATAGATGTTGACAGTAATGGTAATGCTGTAAATCTTCCTGAAATCGTTATCGGTGAGATCACAGACCCT
>JAUNWP010000093.1 GCA_030540255.1 Eubacteriales bacterium | reverse complement strand
AGCCTTGTCCGGAAATGCCATCCTTATCATCTCTGAGGCTTTCTTGAGTTCACTCTTAAAGCTCTCCGGTATATCATCTACAGACATATCCGCAGACTCAATTGTCTGTGTCTTTTCGTCAGGCTCTCTTACGGTTTCGGAATAATTCACGGAGCCGAGTTTGCCGCACAGAGCTGTCAATGCGTCAAATTTATCCGCACGCCACTCTATCACATCAAATTCCGCATCTCGCATAGCCTTAAGCGAATGTTCTATCCCGGCAATATCCTTGTCTGTGATCGGCACACATATCTTAGGTATTCCTTTTCCCAAAACCGTATTTTTAAGCTTAACAGCGCTCATTATCTACCTCTTCCCTTACCCTTTCTCTGCCGCCGCAGCAGTTAAAAAACAGCAACTCCCCGGTCAAGCTCGAAACAGGCACATTTGTATGCTATTATAAAGGCAATAGGATTTATTTTGTAGGTTTTTATTATGTTCAAAGAATCAAGCGATATTTCAATCAATACCAAGCTTCCGGACGGTCTGAGTCTGATATACGGCGATAATAACAATGTTCTTACTCTTACGGACGGCAATTTAGAGCTTTCAGCCGACCTCAGTGAGAGTATACGCAGACTTCGTCCCGATAATCTCAATCGTGAACTGCTTATTAAAGCAGCTAAGATAAAAAGCAGCATCCACGAACGACCGATTGCAATAGATGCAACGGCAGGCTTCGGTGAAGACTCTCTGCTGCTTGCGGCGGCCGGCTTTGAGGTTCACTTATATGAATATGATGCTGTCATAGCCGCCCTGCTTGCAGATGCTCTGCGCCGTGCCGCAGATGAGCCGAAGCTGCAAGATGCCGTCTCACGCATGAAGCTCATCAATACTGACAGCATAAAGGCCATGCACGAGCTTAGCCTTACCCCGGATGTAGTACTGCTCGACCCAATGTTTCCTGCAAGAGAAAAGAGCGCTTTGATCAAAAAGAAATTTCAGCTGCTTCAAAAACTTGAGAAGCCATGCTCTGATGAAACCTCGCTGCTTGAAGCCGCCTTTGCCGCCAAACCTCACAAGATAGTCATAAAACGCCCGATCAAGGGGCCTTTTCTGGCAGACAGGAAGCCCGACTATTCGATAAAGGGTAAATCCGTCCGCTATGATTGTTTCGTTATCGCTTAATTAAGCACAGTGAAAACGGGAGACTGCGGCATCTGTTGGAAGGGTTGGCAATTATATTGCCGTGATGCTTTGGTCTCCCGCCTCATTGAAGGGTGTTATAAAGTTTTATTATAATCGGGGTATCCGAGTATAATCCTGATCATCGATCCGTAAGTGCCTTGTATGCGCCATCCGGATCATCTGTTGTATAAAGAACAACTCCGAGAATATTCTTATCCATATCCATAACGCCTCTGAATAAGAGCAGATGACGTTCCTTGCGCGGCTTTGTCTTTATTGCGGCTCCTATGAGTATGGTTCCGTTATCATTTCTCTTTATCTCTGTATTCTCATCAATATCCATCGAATACTCTTGTCCGGCAAGATCTATAAGAACACGCTTATCTGTTATTGCGTAATAAGTCTTCTTTACGGATCTCGCATTCAGTATCGGAAGCAATATCATAAAGAACGGAACCAGATCTATGATGACAAAGCTTATTACTCCCGCATGTATCGGCAGATAGATAATAAAGGAAAGTATTATCCATATTATGCCTATTATGAAACAGCCGTAAACTACCGGCTTGTTTGCAGGGTCCACTACGCTCGTACAGGTCGGTCTTCCCGTCCACAAGAGCTTCTCTCCCTCTTTAAGTGATGATTCCCAATTCTTTACTGATTCTGACATATTCAGCTCCCCTTTCTAACTTTGGTAAGCTGAGTATATCGGTTAATCTATTAACAAAGTGTTTAAACGTTCAACCTTAAGGTTAAGATGAATTTATATTTGTTAAGACTTTGTTAATATGTCAAGACTTTGCGAATACCTCAAAGGTCTTATCATTCATCATCAGGCATGCGGTAGCCTACTCCTAACTCGGTCTTGATATATGCCGGAGAATCAACGGTCTCTTTGAGCTTGCGTCTGATATTCGTAACATTTACACGAAGTATCTGATTATCGGCAGGAACATAGTCTCCCCATATCTGTCTCATCATCCAGTCATAGGTGAGCACCTTGCCCTTATGCTCGAATAAGAGCTCCAGTATCCTGAATTCCCTGCCTGTAAGGTGGACTTCCTCACCGTTAAGCTTAACTATATGCTTATCTATATCCAGACTCAGTCCCTTGTGAGTGTATATCTTTCCTTCGGCTCCGGTTGCACTGCTTACCGCCTTGCTGCTGTGTCTGAGTGCCGTCCTGATACGTGCCATAAGCTCAAATATACCGAATGGCTTGGTCACATAATCATCCGCTCCCCTGTCAAGAGCGGTCACCTTCTCATTTTCACGTTCTCTTGCCGATACTATTATTACAGGTATCTCCGATCTTATATTCTTCATCTCCGTTAAGAGATCCATACCATCGGCATCAGGCAAGCCCAGATCAAGCAGCACAAGGTTCGGCATCTCCGACATAAAGAGCATGCGTGCCGTTGAAGCATTCTCTGCAACTATGCTCTTAAATCCTGCCGAGTCAATAGCTCTTGACATAAATTTACTTATGAGATTGTCATCTTCAACTATCAGTATAGAAGTTTTATTCATTGATGACCCCTTCCTCTGTTTCCGGATCTACATAGCTTAAGCAAAAGCTTAATTCCGTACCTCCGCCCTCCGGAACCCTTGCATATAATCTGCTGCCGTGAGCCTTTAGTATGCTCTGGCAGGCCGAGATACCTATTCCTCTGCTACGGCTGTCTCCGCTCATGTTATGATCCATAAGTATGGTTCCTCCTTTGTTGATCTGAGTAAATATATCCTCAGGCAAGCCCATGCCGTGATCTCTGACTATAAATTCATAGCCTTCCGGAACCACCTTCGTCTCTATCTCTATAGGTTTATCACTTCCGGAGTGTCTTAATGCATTCTGAATAAGATTCTGCAGCACCTGGCTCATAAGCACAGGCTCTGCATTTACAAGCACAACGTCCTCACTAAGATGCAGCTCTATCTTGGCATTAGGGAAAAGTCTCATGCTTCTTGCCACGCAGCTCTCTATGATCTCATCCGGTACCTCGGGATGAAGAACCAGGCTGCCCTTAATATCGCTGCCGAGCTTGGCAACGGATATTATATTCTCAACCATTACGGACATCCATTTTGCCTGATCGTTGATATCCTTCACCAGCTCGACATTTTCATCATGATACTCCGGCGCAGCCTGTTCCAATATAACTGAGGCAGCTCCCTGTATTGCCGTTATGGGGCTTCGCAGATCATGCGATACAGACATCAGTATGTTACTCCTGATCTCAGCCTTGGCCGTATCTATCTCCATTGCAGCCTTTTCCTTCTCAAGCTTGGAGTTTTTTGCATAGAGTTCCTTGGTCCTGCGCTCTCTCTCCTCGGCTGCCTTGGCATGCTGCTTTATCTTGGCTGTCAGGGCACATATAACTATAGCTACGGTAACGGTACTGATTATTGCCACCGGATATCCGTTAAGCGACAGATTAAAATTGCCGTAAGGAGCCATGAAGAAGCAGTTGATAATAACGGCACTTATAAGTGATGCCGCAATACCGAACACATAGCCGTCCGTTGCCATGGAGATGATAACTACCGCAAGCACGAAAATAAGCGCCGAATTATTTTCGACGCCGGTATTCGGCAACAGCAGTGTACTTATAAACCATGCCACAAAAAGGATCAAGGCTGTAAACAGAGCCGACTTTATGTACTTAAAAATACTCTTATATAAATTTTTATCCATTTCTATTTTTAGA
>JAUNWP010000092.1 GCA_030540255.1 Eubacteriales bacterium | reverse complement strand
AAAGGAGAGTACAGATGTATACCAGGAAGACTCGCAGGACACTTAAGGATCAGACTATCAAGGATAGTTTCATGTTTGAAGCAGTAATGACAGACGGGGACAATTGTAAGGAACTGCTTGAAATGGTACTCGGCAGGAGACTTACGGAGATTAGTGTAAGTAAGGAGCACAGTATAGATAATAATCCTGATTATAAGGCATCAAGACTTGATATATTTGCATCCGATGAAGAGGGAACACGCTATAATATAGAGATGCAGGTAGCGACAGAGCATACAGAGCTTAGATCAAGGTATTATCACAGTCAGATGGATATGGATATACTGCTCGCAGGAACAGATTATGAATATCTTCCGGAATCGTATGTAATATTTATATGCGATTATGATCCGCTCGGTTATAATAAGTATATATACACAATGAATACTCATTGTGAGGAACTTCCGGAACTAAAGTACAGGGATGGAGTGCATACGATATTCCTAAGCACCAAGGGAAACAATACAACAGAAGTTCCGGAAGAGATAATTAAGTTTCTCAGGTATGTAAGTGCAGGTTTAAAGGAATCAGAACAAGACTTCGGAAGTGATTTCGTAACAAAGCTACAGAGGTCTGTGAAATGGATCAAGAGAAGCAGGTCGAAAGAGAGGGAATATATGGTACTGGATGAGATAAAGAAGAAAGAACGTAGGGAAGGACTTGAGGAAGGCATAGAGATTGGCAAAGAGAATATTGTAGTCCAGCTTCTTCAGAAGACACATGATGTAAAGCATGTTTCTGAGCTCCTTGATATGCCTATTGAAGCTATTGAGAGAATTGCGCAGAATAATAAGCTTCATATTTGATTATTTTTTAGAAAAAATCTAATAATAGCTTAATTGATTAATGAGAAAAATCCTTATATTTACTGCCTTATTGACTGTAAATATAAGGATTTGCCTATTAAAGCGGTTTATGATATGACAAAATAAAAAACACCGCTGTAAACGGCATTCGCCGCACATCTTACGATGCACGTGGTCGCATATCAAGCGGTGTTATTAATAATATACCATCAACAGAAAAATGGCAATAATCCTCGGGATATTGTGCTGTAGTATAAATTTATACTTATAAAACTGTCTATGAGTACAATTTATTAATATTAAGGCAATAGGGCAAAACCTAATTTTATAAAAGTATTGTATTATAAGACACGTTTATACTCTTGCTGAGCAGTTGTTTAAGCCGGATTGACGTGAACCATGATGTGCTTGACTTTGTTGAACTTTGACTCTATTGCAGAGTGTACTTTCTCGGCAATATCATGGCTCGCAGCGAGGCTTATCTTGCCGTCTGCGCGTATCTCAATATCAACGTATATCTTATTACCGAAAATGCGGGTCTGGATCAGGTCAACACCGAGTACGCCGGGCTGGGTGAGTGCACAATTTACCAGAGCCTGTTCGGTCTTTTCGTCACAGGAATGATCTACCATTTTATCCATGGCATCCTTGAAGATATCATAGGAAGCTTTAATGATAAATGCGCAGATAACCAAACTTGCGATAGGATCCAGTATGGGATGTCCCATCCTTGCTCCGGCGATACCTACCAGAGCACCTACAGAAGAGAGTGCATCACTGCGGTGATGCCAGGCATCAGCCATCAATGCACCGGAATCGAGGCGCTTTGCATAGAAACGAGTGTATCTGAACATAGCTTCCTTAGCGACTATAGAGATCACAGCCGCAATAAGAGCGAGCATACCCGGAATAGCAATCTCCTGTATTGAATAAGCCGTAATCTTTTCAACAGCTGAGCAGCCGATAAGCAGACCTGTCATGAACAGTATCACAGACAATACAACTGCGGCTACACATTCAAAGCGTTCATGTCCGTATGGATGATTGCGGTCCGATGCTTTAGCTGAGATCTTAACACCGACTATAACGATAATGCTGCTGAATACATCCGAAGCCGAATGAACGGCATCACTGATCATGGCTCCTGAGTTGGCAAGGATTCCGGCAAGCAATTTGAATGCGGATAGTACGGCATTTCCGATAATGCTGACCATTGAGACCCTGACGGCAGTTGCCTCAAAATTTTCTTCATGTTTAGATGATTCATTTTCCATAACAGTTACCTCCGAAATAACTTGATAAGATAACTCTATGGCACTTGCTCTCCGTGGAAGGATAAAAAAAGACCCACAGAACCGTAATCGTAACTTACTGTCCCGTGGGGTTAATGTCCACTGTCACATCTGTGACCCGGCTCCGGGAAATGTCCCGGCCTGTTCAGTTTGTACTGTATTTGGTATGCAGTGCAAAGAGTAAACATAATCTATCAGATTGAGGCTGTAATGTCAATTTAATTGTAAAAAAACAACAACTGTTTACATGAAGTTTTGCAAAAAATTCATAAATCAATGTTTCAGTAATATTTTTAAAATAAGTTGTGCCTCAGCATACACTCGCGTCAAGCGCTGTTACTTGTGACAGTTTGGGCAATATATTTACTATCCGGATACATAATGAAAGTAACACCGGATTAACTTAGCGACTTAGCTTGAAAAGAAACTGCGGTAATAGTATATTTATTTACATCATCGTGTAAAAACGGAGGACTACATATGAATACTATTTCAACTTCAAATGCACCTGCTGCAATCGGACCTTATTCACAGGCAAAAGTTATCAATGGCATGCTTTATGCATCAGGTCAGGTTCCGCTTGATCCTAAGACAGGTGCTGTTGTTGGTACTGAGATAAATGAGCAGACCGAGCAGGTCATGAAGAATATCGGTGCTATACTTGAGGCTGGAGGAACAAGCTTTGAGAAAGTAGTGAAGACCACCTGCTTTATAGCAGAGATGGCTGATTTTGCCGCATTTAACGCTGTATACGAGAAATATTTCACCTCTAAGCCTGCACGTTCCTGTGTAGCTGTTAAGCAGCTCCCTAAAAATGTGCTCTGCGAGGTTGAAGTAATAGCTGAGGTGTGATAATGAAACTTAAAGGCGATTTTGAGCTTGTAGATGTAGATCAGTTCGAGAAGAAGGTGATTGCTCACGGTGAGACTGAGGCAAGATTAGGAAAAATCCTTGAGCAGAGTGAATCGGTCAACTATATTTTCCAGTTCCTTATGGAGGAGACTACGGAAGATGATGTAGTTAAGAATATGGTTGAGACCTTTGAAGCTGATGAGGCAGATATCAGGGCTGACGTACACAGCATAATCTGCGGACTCAGACAGACCGGATACCTCAGCGAGGACTGACTTAATATTAAAAGCAGAATGTCTTATTAGAGGAGCTTGTTGTAAAACCGGAAGTTTTAGTTTTAAAGAAATAAGACTTTTTTATGGTATATTACTTTAAAAAGTTAAATCGAAAAACAAATTTTTTCTTGACATGAGATAACTGCTGTGTTATCTTCATGGAAACCGATGAGGAAGAGTAGTAAATCGTTTCCCTCACATAAGAGAGAGCTGCGGGCGGTGTGATCGCAGCATGTGATATCCGATCGAATGGACTTCCGAGGGCGAACAGAAATGTCACTATCAGACAAAGTATGGGAGACGCATTGACAAAGCGTTATAAGATGTCGGCGTATGTTTGTACGCATAAGAGGGTATCATATGATACCAAGCCGGGTGGCACCGCAGGAGATTTTTACATCCTGTCCCAGCAGAACAGCTGAGACAGGATGTTTTTTTCGCGTTAGCAATGAGCATTGCAAGCCCAGGCATTCGCGCAGATGAGAGGCAAAAACATCAAGCTTGCTTGAATGTTTTTGAATCGAAGCTGCAAAGCATGCCGAAAGGCAGGCTTATAAGGCGAATGCCGTGAAATCGACAAAACGCAAAGCGGTTTGGAGATTAGCAAATTCAGAAAGCAGCCAAGCTTGCTTGAATGTTTTTGAATCGAAGCTGCAAAGCATGCCGAAAGGCAGGCTTATAAGGCGAATGCCGTGAAATCGACAAAACGCAAAGCGTTTTGGAGATTAGCAAATTCAGAAAGCAGCCAAGCTTGCTTGAATGTTTTTGAATCGAAGCTGCAAAGCATGCCGAAAGGCAGGC
>JAUNWP010000091.1 GCA_030540255.1 Eubacteriales bacterium | reverse complement strand
GCAGCAGGTACTCGATAATATTAAGTACATTGTGAACTCTAACCCGGACAGCATGGAAGGTAAGGGAAGCTTTACAATCACTAAGACAGACGGAGGAGCACTCTCAAGAGATAAAGCTGATAAATATGATGTTACGTCCAAACAAGAGCAGATACTTGTAAAAATAGCTGTCAACGAAGGCTATGAGGTGGGCAGCTTTAGCGCAGGCAAGAACAATACCTATGTAAGAAATGCAGACGGAAGCTATACTGTAACCGTAGCAGACGGAGGCGGTATTAATATTGAGGCGCTTATCAAGGCAATCGAAGCCGATCCGAATCCGATCAAGCCTACGTCTTTCGGCGGAAGCAATTCAAGCGGCGGCAGAACTACCGTAACAAACGGAACATGGACAGGCAGCGGGGATGCAACGAACTTCAGGAAGGCAGACGGAAGTCTTGCGCAAGACGAATGGGCTGATATCAATGTAAACGGCAAGATCAACCGTTATCACTTTGATGCAAACGGAGCACTTACAAAGGGCTGGTATACAGACAGTAAGGGTGCAACATACTACTTTAATACAGAAGCAGGCAGTGATTACGGAGTAATGTGCACAGGCTGGAAGCTTATCAACGGCAACTGGTACTACTTTATTCCTTACACCATCATAAGAAACGGCGTAAGCATAAATATGGGAAGCATGCTTAAGGATACTGCTACCCCGGACGGCTTCAAGGTAGATGCCAACGGAGTATGGATTCAGTAAGGAAAAGCGTTTTATACATATGATACTATTATAATCGGACACATTAGTCCCTAGAGTCATGATCGGGCGACGGCACTCCGCAAGGGGTGCCGTTTGCAGTTTCCTGAAATCAGTACAACATTTGCATCCGGAATAATGACCGGCACAAAAACTTAGAATGACACACTTATTCGTTAGAAAAAAGCAGGAGTGATGCAATTATTCATTTGAAAAATGTTCCGGATAAGTAAATATTCGTTCAAAAAATGCAGAGAACATTTGAATATTCATTATAAAAATGTTACCATTGGTTTGGAGGACGGATGATATGGAGAGAACTGCATCAGTACAGCTCAAAGCATGGAAAGAGAAAAAGAAAAGAAAACCATTACTGGTTACGGGAGTCAGGCAGTGCGGTAAAACCTATCTCATAAAGAAATTCGGGGAAGCTGAATTTGCAGATATGGCGTACTTCAACTTTGATGGAAATGAAGGACTTAGCTCAGTTTTCGACTATGATTTTGATACAGATAGAATTATTGACGAGCTTGGCAGTGTTGTGCGAGGGAAAAAAATAATTCCGGGCACAACAATGGTCTTTTTTGATGAAATACAGGCTTGTCCACGTGCGATTCAATCGCTGAAATATTTTAATGAAAATATGCCCGAGCTTCATTTGGTTGCAGCCGGGTCACTTCTGGGTGTTGCATTACGAGAAAACGGAATTTCATTTCCGGTAGGAAAAGTGGATAGAATCGACATGTATCCTATGAGCTTTGAAGAATTTGTAAAGGCAGACGGGGGAGAACGATTTATTGAAGGGGTAAAGAAACTCCCGATAGAACGAGAATTGTCAGAACTCTATACTGTACCCTTAGAGAAGTACCTGAAAAATTACTATATTGTAGGAGGTATGCCGGAAGCTGTACAGGAATGGGTCGATACCCATGATTATCATTCGGTTGAGGCAGTGCAGGATCAAATAATTAAGGATTATGCGGATGATTTCGGCAAATATACAACACCGGAAACTGCTATAAAAATCAGAATGATCTGGGATTCGATACCTGTACAAATTGCAAAGGATAACAATAAATTTATATTCTCTCATGTGAAGCATGGCGCAAGAGCGAAGGATCTTGAAGATGCACTTGAATGGCTGGTGAATGCAGGTATTGCAGGAAAACTGAATTTGGTGACAACACCGGAAATTCCTTTATCCGGGATGACAGATCATACATATTTTAAAGTTTATATGTCAGATGTAGGAATCTTGCGAAGGAAATCAAAGATAAATTACAGGACTATACTAAACGGTGATGACAGCTTTATCAGCTTTAAAGGCGCACTGACAGAAAACTATGTTTATTCTCAGTTGAAATGTATGGGAATCGAGAGCTACTTTTGGAAATCTAATGCAAGCGCTGAACTCGATTTTATTACCGATTATGAAGGGGTTATGATACCTGTAGAAGTAAAATCGGCAGATAATACAAAAGCCAAAAGCCTTCATATGTTCTGTAACAGATATAAGCCGAAAATGGCAATAAAAATATCCTTGAAAAATGTCGGAGATAATACGGATGGTCAGACACATGTGTGGTCTGTTCCGTTGTATACTCTCTTCCGTTTAAAGGAATATATATATGCGGAAATGGGATGGTGAAAATCATACTTTCCAAGACAAAGCCGACAGGAAAAGAGAATCCTGCCGGCTTTTATTATTACCGACGTTTTGCATCTTGTGTCGAATTTTTACATCTTGTGCAGGCTTGATTATATTAAGAATACTTTTTGTATAAAATGAAAATGTAGTATTGAGAACAGCATTTTTATTGCGAAAAAGAAGTATTGAAAGCAGCATTTTTATTATGCTTACGGCAAAGGAGGATAAGCATATGAGATACAGAAATATATTTTCGGTCGGCATGGCAGTGGTTTTGGCAGCGTCTATGCCTATAGCTGCGTTGGCAATAACAACAGATACAACGATTACGAAAAATGATGGCGGAAAACATCAAATTGATGACGAAATCGACTATTCGGGAAAGGATTATGCTTTGGAAGTGAGTAACAGCGGAACAGCTGTTAATGTTACAGGATATATTAATTCTCCGGATGGTGCGGGTGTTTCCGGAAAAGATGCCGCAACTATTAATGTAAAGGGGGGGGGTAACATCAAAAAACGCCTGTGTTATAGCCGACAATAATGCGGAGGTGACAATTACGGGTGATCTGAAAAGTGACTACGCAGGCGTAGTTGCATCAGACAATTCCGTTGTTACTGTCGAAGGAACTATAAAAGTCGATGATGGAAATGGCAACCAATATGGAGGCTTGGCAGTTGATTTGAAGATTGGATCTACTTTAAGAGCAGAGTCAATCGATTCAAATGCGGCAGGTATTCAATCCAGTTTGGGCAGTACGGTTATTATTGATAAGGATGTTGAGGTCAATGAAAAATGGAGCTCAGTATCGGTGTTAAATAATAACAATAAAGTATTGATAGGCGGGGATGTGAAAGCCAAGAATAACGGAAATATCAAAATATCTGTAAATTCCGCAAGTGATAATAATGAAATTGCTGTAGGCGGCAAGATACAAAATGATGGTGGAGGGCTTACATTGACCGTATCAACCGATAGTAATGGCAATATCAAAAGTCTTCCTGAAATTGTCATAGGAGAGATCACAGACCCTGATAAAATCAATGTTCGAAATCAGATGTATAGTGATCTATCAGAAGAAAAGAAGCAGCAGGTACTTGATAACATTAAGTATATAGTAAACTCCAATTCCGAGAGCATTGACGGTAAGGGAAGCTTTACCATAACCAAGACAGACGGAGGAGCACTCTCAAGAGATAAAGCGGATAAATACGATGTAGCAAGAAGGCAGGAGCAGATACTTGTAAAGGTCGCTGTCAATGAAGGCTATGAGCTTGGAGGTTTCAGTGCAGGCAAGAACAATACCTATGTAAGAAATGCAGACGGAAGCTATACTGTAACCGTAGCAGACGGAGGCGGCATCAATATCGAAGCACTGATAAAAGCAATCGAAGCCGATCCGGATCCGATCAAGCCTACAGCTTTCGGCGGAAGCAATTCAAGCGGAGGCAGAACTACAGTAACAAACGGAACATGGACAGGCAGCGGAGCTGCGGCAAACTTCAGGAAGGCAGACGGAAGTCTTGCCAAGAATGAGTGGGCTGATATCAATGTAAACGGCAAGATATATCGTTTCAGATTTGATGAAAACGGTAATCTTAAGACAGGCTGGTACACAGATGAGACCGGTGCAAGATATTACCTGAATGAAGAAACGGGAAGCTATTACGGAGCAATGTGCACAGGCTGGAAGCTTATCAACGGCAACTGGTACTACTTCGTTCCGTATACGCTTATCAAAAGCGGAGCAAACATGAATATGGGAAGCATGCTTGTGAATGGTATGACTCCGGACGGCTTCAAGGTAGATGCCAACGGAATATGGATACAGTGAG
>JAUNWP010000026.1:17104-29196 GCA_030540255.1 Eubacteriales bacterium | reverse complement strand
AGGTGTAGATAGTTATCTCGTACTTGCCCTCCGCTACCTCACAGCATCCGCGCTGTTGGTCTACCGAGCCTAATATGTGGAAGAACTGGCTTACGCTCTCATCCTCGTCATCTCCCGACAGTGAACAGAATTTTGTAAATGCGACCTTGACAAATCTTGACTGACTTGAGAGATCTCCCGGTATGCCAATTCCTCCCATACCTCTGCTGTAAGCGTCCAACTCCAGCTTTCCGGCAAAGAGCTTATCCGGCTGATGCCTTGATACTCCGGCATAGTTATTGAGAGCAAAGAGCTGCAGCGGGAACGGCGGATTGTTGGTAAGCACACCTACCGGGTTATCATATACATGAAGTCCGTCCTTCATGGACTCCACCACTATACATTCCTTGCCGTCTGCTATTATCCAATGCAGCTGAGCTGTCGGAAGGCTCTCGCTGAAGGCGGTTCCGGTAAGTGTCATTGATGCTATCGCTTTTCTTGCATCGGCTACACTTTCACAGCTTCCGAGCACCCAAGGTATAAACTCAAACTGTGCCACCTGCACCGAGTCGGTCGCGCCTTCTACCGCATCCTTGTAACAGGCATTTCCTACAAAATTAAGTCCTGCCATGCCGAGTCCCTTCTCATTTACTGCATCATAATAGAGCGGAAATCCGCCTGCCACAAAGGCCATGCCTATAATTGCATAATGTGACTTGAGACTTCCGGCATATCTGAAATCAAACTCATAATTTCTTGGTGTTACCGTTATCTCCTCGCCATAGGAAAACTCATAATCAAGAGTCCTTCCCATATAGAAATCTTTTGTTTTGTAAGTTGCCGCAGTACACATATACTCACACCTCTGTTTCCGCTGTATTCAGCTTTTTTCATGTAACAAAACTATAGCATTTTGTCCCGAAAATGCAATCAAGACCCGGGAAGCGATATTTGTGCATACGCTGTCTGCACGAATACCGTGTCTCGGATCTTGAATTGACAGAATAAAATATTCAATATTATTTAATAAGCATTGCATCTCCGAAGGAGAAGAATCTGTATCTTTCTCTTACTGCTTCGTTGTACGCATTCATAACATGATCATATCCCGCAAGAGACGATACAAGCATGATAAGTGTAGACTGTGGAAGGTGGAAATTGGTGCTGAGTGACTCGACTATCTTCCACTCGTATCCCGGATAGATAAAGATCGAGGTCTCATCACTGCCCGCCTTAATTATATACTTGGAAACATAACTTCCGTCGTCCTTAGCTATCATGCTGAGCCCGTTATACTTCACCGGCTCTGCACCCTCGGATACCAGACGCTCATACTCCGGATTCGGCACGGCAGCCGACTCCATGGTACGTGTCGAGGTCGTTCCTACAGAAACCACCTTTTTTCCGCTTGCCAGAGTGGCGTTGATAATATCCGCAGTCTCCTTGCTTACCTGATAGAGCTCGCTGTGCATATGATGTTCCTCGACAGTCTCGGCCTTGACAGGTCTGAAAGTGCCGAGTCCTACATGCAGGGTAAGCTTGGCTATATTTATGCCCTTGTCGCTTATCTTATCAAGCAGCTCCTTGGTAAAATGCAGCCCTGCCGTAGGTGCGGCGGCCGAGCCTTCATTTACGGCATATACGGTCTGATATCTGTTCTTATCCTTAAGCTTGTGTGTGATATAAGGAGGAAGCGGCATCTCTCCGAGCTTGTCGAGCACCTCCTCGAATATACCCTCATAGAAAAACTTAACCAATCTGTTGCCGTCCGGCAGTGTATCCTGTATCTCTGCCTTAAGAAGTCCGTCTCCGAATACAGCTCTTGCTCCGTTACGAAGCTTCTTGCCCGGTCTTACCAGACATTCCCAGACATCCGCCTCCTTACGTGTAAGAAGCAGTATCTCAACATGAGCTCCGGTGTCTTCCTTTACACCTAAGAGTCTTGCCGGAATGACCTTGGTATCATTAAGTACCAGACAATCTCCCGGCTCAAGATACTCGATAATATCCGAAAAATGTCTGTGTTTTATTTCTCCCGTAAGTCTGTCCAGCACAAGAAGTCTTGACGAGCTTCTGTCCTCAAGCGGATCCTGTGCTATCAGCTCCTCAGGAAGATCGTAATCAAAATCGCTAACCTTCACTTATTCTATCCTCAATTTTCCGCAGAAGTTTCTGTCTCAGTTTCCGAAGCGGTATCCGAAGCCTCTTCGGCAGCCGCACTTGACTCATCCTCTGCTGCAAGTGATGCTTCTATAGATGCTTCCTCGGCAGCTTCATTTTCAATATCTGCGAGTACACTGTCGTCTACAAGCACGGAATCCTCAGCGCTAAAGCCGACCTCCTGATCACGGTTGACATCAAGATTGGACTCCTTGTATATCTCACCGGACCTGAAAGACTCGTATATAAGTGCAAGTGTACTGTCGCTGTCAAGAGCTTCCTTAAGTCTTGCATTGCTGTCGTCTATAAGACTCTTGGCTGTATCCGTTGCAAGCTCGGAATTGATATAATCATGTATCTCTTTGACAGGATTCTCCGCAATGGTATATACTCCGTCACTGTTTCTTATGGCGTAGAAATACATAACGCCCGGAGCCATGGTATCCGTCCTTCTGAAATCTATGGTGTAGAATACCAGACACAGCTTGGAATTGTCGTCAAGTCCGTTTGCAACATAGACCTTATCCAGAGTATATGACTGTATCCAGTCGGCCTGTCCCTTAAGCCTTGCCGCAAGATCCGGATCCATCTCAGTTGCATTCTTACCGAATATCTCGGCAAGCTTGTTAATGTCTCCTGCAAGCTTTGCATCAAAATACTCCTCTGCAAGTATATTGAGCTCAGGGATATTGCACTCGACAAACTCAGATGTCTCCGGCGCAGCCGCTGCCCTTGCCGCTTCCTCGGCAGCAAGCGACTCTGCTGCAAGGCTCTCTGCCTCGGCCTGCTTCTTTTTTGCATTTGACGAAGAGATTGCAAAAACAGCCGCAAGTACAATAATGATAAGCACTGCAATGCCGGCAGCCTTCATTTTGCCCTGACCTCTGTCAGCTCTCGAACGTCCTCTCCCGGAAGTTTTCATGTCTTCGGGAGCCTTATCGTTTTTCATATCAAGTGTATCCACTTAAATATCAACCTACCTTTTCAACATAGACACCATTGGCATCAACTTTGTATTTATTATCTATAACTTTGTTCTTTGCCATGGTTCCGTCCTGCTGGAGATAATAAGACTTGTTGTTCTGTGTTACCCACTTACCGCTTACCATTGCTCCGTTCTCAGGATTGAAGTAATACCAGTCTGAATTTGTGAACTGCTTCCAGCCTGTGCACATAATGCTGTCGCTTCCGAAGAAGTATGTATTTCCGCTTAAGTCGAGCCACTCATTGGTATAGTAGCTTCCGTCTGCCTTCTGATACTTCTTCTTGCCGTTTCCTGCATCTACCCACTTGCCCGAAGCGGTCGAAGCAGTGTTGGTATTGGCTGTTGTATTATTGCTTACCGTCTGTGTGCTTGTGTTTGCTGCAGCTGTGCTGTTTGACGCACTTCCTCCGATAAGCTTTACACCGTAATCAAACAGTGCCTTGGAATCCTTATACTGTGTTGTATTTGCCTTAAATACCACAGCAACAAGCTTGTGACCGTTGTACTCGATCTCTCCTGCAAGACAGCTTCCCGCCTTTGAGGTATATCCGGTCTTGCCGCCTACATAGCCTGCATAGCTCTCGCTTCCGCCTGCTGCCATCTTGTTGCTTGTCTTTATGGTAAGCGCCGAACGGCTTGAGCTTGCCGGAAGAGTGTAGCTTGTTGTCTGAAGTACCTTCTTGACCTCTGCATTATTAAGAGCAGCTGCTGTGATACGAGCCATATCCTTGGCTGTTGTATAATGAGTTGTGGAATTAAGTCCGGAAGCATTTGCAAAATTGCTGCCTGTGCAGCCTAACTCCTTGGCTCTCTGATTCATAAGCTCTGCGAATGCAGCCTGAGTTCCGGATACCTTCTCGGCAATACCGTTTGCGACCTCACATGCCGAACGAAGGAGCATTGCATGCATAGCGTCCTCAAGCTTCATTGTGTCGCCCTTTTTCATACCTGCTGTTACAGCTCCGCTCTCAAGATTATCTACGGCAGACGCATTGAAGGTAAATGTATCATTCATATCCATCTTTTCGGCGGCGATCAAAGCTGTAAGAAGCTTTGTTGTAGAAGCCGGATACATAGCCTTGTCTCCGTTTTTCTCAAACAGTACCTGTCCGGTAGTTGCATCATAGAGCACTGCTGCCTCTGCGGAAACACTCGGCTTTGCTACATTTGCATCTATAGTCACATTCTGAACTCCGGAAGCAGCAGCTGATGTGTTGTTGCCTGCAGGAGCAGTCGTTGAAGCCTGTGAATTGCCTGACTGACCCGGTCCTATGACTCTTGACTGACCGTTTGCATCATCATTGCCCGAGCCTATAACAAGGTAACCCTTCTCATTGTATGCCTTGGTAGCGGTCGGTCCTGTCTGACTGATTATTCCTGAATAAGTACCGTTGCTGTTTGTTGTGAACTGTCCGCTTGATTCGGAGGAATTCAGCACGCTTCCGCTTCTCTCGGGTGACTGTGCCGTTACAACATTATCGGCATATGCTGTCTGTGCAAGCATAGACACCGATGCAAAAGTGAGCACTGCGGCTCTCATGATATTTTTACGCATTGATATTGTCCTCCGTATCATTTGTGTTTGTTTCTCCGGACTCCGGCTTATCCGCAGGATCCGCTTCGCTGTTGTTATTAATAAGCTTATCCGGCTGTGTTTCTTCCGGCTTTTTAACTTCTATCCTGACTCCGCTCTCTGACAAGGCTCTCTCATATTCCTTTGTGATATCCTCGGAAACATCTTTTGTTTCACGAGGCTCGTTCTTGTCAGACTCAGCCGTTCCCTCGTTTTTCTCCGAAACCTCGGCATCCTTTGATGCTGCAGTCTCATCCGAAAGCTCATCTCCTCTTACTTCATGAAGTATCTGCATGAATTCCTTGCCGGTGATGGTCTCCTTCTCGATAAGATAGGCTGCGATCTTATGGAGTATATCCATGTTCTCACTAAGTATATGCTTAGCCTCCTCATAGGCAGCCGCAAGCATCTTCATGACCTCTCTGTCGATCTCGGTTGCTGTCTCGTCTCCGCACTCAAGACTTGCTCTGCCGGAGAGGTACATATCCTGTACCTTTGCCAGTCCCATAAGCCCGAACTTATCACTCATTCCGAATCTTGTGATCATATTACGGGCAAGCTCGGTTGCCTTCTCTATATCATTGGCTGCACCTGTGGTCACGGTATCGAATACAAGCTCCTCTGCCGCACGTCCTCCGAGAGTCGTAACAAGCATTGCCTCAAGCTCTTTCTTGGTATTGAGATATTTCTCTTCCTCAGGAACCTGCATAACATAACCGAGTGCTCCCATGGTACGCGGAACTATGGTTATCTTCTGCACAGGCTCGGAGTCCTTTTGTATAGCCGCAATGAGTGCATGTCCAACCTCATGGTACGATACTATGCGTCTCTCTTCCTTTGAAAGTATGCGGTCCTTTTTCTCCTTGCCTACAAGTACCACCTCGACTGCCTCAAAGAGATCCTGCTGGCTTACCTTATCCCTCTTGTGCTTGACTGCCGTTATCGCGGCCTCATTTACCATATTTGCAAGATCTGCTCCTACAGCACCGCTTGTTGCAAGTCCGATCTCCTCAAAATCCACGCTCTCGTCGAGCTGTACATCCTTGGCATGAACCTTAAGGATATTGACTCTTCCCTTGAGATCCGGCTTCTCGACGATTACACGTCTGTCAAAACGTCCGGGTCTCAGCAATGCGGGATCAAGTATCTCGGGTCTGTTTGTCGCTCCGAGCACCATTATGCCCCTTCCCGGATCGAAACCGTCCATCTCGGACAAAAGCTGATTAAGAGTCTGCTCTCTCTCGTCATTTCCTCCGAAGCGTGAATCTCTGGACTTACCGATGGCATCTATCTCGTCTATGAATACGATACACGGAGCGGAAGCATTGGCCTGCTTAAAGAGGTCTCTTACTCTTGAAGCTCCGACACCGACAAACATCTCAACGAAATCGGATCCCGTCAATGAGAAGAAAGGCACTTCGGCCTCACCTGCCACAGCCTTGGCGAGCAAAGTCTTACCTGTTCCCGGAGGTCCCACAAGCAGAGCGCCCTTCGGAAGCTTTGCACCTATCTTACGGTACTTTGCCGGATTGTGCAGGAAGTCTACTATCTCGACCAGGGATTCCTTGGCTTCATCCTCTCCTGCTACATCTGCAAATGTCACGCCTGTATCCTTCTGCATATACATCTTGGCGTTTGATTTGCCTACTCCCATCATTCCTCCCGAACGCCTCGTCATAAGACTCATGAAGAAGAAAATGGCAGCAAAAGGAAGTATGACACTGATAAATATATCAAGCAGCATGCTTGATTGATGTTTCTGCTGATATATGGTCACATTATTCTTAAGCAATACCTGCGTACGCATCAGATCGTCCGTTGCCACGGTATAATAATTTATAAGCGGCGAATACCCTTCGGCATCCTCTGTGGGTGTGATCTCGATAATGTCATTGTCGATCCTTACAGACTTGACCTCTCCGTCCTCTACCATGTCGTAGAAGGTATCATAAGATATTTCCTGATTTGCCTCTGAGCTGATAAGACTCCTGCCATAGCTCATAATAAAGTAAGCCACAACACCGACGATAGCAAGTATCATCATTATCTGCCCTAAATTATCATTATTACCGGGCAGCATGTTTTTCTTTTTGTTTCCGTTATTTCTCTGATTCATAGTAATTTATTATACCATATATATGCCTGCTAAACATGGTAATTTCATTAAGCTTTAGCTAAGCTTTTTTAAGAATACCGATAGGCGCTTATTCAGTATGCCGCTCAATATGCCTATGACTATTCCTGCAATGATTCCCGCTGTAAGCAGCACCGGCAGGTAACTGAGCACAGAACCGTTGGTAAGTAATACCGCAATGGCTATCTGGCCTATGTTATGCATTACTCCTCCCGCAGTACTTACTCCTATCATACCGAAGCCTCCGCTTTTTTTAAGCAATGCCATGACAGCAAAGCTTGCACAAAGTCCCGCTGCGGAATAAGCTATCGCAAACAGATTGCCGAACATGAACCCGCTCAGCACTATCCTCAGCAGACCTATTGTAAAGGCTGCGGCATTTCCCGCCGAATACATAAGCAGCACGGTGACTATATTAGGCAGCCCCAGCTTTGCTCCCGGTATACCTATGTTGATGGGGATCACTGCCTCCGCATAGGACAAAACAAGCCCCAAAGCAAGGCACAATCCGTAAAAGCTTATTTTTTTTGTTTTATTATCATTTATCATGAGGTAAATTATAACAGTTTTCAGGCAATATTTTCAAACAATCTGACAAAATGTGTCCTGACACGCGGCTTTTATTGACTTTTTGCACATAAGGGTGTTAAATAATCGTTGGCAGAATGTATATTTTGCCGAAGGGCATGTTATAGGAGGATAGAAATGAAAGGAACTGTTAAATGGTTTAACAGCCAGAAGGGTTACGGCTTTATCTCACGTGAGGACGGAGGAGATGTATTTGTTCACTATTCGGGTCTCAATATGGAAGGATACAAAACACTCGATGAGGGACAGGCCGTTGAATTTGATATTTTAGACGGACCTAAAGGTCAGCAGGCTGCAAACGTTGTTAAGCTTTGATCAATACACCGATATTACGGTTTTCTTAAATATTAAATAGTTTTAAAAAGGCTTTCACTCTAACTTGAGCGAAAGCCTTTATTTATTGCCTTGTATCAGATTCGGCCGATAAGCATTGCCGCGAACAATGCAGCTAAAGCCGCAAAACCAACACAGCCGACCGATCACGACCGGATGCAGCCCTCAGCTTCTCTTATCAGGCGTTCTTTCCGCAGCACTTCTTGTACTTCTTGCCGCTTCCGCACGGACAAGGATCGTTAGGATATACCTTCTTGCCCTCACGCTTAACGGTTCCCGAAGCCTTGTTCTCCTTGTAGAGCTCATGTCTTCTCTCCTCTGAAAGAAGTGCGTCCCACTCAGGAAGTCCGTAGAGCCAGTCAGCCTTTGCTCCTACCATGTTGTAATAGAGCTTCTCCGGATCGATCTCGATCTTGAGCTTTGTTGTCTCATCCATAGTATCGATAGGGTTCTCATAGTCCTTAAGTGACTCATTGATACCGTCAAGGAAACCTACCATAGTCTGCTGATCTGTACCAAACTCCTTGGCAAGCTCATCTACGGTTCCCTCATATACCTTTGAAAGATCCTTAAGTATTCTCTCGTAGATACCTTTCTCTACAGCAAAATAATCATTCCAAAGCTGATCTCTGGATCTCTCATCCAGCTCATTGCCGTATGCTTTAATTCTCCACTGCTCTAATAATGTCATGTGTCTGTCTCCTCATGCTTTTGATCATTGTTATTTATTCGAAGCATCGCAGCCTTATGCCTGCGTTTGCCGATAACCGTTACTATGCCTGACAATGCAAGTATCGCAAGGCTTATAAGCGTTATGTATATGCCGAGTCTGAAGCCCTTGGGCTCGTAACTCATCTCTACGGTATGATGTCCGCTTCCTACATAAAAGCTTACAAATGTATCTAATCCTTTATACAACTCAACAGGCTCTCCGTCAAGCTTGACCGACCATCCCTCATCATAAGGGGTGCTTACAAGCATCAAAGCCTTGTCGCTTCCGTAGCCTAAGCTCCGTGCATCGACATCTATGCTTCCCTTAATGAAGTCGTCACCGTACTCGCTTACCTCCAGCACCTGCCCGCTCATTTTATCATAAATGTCGGCTAAAACGCTATAATCAAATCTATATAATCTGATATCCGCATTCGTACCGTCGTCGGCACAAAACTCCAGGCGTTCCCCGCTGCTGCAGCTGCCGAGCTCCATCAGAAATCTTCTGTCCAGATGCTCATAGCTCTTCTTGGAATCCGATCTGCTTACTGTAACCGTCTCGGTTTTCGCATTTCCGGCAAAGGCATAATACTCACCGTCTGTGCTTAGAGTAACGCTCTGATTTCCTCCTCCGCCATCAAGCTCTACAGGCTTTAATATCTGATCCACCGCCAGACTGTCACAAAACGAATTCTGCACGAGCACCGGATCGTCAAGATCAAGCATCCATCCGCTCGCAAGCTTCTGCGGAAGTATATACCCTATCGGCAGGCTGTACTTGTTTTGATATATAAATATATTCTCCCCGTTTGTCTTAAGCTCTACGCCTTCTTTGTCCGGCTGAGCGTTGCCGTAAATGCCGTACTTTATTCCGAAGAGCATATCTATAAGCGGAGTCGAGCCTGTTATACTGTAGGCGTTTGTCGAGGATTCGCAGCCCACTGCCTTAAAGAAATCCGAGCAGTCCGCATTTGCCATAGAGCTGAAGAGTGACACAGCAGGAAAATTGAGCCATGCCCCATCGTCCTTGGTCTTGCGGTTTATCCTCTCGAAACGATACAATCCCGGATCCTCGGATCTTACCTCGGCAACAAGTTCCTTTATCTCTGCATTGTTTTTAATATATGCGCTGCGCGATGTTACCGTAAATGAGGTGATCGCGGTGTTTGCGGCAAGCTCGACCACAACAACGAACATCAGCAGTCCCACTACAGCCTTATTGCCTACGCTCTCGCTGCGGTATGCATGCAGTATTCCTGCATAAGCTGCCGTTAAAACTATAGCCGCATAAAATATCCCGAAGCCGAATTCATCATTATCTATGAGCTTTTGCGCCAGTATGATAAATGCAAGACTTCCCGCAAGAGCAATGCCTGTATCCCTTTTTGTTATATACCGTCTGTTCTCATATACCCTGAAACACATATAGATAACAATAAAACAATATATAAACGACTGTCTTGCCGGCAGTGAATTAGGGTATCTGAAGCCGTGCCATATAAAGTTGAGCACATTTATCGCAAAGCCCGCAAGCATAAACAAAGCAAGCGCTACATAAGCTGCCTTTTCCTTAAGCGGTATGCGTTTTGCCACGAGATACAGTCCGAACAGCAGATACACAAAGCTTCCGCAGTAAATATTGGGATAATGCTTAAGCCACTGCTCCGTCTCGACTCCCGGCATATGTCTCGCAAGCATATCGAAGATGCCGAAGTACTCGCTGACAGTCTTTGGAAATGTGGATTCGCTTGATGCCGTGGCTGACAGAGCACATATCTCCGGCAGCAGAAATACCGCCGCAACACCCCCTGCCACAAGACTCCAGAAAGCAAATCTTATGCCTGTCTTAACAAAGCCGGCAAAGCCTTCCTCAAAGCCCGTGAGTGCCGAGAACATAAAGAAATATATTATCAAGAAAATGCATACCATTATGGAGATATAGTAATTGCACAAAATACAATATCCCAAAGCTGCCGCATAGCCGGCTCCTCCCGCTCCCTTTATCAGTCGTTCCATTCCGAGGATAACAAGCGGAAATACAGCTATGGAGTCAAGCCACATGATATTCCAGTAATAGGCGCAGTAATAACCGCTCAAAGCATAGAACAAGCTGAATAAATATGCTCCGAAATATTCCTTGGGTGCACGGTATCTCAGATACATCGCCATGGTAAGAGCCGAGAAGCCTGCCTTAAGCACTATCATGACGCTCATGAATTCTATGGTATAGTTCTCATTTACAAAACGTATCAGAAGGTTGAAGGGGCTTGCGAGATAATATGCTATTATCGCAATAAAATTTACTCCGAGTCCGAGATCCCAGGTGAATTTCAGCGAGCCTCCGTGCTGAAGCTTTTCCCTGAATTCCGAGAAAAACGGTGCATACTGATGATACATGTCAGTCTTAAGTATGCAATTATCTCCGAAAGGAAACGAACCTCCGCATATTATGATTACAGCCAGCAATATCACAGGTGTGAAAAATGCCGCAAGATATACATATTTACTTTTTGAAGATGAAGAGCTTGCTTGCAACATAATTAAACACCATATTGAATGCAGAGGATATAAGCTTGGAGATGTACTCATTCCACGAGAGCACGCTCACAGCCACCCACATGAATATAAGCACTATCACTCCGCTTATAAGTCTTGCTCCGAAAAAGGAGCCGATTTCTTTTATAAGATACTTAGGTCTGAAATTAAAATTCTTAAAGACCGCAAGTTTATTTGTTACATATGCAAATGCGACAGCCGCTATCCACGATACTATTGTTGCGATAAAGCTTGCCCTGTCAGTACCCAGGCCCGGCTTAAGCGACTCATTTACTATAGCGAAAACGATATAATCAACAAGTGTCGTCAGCACACCGACAATAATATAGCTGACGGTTTCATAGTTAATGAATTTTTTTATAATACTGTCCATTATTTTCTTTTTCTGCTCCGGCTGCGTCTTACCAGCTCTCTGAATTCATCCTCGCTCATATCAAGCTCACGCAGTCTCCTCAGTCTTCTTGCCCTTCTTAATTCATCACGCTCTCTGTCAAGTCTGATGCGGTTTCTTATGACAAATATAACTGCGATCACAGCCGCAAGCACTATGCATATCAGGCCTGCCGACAAGATCCTGCCTGCCGGAATATTAAGAGCAAAGCCCTTCTTTTTGCCTTCGTCGACTTCCACGGCAATATCCGAGACCTTATCATTAATTATATAGGTATTTCCGACATTCACTCCGTCATACTTAAATATCATCTTTGCAACAGCCCCTTCGGGTGCCCCGTCCTTGATATTGTAATCATATGATACCTTGACATCGGCAAGATCCGCGCCCTTTGGAAGAGTGATCTTGGCTTCACCCTCCGCTCTTATATCGGAATTATTACTCTCAATGATCTTGTCTGCGATCAGTCTGTCTATCACGGCATAATCTCCCACAGGATCCGATATCTTCCTGCTCTCAAAATTATCAAAGCCGAAATCAAGCATTTTTTCGGTATCCAGATAATGTGCGGGATTCTTATCCTTTAGCACCACCGCAACAAGACGCAGTCCTTTATCCTCGGCTATAGTCACCAGAGTATTTCCGCTTGCCTTGATAAAGCCTGTCTTTCCGCCTATGACCC
>JAUNWP010000026.1:11716-17004 GCA_030540255.1 Eubacteriales bacterium | reverse complement strand
GTCACCAGAGTATTTCCGCTTGCCTTGATAAAGCCTGTCTTTCCGCCTATGACCCTCGAATCGCTGTATGCGGTCCCTTTTAATATCATCTTATGCTCCTGATGGACCGTAAAGCCATCGGGGTATTTGCTGTCTCTTCTTATCTTGTAGCTTAACTTACTCTCTACCTCCAGAAATCCGGGAGTACGCGCACACTCTGCGGCTATAAGTGCCATATCGTAAGCTGTGGTAACATTTTCAGGCTTTGTAAGTCCGCTCGGATTACGGAATATGGTATTTTTGCAGCCTAATTCCTTTGCTCTTTGCGTCATTTTCTCCGCAAAGCTGTCAATGTCTCCCGACACATAGCAGGCAAGAACATTGGCTGCATCATTTGCGGATCTTAAGAGCATTGCATGCAGCAGCTCATCCACGGTAAGCACATCTCCTGCCGCAAGCCCTACGGCACTTGCTCCCGATTCAAGATTGCTGACAGCCTCGCTTGTTACCGTAACCTCCTCGTCCAAAGAGCAGTTTTCAAGCACCACAAGTCCTGTCATAAGCTTTGTTATCGATGCCGGACAATACTGAGTGTCTATATTCTTGCCCCAGAGCACGGCACCCGAATCTGCATCCATGACTATCGCACCCTCTGCGGTCAGTTCTTCATTGAGAGCTACCCATGACTGCGCCGCATAGGAAGTTATCGGACAAAAAGTACTGCCGGCACCGAGCACGGCAGTAAGTAAGGCTGTTGTAAGCGTCTTAAGTTTTTTTCGGATCTTTATTTTCAAAAGGTCTAAACTCCTACATTATTCAGTCTCGCATAATTAAACATATATTGCTGCAAAACACCGGCATACGGCTTGTAGGCAGCAGGCAGCTCGCCGTTGTATACGGTATCTATCACTCTCTTCATCCATACATCCACCGGAACCGTATCGAGCCTGTGATATCCGAAAAGAGCCACACAGGATGCGACTTTGATTCCTACACCCTTAAGCTGCATAAGTCTGTCAATAAGCTCTTCGGTGTCAAACTTTGCAAGTTCATCAAGATCAAGTTCTCCGGAGCAGACAAGCTGCGCAGATTCTCTTATGTAATCCACCCTGTAGCCTAGTCCGCATGCCGCAAGCTCGGATACATCCGCGTTTGCAAGTGCTTCAGGCTTTGGAAATGCATATGAGCCCGGATGTCCCTCTATAGCCGCTCCGAAGCGCTCGGAGAGTCTCTCTACGGAGGTCCTTATGGCCGGAACAGATTTTCTCTGAGAGATAATAAAAGAAATAAGCATCTCCCACGGTTCCTGATTAAGCATCCTTATACCGCTTCCGAACTCTATGGCCTGTCTCAGATATTCGTCCTCAGGCAACGCAAGGCTTCTGTATACGGTATAGTCCGTATCGAGATCGAAATATCCTCTCCATATACGGGCAAATTCCTCCTCGGTGCAGGAAAGCTCATATTCTCCATTGCCGACGTCTCTTATATCAAGCACTTTTCCGAAAGCAGTTACCCTCCAGTCATCATTGTCGGTCTTAACTATCCTGAAGGTCTGCCCGGATTCTGCTATTGCCTCTATTGAGAAATCCTCTGCCTTTAATCTCATACTCATCACTGCTTAACTATTCTGAGCGGGAAATTACCGAGCTCTCCCCCGTCTGCATAATATACCTTTATCTTATCTCCGCTGTCTGACTTCATGGCATCTTCATCCATCTTACAGTTGTCCTTGATGAACTCTATAGTATTGTTATCAGCGGTCTCAAGCGCAAATACACTCATGGTATTGCTAAGCGTCGTTCCTTCGGCCTGCTTTAAGCTGTAATTACCGTCCGGAAGAACAGCTATGAATTCAAGTTCCTCGGCATCCTTTACTATATCTCCGTGGAAAAGTATGACCACATCATTTCCGGTAACAAGATCTGCCTCTATATCCGCGATCTCAAGTCCTGTCACCGACCATGCATTTTCCGGATCCTTCTTGTCCTTGAAGGTATATACGGTATTGCTGTCTCCCTGATTGCCGTTAATGTCAAGCACGCTTGCATACATAATTCCGTAATAAGGAGATTCGTCTCCCACAGAACTTTGCTCCATTACTGCTATCGATTCGTCATAATCGGTGAGATTGGCATAAGTGGTCTCTGATGACTCGAGCTCTGTCTCATCTTCACCCTCGGTACTCAGTCCCTCTGCCTCGGCCTCGGCTTCGGTCTCAGCCTCAGTCTCCGACTCTTCCGCTTTTGCTAAAGCTTTATTGCCGCCGCAGGCTGTCACAGCTAAGCTCATCAGTCCGCAGCAGGCAAGAAGTCCTATCTTTTTAAAAAGATTGTTATTATTCTTCATTTTTATCAAGTGCCTCGTTAAGCTCCTCTGTTCCCGGGAGCACAAATCTGCCGTTTCTTATAATATCCGTCGAGTTCTCCGCATTTACGGCTCTGATCAGTCCAAGCTCCGAGTATGGAAGTGTTATATCCGTATGCACCGCAAAATATGCCTGCTCCGGATCTGTCTTTCTCAATGCCGAACACTCGTTTTCACGCGCAACTATCTGTTTTCCGTCCGGATTAAAGGTCTCTATATCTTCTTCGTAGGAATAACAGGTATCTCCTACCGCAAAATGCGGACCTGTCTTCTCCGCAATAAGCACCGGCATCTTATCCGCTATCCCGAATTTTTCCGCAGCGGCATAGGCAACAGTGTTTGTTCCTATTGCAAACTCACCCATAGGAAGCTTCTCACGATCCTTGAATATTACTTTTCTGATAAGCTCTCTTCCCTGCTCGATATCCTCATAATTTGCACAGGAATAATCACTCACTCTGCCGTTTTCAAAGCTTATCTTAAGATCTTTAAAGAGGTATCCTCCGATATAAACATATCCCGCATGGAGCTTTCCGTCTGTTCCCTTAAGCAAAGGTGAGGTAAATACCTCTCCAGCCGGGATATTGACATCCGACAGACAGTTTTCGAAATTGGTCTGCTTATCCGGGTCCGCAAGCTTATGCAGACTTACTCTTAGATCCGTCTCATTTCCCGGAGTTCCTTTGATCTCGACATGGTCTGCCGTATCAAGCGCATCTATAAGCTTCTGCTGTATCTGCTGCCACTTTTCCTCCGGAAGAGTATTGATATCTATTATCTCTCTGAATATCTCCTCATAACGGCGCTCAAAGCCCTCATCAGACTTATGCTCAGAGATATCTCCTGCTATCGAAGGAGTCGGCCATGCAATTATGGTAAAGCTTATCTCCTCATCCGGCATATAGGCTTCGGCTATCTCATGTGCCTTAAAGGCATACTCTCGCGTAACCTTTTTCTGATGTTCGGAATAGGCCGCATTTTCAGTCTTGACCCTAGGCTCCCTGCCCTTTCTTCCGAATATCTCCACACAGGCATGTCCCGATGCCTCCTTAAGCATATCGGCATGCGCCTCATATGCCGCCTTCAGGGCTTCAAGCTTCTTTGCCTTAAGCTTGTCACCCCAAAAGAGTGCCATATCCTCCTTGTGATCGTAATCGCATTCCGGATTGCATGCCCCATAGAAGCCCGGCTTGATATTGGCAGTATTCTTCTTATTGATAAGATGCACCGGATTGCGGTTGATAACGCATTTAAGTCCTGCTTCCTCGAACTGCTTAACGGCACAGCGCATAAATCTCTCAAGTCCTATCGGGAGATAGCAGGATACCACTGACTTTTTGCTTACATCCTTGCCGGTCATGGCAAAGCCCTTGATATAGCCTCTTGTATATGCCCTTGCCATGCGTTCTATATCGGACTCCGAAAGCTTATTCATAAGCTTGGCGGTAAGCCTCTCCTCATCTGTGATATATTCACCGTAGGAGTAGAGATATGAATCATCGCCAAGGTCAGACAGATCCGCATTCATAACTATGTCCTTTGCAAATGAATATCCCGGCTCTGTCTCTCTTGCTATATAAGCTTCAACGAATTCATCCGTATAATCATAGATATATGAATAGATTATCTTATTGATCTCGTCAAAAAATGCCTCATCAGGCTCAGCTGTACCCTTTTCCTCAAAGGCACAGTAAAGCTGCATTACGGTCTCAAGTATTACCGTAACGTCCTTTATCCTGTTTTCAAATGTAAATGGGATTATACCTCTGAACTCGGCATACCATACGCTGAGCAAAGTACCTATGCTGCCGAAACGCTTTACCGCATACTCTGTGTTTAGAAACGAATCCTTATATCCTTCTTCGCCAAGTTCGGCATACAGAGCCTCGTTAACGGCTCTGCTGTGTGTCTTTGCATTTCTCTCCGCATAGCAGAGCTCTGCTATATGCTTAACAGCCGAAAAATATTCTCCTGCGGCTCCTGTGAGGCCTCCCGGAAACTCCGCAACACGTTCGGATACAAGCTTGTATCTCTCCTCGTAAGCCTCATCACTGAAATCTATCTGTACTATATTTTCTTCCATATTTTCTATATCTGTTCTGTTCAAAATACCGTTCAGGCGACAAAGATCACTGCCCATGCTGCAAGCACGGCAATGAGCATTGCTCCTCCCAAAAGAGTTAAACTATGATTTTTTTCCTTTTCCTTAAGCGCATTAAATAAAAAAACGATACCGCAGAGATCGGTAAGTATTGCGCTTAAACCTACGGCAGCAATAAAAAGACTCACCCCGGTATCGGAATCTATCGCCTTGAAAACAGTGACTGCCGTAAGCAATGCCGAGACAAAAGCTATTGCCAGACAATAAAGTCCTGTCTTGCTGAAAGGATATTTTATATAAGAATAACGCTTTCTCTTTGTTTTAATCTTCAAGCTCTATTTCCCTTATCATCACTTTGCGTTCTTGATACTTCCTGTTGACATACACATATACTGCCGCCCAGCAAAGATACCCTATTGCGGCCCCGCTTGTATTAAGCAGCATATCATCCACATCAAAGCTTCCGACTCTGAATACCAGCTGGGTACATTCTATAATGAAGCTTATCATAAAGCCTGCGAATACATTTTCAATAAGCCCTCTTCTGTCTTCAAATATGCTCGGCAGCAAAAATCCGCAGGGAATAAATGCAATAATATTACCGAATATATTGAGGAAGAACGCCCACATGCCAAGCTGCTCCCGATAGACCCAGAAACGCCTGATCTCTGTAAACAACACGAGATTATATCTGAGTTCACTGCCGGATCCTGTTCGTCCCAAAGACTCCGAAAATACCGTAAAATAGAGCAACACAAGAAGATAGGCCGTAAATAACAAACCGCCCATCAATTTCTTTGTCTTGCTCTCTTTTTTCAGAAATCTTACTATCATAATAAGT
>JAUNWP010000026.1:0-11616 GCA_030540255.1 Eubacteriales bacterium | reverse complement strand
CTGACGTATCCGGTATTGTCATCCGTCTCATAATCCTCAGGTATTTCTGCTGTTCCGGCTTGCAGCCCGGTTAATTCAAGCCCCAGCATAAGTTCGTCATGATCATGTTGAGCCCCACGTCTAAGAAGTGCAGCCTTGACATCTTTTGACTCATATACCGCATATCTTACGGCAGTATCCTCTATTCTCTTATGAGCCGCAGACAAGAGCCTGTCAAAGCATGCGCTTTGTCTTCTGTCCGGCATGGTTGCCGCACTAAGCTCATATATCCTGCGTCCGTCATAGCTGTCCCCCATGGAATAAAGTGCTATATAGGCTGCGAGCTCATCACGCCTTACGCGCTTTCCAGGCTTTCTGGCATTCCCGGACACAGCCGCAACGCCCGGGTCTTGAGTCCTGAGCGGAAGATAAAGCAAATAATAAATGTCCGCATCCTCCGGGAAGCCGTAGTCCGTTCCGTCATAAGCATTTGACTTATCGACTATTCCTGCTATTGCCCTGTATTGTCTCCGATTAAGCTGTTTTGTCTTAACTATCCTCATGCCTTAAGTATCTTATCGACTGCCTCGGCAAGATTCCTGCATACAAGATCCGCCGGCTCGTCAAACCTTCCGTCACTGCCGTTTGCTCCGGTCTGAAGCAAGACTGTCCTGCAGCCTGCGCCCTTGCCGCATTCCACATCGGAGGTCTTGTCGCCTACCATCCATGAGCTTGTACTGTCGATGTTAAGCTCTCTTACGGCATCCTCTATCATGCCGGATCTGCCTTTTCTGCAGCGGCATTCAAACTTAAGTTCCTTTACCTCTCCTTCAAAGCCGCTGTGCGGATGATGCGGACAATAATAGACTGCATCTATATATGCACCTTCTCTTCCGAGCAGGGTATCGAATTTCTTCTGTATCTCATCCAGTCCCTCAAAGCTGCACTCGCCCCTTGCTATAACAGGCTGGTTGGTTATAAGTACCGTCAGATATTCCGAAGCATTGAGCTTTCTGATCGCATCCGCAGCACCAGGAAGCAGCTCCATGTCTTCGGCATTATTGAGAAAGCCCTTTTCAACATTTACAGTACCGTCTCTGTCTAAGAATACACAGCGCTGACGGTTTGTGAGATTACGTCTCTCTACCGCACCGGTTCGCACAGCCTCAGTCACCTCGTTGTAACGCTCCGGAGTGCCCATATCCTTGACATACTCTGTAGAGCGATACGCATACACCTCGCCCTTTTCTATAAGCGGCCTTACTATATCCTTATCGAGGTCTATCTTCTCCTTTGGCTCCGCCACAAGCTTGGCCACTCTCGGAGATATTGCATATATTCCGGCATTTACCTGATTATGATAATAAAAATGCTCCCCGCGTTCAGCCTTCTTGCTTATTATGCCTGTTACCGGCTTACTGAGACCCGGAGTTTTGTGCTTTATCACGGCATTTAATCCGCATTTATCCTCTGTAAAATCCGAAAGTCTTCCGACCTCATCCGTTACCACTATATCCGAATCAAAAGGATGCGAATTTGGATGAACAAAGAGAGTAATGCCTGCTCCGGAGCTCTTGTGTGCATTCATAAAACGCACAAAATCAACAGAGAGCATGAGATCTCCCATTATAAGCAGAAAGTCCTCATTAAGTCTTCCGTCCTGCCTGAGATAATAGAGTGCTCCCGCAGTACCCATAGCTGTATCTTCGTTGAAATACGAGATGTCCACACCAAAGCTCTCTCCGTTTCCGAAATATGAACTTACAGACTCATTGAGATAGCCTGTTACAAGTATGATCTCGGTGATACCGCATTTTTTCAGGTTCTCTATCTGATATTCCAATACAGGCTTATCAAGCACAGGTATCATGGGCTTTGGAATGTCCGAAGCCACACTTCTTATCCTTGTACCTTTTCCGCCTGCCATAATGACTGCTTTCATCTTTATCCGTTTCTCCCGTTCCTTTTTCCCGACTAAGCTTATTACTATAGCTCTGTAAGCTTACTATTTTAGCTCTGTCAGCTTATACGCAAATCTTTTATTCATAGCCAAAGCTCTTACAGCTGTCTTCGGCAGCCTGTCATAGAGCTTACCTGCTCTGTAGCCAATATACCGAAAGCCCGTCCTCCATATAAATGCAGGAAGCTCCGCTGCATGACCGCTTGTTATGAGATGCTTTGCCGTTGCCTTTACAAGCTTCAATCCCTCGCCCTCGGACTTAAGCCCCGCAAACACCTCAGGATGCATTGCTTGACTCATTCCGAGATCGAAATTTCTGTGTAATTGCTGCATGGCGGTATAATTGTGCGAATGCACCACTCTCGCTTCTGCTGCATATACTATTCTGTAGCCCGCATTTACTGCCGCAGCTGCATATATCATATCCTCGTTAAATACCGCCCGATCAACAAAGCCCCCGAGACTGTCGAATATCTCTCTGTTGTATGCACAGCACACATCCGAAGCAAAATAAGTCTTTATGCCGAGCCTCGGCTTGTCAGCCTTACTCTTTACACATGATCCTGCCGGATAATTAAATATCCTAACATATCTCTCCGCCTCGTCCGCATCCGGAGCCGCAAGCTGTCTTGCATAGCACATTGCTGCAAGCGTATCCTTGCTTAGTCCATCAATAAGCCGCTTGGTAAGCTCCTTGTTATCCGGCACAGCATCATCTGTCATACATATAAATGCATCTGCCTCGGATAAGCTTACTCCGAGACTCCTTGTTGCCGCATGATCGAACTCCTCCGCACTTATATCCCGAAGCAGAGTCCTGTCGTCCGCAAGCAGCTTACCTCTTATCTCCTCACTCATAAGCTTACGCTCTGTGTTGATAACTATGAGTCTGTTGTATGGAAGTTTCTGCTTCTTGAGCATTTCAAAAAGCCGCAGAAATTTCTTCCCCGGCTTATAACTTGGTATGATTATGTCAAAGGTCTTTATTTCTCTCATTTTTAAGGATATTTCCGCATGCAAATGCAAATGCCGCCGTCGCTGCTGCCATATAGCAGGGATATATTACCGCCGCACCTTCAAGTCCGAACCGGGCAACCACTGCATTGCTGAGGACAAAGGCAAGCGCAGCCACTACAAGATAGATAATAAATATCAGCTTTTGTCTGCGCATGATGACAAGTATGTAATAATACAGATTGGATGCCGCATAGAAGCAGCCGCCGAGTATTATGAATACGAATATAAGGCTCCTCGAGCTTAAAGCTCCTTTATACTCCGCTCCGAGCATAAATTCCAATATGCTTAAGACAGGTCTTCCAAGCAGGAGGCTTCCCGCAATTGCTGCGGCAGACATAAGTATGACCGCAGTCCTAAGCTTCCTTACTATAGTTCCAAACTCATCAAGAGCTCTGTCCTCATACAGCACAGAGAGCCTTGTCATATACGGCTTTATTATGAAATTGGCTGCAAGATATATTACAGAGGTCGGCATAAAGAGTATATTGAAGATACCGCTGTCCGCATCTGTGAGATAATGATCTATCGCATATTTGGATGCCGAAAAGATATAAAAATCAACGAATACCGACAAGAACAGGAGCAAGGTGCTCTTGGCAAGCTTCGTGCAGCCATTTTTGCCGGAACTGCTGCAGACTGCCCCGAAAAATCTTGTTTCTGAATAACGCTTAAATATGATTATGCATATAAACTGTGCCAGCACCGCAAGTGCAGAGGATAAAAGCACATCCCCTGTGCATATCAGGCTTATTATAAGTGTTACAGATGCAAGCAGTGTTCGTATCGCAAGCTCCTTGCCGCCTGCCCAAAGCACCCCCACTCTCTGACATTCCGATTCATACAGATCTGCTATTCCGTCGGCTGTCTTATAGAGTGCAAGCAGGAATACTATAGCCGCCTTTCTAAATGTGTAGCTGTCCGTTATGTACATAAATCCGAGATACAAAAATGCGGCAGCCACAGCTCCGAGTGCCGTGATGCGTCTTAGCTTCCTGTAATCAGAGTAGCTGTATTCGTATGCCGAATCCGTTATATGAAATGGTCTGATGCCGAAATATGCTATTATGAACATCTGCTGCCCAAAGGTCGAAAAACCGAAACCGAATATGCCTCCGTCGTCGGGTCCTGCTATATGCATTACCGCAAATGCCAACAGCATAGAGGAAAGCGCATAGATGCCGCTTCCCACAGTATTCCAGAAATAATCTTTTTTAATAGTATTATCGCTTACTGACATGCCCTGACTTACTTTTCAAACAGAATAGCCGTTATCATCCTGTACATATACTTTGCGGCCTTCAAAGGTCTCAGATAGGATTCACCGTTCTCACGCTCCGATACCTTTACCGGAACCTCTGCAGCCCTTGCTCCGTGTCTGATAAGTCTCGCAACGGTATCCGGCTCGGGTGCAAGATCTGTACGCTCCGCAAAAAGTCTGATGAGCTTTCTGTCATAGAGTCTGAGTCCGCAGGTAGGATCTGTTACTCTTGCTCCGGTCTTAAGCAAGATGGCTGTCTTAATGATATAAGAGCCCAGACTCCTCATAGGACTCATATCATTTTCAAGTCCTATGAAGCGAGAGCCCATGACGATATCATAGCCCTCGTCGGCCTTTTTCTTCATTGCCTCTATATATTCCGGTCTGTGCTGTCCGTCTCCGTCAAATTGCACAGCATACTTATAATCCATCCTTGCGGCGTACTGCATTCCGTTGTGAAAACACATGGCAAGTCCCATGTTCTGCGGAAGATTGACGGTATTATAGCCTCTGTAGGCACAGATACGGTCAGTACCGTCCGTAGGTCCGTCAGTCACGACAACATAATCAAACTGAGGGTAATCTGATATAAGCTCGTCAACCACCCTCTCTATATTTCCCGCTTCGTTATAAGCAGGAATAATAAGCAGAACATCACTTTTTTCTTTGTTCGGCCTGTCTGTATTCTTTTCTTCGGTATTGATATTCATGCGCGTATATTATCACAGTTTGCTTATTTAGTAAAACTTAAGCTCCCGGATGCCGCAAGTCACTTAAGCGGTGCTGCAAATCAGAAGCTTTGCAGGGCATACTCATATCACAGCGTATTCTTCCAATCAAGATATACAGGGTAGCCTCCGGTATGGATAAAGAGTATGTTTCCGCAGATGCCGCCCTTTTCGATCTCACTTAACATACCCCACCAGCTTTTTCCGGTATAGCAGGGATCAAGCGGGATGCCTTTTGACTCCGCTTCTCTTATCACAGCCTCGATATGCTCATTATATTTTCCGTATCCTCCGCACAGATACTCGTCCTTTATCTCCGGAAGCACTCTTATCCTTTGGCCGTCACCTCCGAAAAAGCTCATCATATCCTCTCCGATATGACTCATTACACTTTCCCTGCTTCGTGCGGCTGATATACCTACAAGCTTACAGCTGTGCGCTGTCTTACCCTCGGCAAGACTATCGCTCATTGCTGCCGCAAGTCCCGATATGGTCATATCCGTGCCCACAGTAAGTACTATGGCATCAAATTCAATGTTCTCTTCACGTTCTGAGGCAAGTATCTCCCCATATTCCTTATAAGAGGCTCTCATAAGAGCTGCTTCATTTCCCTTGCCCGTGCTGTCTCCGTAGATGTAATAAGGCTTATATCCTTCCGACACAGAACTGTCGATCACTGCTTCAACGCAAGCCTTAACATCATTCCCGCCACAGTATATTATCTCGGCGCCCGACAGCTTTACCAGACGCTCATTTTCAGTCCCGGCAGCTCCGGGTTCCTTTTTGATAATGCAATAGCACTTTATATTATTAAGCTTGGCAGTATCGGCAATTGCCCTGTTCATATTGGAACTTGCTGAGCCGTAACTTATGACAGCCGTATAGCCGCCTTTCCTGATATCATCAAACAGCTCACCGGCTATCCTTACCTTATTTCCTCCAAAAGAAAACGGGATCTTATCATCCCGTTTCATGTAAATGCGGCTTCCGCAATATTCCTTGACAAATTCTATACTACTTAATGCTTTTTCCATATCTACACCGGCTTTGATCTGTGCATGTTCACACACGGCTTTTCACCGCTTATCCCTTATATTTAGCTCTATACTGTCTCTCAAAAGATCAGCATTGTTTCTATATAGCCTTATTGGCTCTCTTATCCGGCAGAGCACCACCGTCTGATCTCTTAGGCTTGATCAGCTTCCTTTTTCCCTGTATATAGCTTCACGGTCTCTATCAGATATCTCAGACTCTCCGCACGAAAGAAGATCGCTGCAGCAAGATATATAACCACTCCCGCCGCCACAGCTATAGCAAGTCCTATCACGGCACCTCCTGTACTGCCCATATCTATGATACCGAATACCACGAAGATTACCTGAAGCAGATATACAACGACTGCCATAGCTGCTGCCAGGCAAAATTCCGGAAGTATATCGTTCCACTGTGCCGCCGGTCCGTATCCGATTATATCCTTGTTCGGATATCCGTTAATAAAGGTGGTGAGATAATCCACCAAAGCCTTCATCAGTATCATTCCGGTGATTCCCATCCTGACACTTAAAACAAGCACAGCCGTACCTACAAGCTTCTTGATGATCTCAAGCTTAAGATAGATGTCGCTTCGTCCGTTGGCATTTATAGCCTGAAGATTGGCAACATGCAGATGCCATACACTGTAGGAAAGACAGCACAATCTGAGCAAAGGCACCGCCGGCATCCACTGCTCTCCGAGTAGTATCCTTACTATAGGCTCCGCTGTTGCCATGATGCCGAACATCATCGGAAACATTACAAAGCTTGAGAGCTTTATCGCACGGCGAAGCATTTTCCTTGCCATCTCCTTATCGGACTGTGTCTTGGAAAATGCCGGAAGCATGACCGCCTGCATGGTCTGCGCCATGGAAAAGACTATGACCTGAGGAAACTGGTTGCCTCTGTTGTAATAGCCTACCATAGCCGAGTTATAGAGCTTTGATATAACAGGCGTGTATATATTGGTGTAGATCGTATCTATGAGTCCGGACACGAGTACCTTCCAGCCGTAGGAAAACAGTGCGCCTATCCTCTCTGCCGATACTATGAACATAGGTCTCCAGCCGAGACTTATATTCAGTATAAGCATCAGTGCGGCATTTTTGATAAGCTGCTGGAGTATGAGTGCCCAGGTGCCGAGTCCCCTAAGTGCTGCCGCAACTCCTATGGCTCCCGATATGATATCGGCAAGTATGGTTGCCCTGCACTGCATGCCAAAGGACATCCTTCTTGCAACTATAGCCATCTCTACGGATACGACCGATCCGGTAAACAGCAAAAGCGACAACACCCTCAGCATAGGCACTATATCAGGATCTCCGAAGAAATCAGCGGTTATCGGTGCCGTAAGGAATATAAGCACATAAAGCACTGCCGATATGATAAGTCCAACCCAAAACACTGAGCTTAGGTCTGCCTCGTTGATCTCTTTTTTCTGTATAAGCGCGGTCTGGAATCCGTTCTGTATGATAACATTCGCTATGGTTATGAATATAAGCATAACCGACATGGTTCCGTATTTTTCCGGTCCCAGGAGACGCGCCAATATAATGGAAATGAAGAAGGTGATCAGCTGATCTCCTCCGCTCTCCGCCGCCTTCCAGAAAAAGCCTGCTATTACGTTTTTCTTTATACCCTGTTCCTGCACCTTAACCGTTTACACCCTCTTTGAGCCGAATGTGTATATACCCTACATTCCCTGCCCGACTCTCCGGATGCCACGCATCCGATACCCTATTTTTTACGCAAAAGACGGGGAGCGGCTTAAAGTCTCTCCCCGAAAAATGATTCTGTCTTACTGTGCTAACTCCTGCGGCTCCGCAGCTATTCCTGTTGCAGCCTCACGCTGAGCAGCCTCCGCTGCGGCTCTTGCCTCCGCATCAGCCTGCTGCTGCTTCTTCACAATAACCGGATCCGTAGGATCAAAGTTCTGTGATCTCGGTATAGCCTGCTCGATAGCCGGTCTGTCAAACGGTCCGGTAACCCATTCATCCTCATAGATAGTGATCTGGGTTCCGACTCCGCAGTTATAATATACCCATGCAGCATCACCGGAGAGCATTCTTACACATCCGTCGGACTGGTTCTTGCCGAGCTGATTGTAGGTATCTGCAAGAAGTCTGTACGAATCCGCAGCTCCCTGATAAATGATGGAATGAAGTATATAACCGTTCTTGAATCTGAGCAGATACTGGCAGTAATATGCTCCTCCGTCAGCCGGATGCATATACTTCCATCTGTAGCCCTCGTATGCCTTGAAGGTACCGAGAGGTGTATCTTTGCCGACGGTGGTCAGAATGGACTTGACCGGAATTATATATCCGTTGTCACCATCCTTGGCATATACCGTAAGTGTCTTCATAGGCTTATTGAGTTTGATTATATAATCTCCGGTAAGTCCTATGACAGGCTCAAGATCGGTAACAACTATACCCTTATCATCAAAATAATACTTGTAGCCGTCTATATACTGCCAGCCTGTAACTATCTGATTATCCTTGAAATAATACTTATTGTTGTTTGTATCGTATGCCCAGCCTGTGAAAGCTCTGCCGTCGAAGGTCGAATAGCTTGCTCTGCCGTCTGCTCCGATAACGACACCCTCATAAGCAGCACCCTGCTGATATCCGCCTGTAGTGGCTGTGCCCTTCTTGAACAGCTTAAGCTCAAGAGCCTTGATATGCTTGCCGTTGCCGAAAGCACCCGCAGCCTCACCGTTATGTGCCCATCCGAGCTGTGTGCCGTCACTCAAGGTTGCTCTGTAATAAACATCGTAGATATTGGCTGTATGACCCTTGGTACGTATCTGAACCGCAGTGATCTTTGCACCGTCACCGTAATTCGGAGTTCTCATCTCGTTCATCGCCCACGGTGTCCAGCCATGCTCTGCGGTGAATACTCTGTAATAAACATCACCTACGGCTCTGTCGTAGCAAAGCCAAAGTGACTGGAAGGCATCACCCTCTGCCGTTGCAGCACCCGTATCTGTTGAAAACGGCGGCTGGGTGCTTCCGTCTGCGTTGATCATTACCGCATTAATAACAGGAGCTTCTCCCAGTATAGGATCTGCCTCTACTCCCTGACCTGCAGTTCCGAGAGCCGTATTGACCGGAGTCTGCGACTGATTCTGTACAGTCTGAGTCTGTCCCGGAGTTGCTTCCGAAGCTCCTCCTCCCGAAGGTCCGACCTCACTGCCGCCCTTTATACCCGGAGCATAAATAACTCCGGCAAACGCTGTATTGCTAAGTGCGATCGAAACGACCGTTGCAGCAACTGCGATACACTTAAGCCTTTTTAACATATCTGTATCTCCTAAAACTATTATTAAGCATATGCCCTCTCCGTAAAAAACTTCATTCATTCCGGATACTGACACACCGACCCATTTAACAAAACATGGATCCAACCCATGATGTGCGTCACACTTTGCACACCTTCGAGAGTGTATCACAATTTAACTTATCCTGCCACAGCTGTTACAAATTTGTAAGCTTTCTTTTTTAGAAGCTTCCGCTGCTATGTGAATATCCGGAGTCGTTGACCGTGGTTCCTCCGGAGCTGCCTCCCGAAGAATCATCATCGTCGTCATGGAGCTTGACGACTCTTGTGGTCGTATGCGTATACTTATCTTCCTTTATCCTGATATCAACATCTGCCTTTCTGCTGTAGCTTGCCGCAGAGCTTGACATACGCACCGACTTAAGCTTGAGTCTTGCCTTGCCGCATACAAAAAATGCTATGATAAAGCTTGGAAGCAGACCAAGGAAAGCACCGGTCCAAAAACGGCTAACCACGGTGAATTTATATACATCTACCGGTTTTCCTTCCTTTGCCTTGGCAAGATAATCGCCGCAGCCCTCAAGATAAACCTCTATCGCACCGCTCCAGTCATCCTCCGACAGCTTATCCTTGATGCGGTTATTGAGCTTTTCCTTGCCGTAATCCGTAAATGCAGTATTGGCGAAGTCTCCGTATGCAAGCAGATCATACTTCCTGTCCCCTATGCTAAGCGCATAGAGTACGCCGTTTTTAGCATCACCCTTGCCTAATTCCAGATTCTCATAAGCATATTCGGAGAATTCCTCTATATCATGGCAGGCATAATCCGACATTTTATCGATTATAACAGCATAGACTCCGCAGTTATATGCATTCGAAAGTCTCCTTGCCTCATCCTCAAGCCCGAAATAGGTATCATCATCTATGATCATGTTAAGATCGAATATATACTCCGAGGTATAATACGAATCTTCTTCATCATAACTTTCTTCGGTATCGTAAGCACTTTCAGTGCCTTCATAATAAGTATCTCCGGTATTGGTATCGGCATAGCTTACTATCATGCCGAGTGACATTGCCAAAGCGGCAATGATCGCTGCCAGTGATAATGTTCTTCCTTTCATCCTTGTCACCCCCTCATCAACCGAATAACCATCCACCTATAGGTGAACTGAATATTATCGTAGAAATAAGTCCGATGAGCAAAGAGCTTATTATCAGAGTCTTAAACAAGAGCAATACATATAAGCCTACCGACATAGGCAGATTTCCGACAGCCTTTCCGCTTTGACCGTTTATCGCAAACAGGAAAGTCCTGTCCTTCCATTTGGTAGACAGCAGCCATACGGGAAGCAAGGCATATTCGACCTCTCCCCTCTCAAGTACGACAGTCTGCGTTCCGATCGAAAAGCTGTCGTAGCCCGCAGAGGCATCCCTTTCCATCTGCTGAACCGCTGTTGCCTTACATCTTTCATCAGCTCTTGCCGCACATTCCTCCACTGACACATCATATTTATTTGCCATAAAGCCCGGCAGGTATGAGGTCTTGAATTCCACAAGCTTACTGTAATCAAAGGGTTCTATGGACTCCATATAGGCATCAGGCATCTCCCTGGAGCCGTCAACAGGCACTCTCTTAAAGCCCACCCTTCCGGCACGCCTTACCTCGTAATGTCTTGTATTCGTTATCTCCTCGTCACCGCTTGTATATGTATTCGAACTGGTTGCAGTTCCGTAGATATCCACATCTGCAGTACCGTTAAACAGCCAGAACGGAACATAGACACCCTTCACTTCCTCGATATGGTTGTCCGTTTTGAAGGCTTTCGGCAGAAGCTTCTTGTCCGAGCAGTGTTTCTTCAGTATCTCTACTGCCTTTTCTTTCTGTATCTTGAAAGGAATGATGTAATCCGGACGAAGCATTCCGCCAAGCTGTCCCGGTATAACTCCGTTATTGCCGCAATAAGGACAGCTCACGGTTCCGGCAGTCTTGCTGCACACAAGTTCAGCTCCGCAGCTCGGGCAGGAATATAGCATAAGATCCTCGGATTCATTCCCCCATTCACCGCTTGATATCTGCTGCCAGTTTTTAGCTCCGGCAGTCTTCTTTGAGGTCATTTCTTCCTCAAAGGCCTCTCTCGCCTTCTGCTCACGTTCCGAATAGATCTTCTCTATCTCCTCAGGATCGAACAAAGATCTGCAATAATCACATTTCAGCTTACCGGTCTTGGCATCAAAATGCAGAGGACCGTCGCATGAGGGACATTGATAATTGGTAACCTGTGAAGCCATGGCAATTCCTCCCAGAATATTGATTAATTACGGATTTCTTCGCGACTGCAAGCTGCCGCTTTACCGAC
>JAUNWP010000025.1 GCA_030540255.1 Eubacteriales bacterium | reverse complement strand
CGCGGCGAGGATGTGGATAAGAGAACAGCCAAGACCGAGCTCTTCTTTGAGAGCGGCAAGCTTGATCCTGACTGTAATATCCAGTTTGGTGAGGGCGGAGCCGGAACATTTTCAGACGGCAAGCTCAATACTTCCATCAAGGACAGAGGCGGTTATATAGAGTTTGTGCTGAAGACCTTTGTGCGCTTTGGTGCGGATCCGGAGATACTCATAGATCAGAAGCCGCATGTAGGAACTGATGTGCTTACTACTGTAGTTAAGAATATGCGTGAGTATATCATCTCAAAGGGCGGAAGATATATCTTCAATGCGAGATTTGACGATCTTACTGTGCATGACGGACATGTAAGCTCGGTAAGCTATACGGATACGCATACGGGAAAATCGCAGACTCTTGAGTGTGATGAGCTTATACTTGCAACCGGACACAGTGCGAGAGATACATTTATAATGCTTAAGAACAAGGGCTTCGATATGGAGGCAAAGCCATTTGCAGTGGGAGTGCGCATACAGCATCCGCAGGAGCTTATCGATAAGGCACTATACGGTGCGGAGAGGCTCTCTGAAAAGCAGGCTATATTGGGGCCTGCGGCTTACAAGCTTACACGTAAGGCTTCGAACGGCAGAAACTGCTTCAGCTTCTGTATGTGTCCGGGAGGCTATGTTGTCAATTCTTCCTCTGAGGACGGCAGGCTCTGCGTTAACGGCATGAGCTATAATGACCGTGCTTCGTGTACAGCTAATTCGGCTCTTATCGTAAATGTCACACCTGAGGATTTTGCAGCCGCAACCGGCAGTGATGATATACTTAACGGTATGGAATTCCAGAGACAGCTTGAGGAGCAGGCATATAAGCTCTGTGACGGCGTTATACCATACGAGACCTATAAGGAATTCAGAGAGAACAGCAAGGCACCTGAGGGCACAAGCAGCTATGAGGCTAAGTTCCTGGGTTATGCAGCTGCGGCTGATGTAAGAGGCGCCTTGCCGGATTATGTAGGAGATGCGATAGCAGATTGCATGGCGGGCTTTGCACGTACAATTGAGGGCTATGATTCGGATGATGCGATAATAGCAGGTGTCGAGGCAAGGACTTCAAGCCCTGTAAGGATATTGAGAGACGATAATACAAGAGAGGCAATCGGTTTTGCCGGAGTATATCCTGCCGGAGAGGGTGCAGGCTATGCTGGAGGAATCACCTCCGCTGCAGCAGACGGAGTAAAGACCGCGCTTCGCATACTCGGTGTTACCGAGCTTTGATCGAGATAAAAGAAGGAAAGAAAGCATCATGGGAATTTCAAAGGAAGAAATAGATCGTATCAACGAATTGTCACGCAAGGCTAAGTCTGATACAGGACTTAATGCGGACGAACTTGCTGAGAGACAGGAATTAAGACAAAGATATATCGACAGTGTCAAGGAGAGCCTCAGAGGACATCTTGATAATATACATATCAAGAATGAGGACGGAAGCATAACACCTTTAAGAAAAAAGTCGGGGAACTGATACCAATGCGTTTCGATTCATTAATATTCGATATAGACGGAACTCTGTGGGATTCGACTTATGCGGTTGCCGCCTCATTTTCGGAGGCCTCTACAGAGTTTCCCTACGGTAAGAAAACATTTACAAGAGAAAAGATCATGGGCGAGCAGGGGCTGCCGCTCAAGACTATATTCGCAGATCTTTATCCTGAGATAGAGGAGCTTATCAAGAAAGATCCGAAAGCTGCGGAGGAGATGATGGATACCATCAATACAGTATCTACAAGATACGAGTATGATTATCTCAGAGAGCACGGAGGAAGAGTCTTTGACGGTGTCAGGGAGACCCTGGAATTCTTAAGCTCAAGGCTTCCGCTTTTTATAGTTTCGAACTGTGAAAAGGGATATATAGAGATTATGACCGAGACCTCAGGCATTCAGCAGTATTTTAAGGACTGGCTCTGCTACGGAGATACCAATGCCGAAAAAGATGTTACCATAGGCAGGATAGTCGAAAAGCATGGACTTAAGGCTCCGGTGTATATAGGCGATATCAGAAATGATGCCTTAAGCTCAAAGAAGGCGGGAGTGCCTTTTATATGGGCGGCATATGGTTTCGGAAATGTTACAGAAGATTTGTATTGCGAGAAGATAGATGATTTCAGAGAACTTAAAGAACTTATTGACTGATGAGATATTAGCTGCGGCTCCGGTGACTGAGCCGGAGCGTCAGCATTACTTCATAGACAGGGTTAGAGCCTATGCAAGCGAGCTCAAGTCCTTACAGGGAGAGGCGCTTAAGGCCTGTGTTGTGACCTTTGGCTGTCAGATGAACGCAAGAGATTCGGAAAAGCTTGAAGGCATATTGTCGGATATAGGCTTTGATATCATAAATGATGAGCAGGAGGCCGACTTTGTTGCCTTTAATACCTGTACGGTAAGGGAAAATGCAAATGAGCACCTCTACGGCAGACTCGGCAGATTAAAGCAGGCAAAAAAGGCCGATCCGGATATGATAATCTCTGTATGCGGCTGCATGATGCAGGAAACAGATGAGATAGAGAAGCTCAAAGTAAAATATCCTTATGTGGATATCATTTTCGGCACTCACAATCTCTATACCTTCCCTGAGCTTATGTTCAGTCTGCTTCGCAAGCGTTCCGGCAGACTTGATGAGGAAGCGGTCAATTCCATGGGACACGAGATACTTAAGGATTCCTCAGATGATGCCTTAAGACTTGAGAAGCTCCTTCGCTACGGAGATAGCAAGTCTAACCGCAAGGATATGGAGAAGCTCTACCGTAAGCCTGTCGTATCTGTATGGAAGGATAACTCGGATATAGTCGAGCAGCTTCCGTCTAAGAGAAAATATCCCTTCAAGCAGGGCATCAATATTATGTTCGGCTGCAATAATTTCTGTTCTTACTGCATAGTTCCTTATGTACGGGGACGTGAGAAGAGCCGTAAGCCTGAGGAGATATACGAGGAGATAAGAAATTGTGCAAAGGACGGAGTAAAGGAGATAATGCTTCTCGGTCAGAATGTCAATTCCTACTCCGGTGGTATAAGCTTTGCCGAATTACTTAAGAACATAGACGATATGTGCGGCGATATAGGCATTGATCGTATAAGATTCATGACCTCACATCCAAAGGATCTCTCAGATGAGCTTATAGAGGCAATGAAGGATGCCAAGCATGTATGCAGACAGTTCCATCTTCCGCTTCAGTCGGGCTCGGATCCTATACTTAAGCGCATGAACCGTCATTATGACAAGGCAAAATATCTCGACAGAGCACTTAAGCTTAAGGAAGCTATGCCTGACATATCCTTAAGCACGGATATCATTGTGGGATTCCCGGGGGAAACCGAAAGTGATTTCCTTGAGACTCTTGATGTGGTGGAAAAGGTAAGATTTGATTCTGCCTATACATTTATATACTCAAAGCGTGAGGGAACTCCCGCTGCATCCTATGAGGATCAGATAGACGAAGCTACGGTCAAGGATCGTTTTGACAGACTGCTTAAGGTACAGAACAAGATAGTTGACGAAAACCTTGATAAGATGGTCGGAAAGAAGCTGAAAGTCCTCTTCGAAGAGCTAAGTGAGTATGATGACAAGCTTATCACAGGAAAGCTTGAAAACGGCATCACAGTGCATGTACCGGGCACAAAAGAGCTTATAGGAAGCATACGTGAGGTTGAGCTCACCGAAAATCACAGATTTTACTTTACGGGAAATGTAGTCGGCTGATCAACATACCGTGTATTTTAAGTTTTACAAGGCTGTCTGTTATGATTTGCCTTACTGTAGACGGAAACATTTCTAAAAATACACTTTATGGATTTTAAGCGGCGAATTTTCGTTAAGAAGATAGTAACAATAAAAACAGAGGTAGCATGAACACAGAAAAAATGTCACCTATGATGGTGCAATATCTGGAAACTAAAAAGGAATATCCCGGATGCATCCTGTTCTTCAGGATAGGAGACTTCTATGAGATGTTCTTTGACGATGCCAAAACAGGCGCAGAGGAGCTTGATCTTGTCCTCACGGGCAAGGACTGCGGACTTGAGGAACGTGCGCCCATGTGCGGTATTCCCTATCATGCTGCCGACAACTATATAACCAAGCTTGTAAAAAAAGGCTACAGCGTAGCCATAGGCGAGCAGGTAGAGGATCCTAAGACAGCCAAGGGTCTCGTCAAGCGAAGTGTCATACGTGTCATAACTCCCGGAACCATCTGCGCCAACGAAGCGCTCGATGAAGATAAGAATAACTATCTTATGAGCGTTGCATACGCAGACGGTCTGTTCGGTGTTTCGACTGTTGATGTCAGTACCGGAGATTACTATGTGACAGAGATACCGGATGTACGTGCTCTCTATGATGAGATCAACCGCTTCATGCCTTCCGAGCTTATCGTAAATGATGCTTTTTATAACAGCGAAGCCGATATTAAGCTTATCAAGGAGCGCTGGAATGTCCGTGTAAGTGAGGTAAATGCTTCATATTACGACATAGAGGCGGACAGAAGGCTCATAGAGGAACATTTTCATGCAAATGCGGCAGGACTCGGTATAGGCGATATGCATGCGGGCATCATGGCTGCGGGTGCAGTACTTAAGTATGTGTATGACACTCAGTTTTCGAGTGTAGATTACATAAGCGAGATCAAGACCTATTCGACCTCGGAATACATGGTCATAGATACCTCGACTATGAGGAATCTTGAGCTGTTAGAGTCCATGCGTGACAAGGAGAAAAAAGGGACCCTGCTCTGGGTGCTGGATAAGACCAAGACTGCAATGGGGTCACGCTTTATGCGCCGTATCATTTCCCAGCCGTTGCTTAACAAGACTGCGATAGAGGAGAGGCAGCAGGCTATAGCCGAGCTTAACGACAGATTTATAGACAGGGAAGAGATATGCGAGTATTTAAGACCTGTTTACGATCTTGAGCGTCTCCTTGCTAAGTTCAGCAGCATGAGAGCAAATCCTATAGATGCCAATGCCTTCAGACAGTCGCTTTCCATGCTTCCTCATGTCAAAAGACTGCTGGATAGCTTTGAGTCCGAATTGCTTAAGAGCATAGATGCGGATCTCGATCCTATGTCGGAGATATGCGACATACTGGAAAGAGCCATAGACGAGGAGGCTTCAGTCTCGGTAAGAGACGGCGGTATTATCCGAAGCGGCTATGACGAAGAGGTTGATAAGCTGCGTGCCTATAAGACAGACGGAAGAAAATGGCTCTTAGAGCTTGAAAACAGCGAGCGTGAAAAGACAGGCATCAAGACACTCAAGGTCAAATACAACAAGAATTTCGGATATTGTATAGAGGTATCGAACAGCTTCAAGAACAATGTTCCGGATTACTTTATACGCAAACAGACGCTTACCACAGGCGAGCGTTATACTACAGAGCGTCTTGAAGAGCTTTCAAGCGAGATATCGGGTGCCGATGAGAAGCTGAAAACTCTCGAATACGACATTTTCATGGATGTATGCAAGCAGGTATCGGAAGAAGCTATACGCATACAGAAGACGGCTAAGGCGATAGCTTATCTTGATGTACTTTGCTCGCTTTCGAATGTTGCCATGCGTAATCGTTATGTATGCCCTAAGATCAACGAGACAGGACGTATAGAAATAAGTGAGGGCAGGCATCCTGTAGTTGAGCTCATGCTTAAGGACGGAGCATTTATAGCCAATGATGTAAAGCTTAATAATCAGAATGACCGTATAGCTATCATCACAGGTCCGAATATGGCAGGTAAGTCTACTTATATGAGACAGACCGCGCTTATTACGCTTATGGCGCAGATAGGCTCCTTCGTACCGGCGAAGGCTGCCGATATATCGATCTGCGATAAGATATTTACAAGAGTCGGAGCCTCTGATGACCTTGCAAGCGGTCAGTCAACCTTCATGGTAGAGATGACCGAGGTTGCCAATATACTCCGTAATGCAACAAATAAGTCGCTGCTCATACTTGATGAGATAGGAAGAGGAACATCTACCTACGACGGACTTTCAATAGCGTGGGCGGTAGTCGAATACATAAGCGATAAAAAACGTCTCGGAGCCAAGGCCTTGTTTGCGACACATTACCATGAGCTTACAGAGCTTGAGGGTAAGCTTAAAGGTATACATAATTACTGCATATCGGTCAAGGAGAATAACAACGATCTAATTTTCCTGCGTAAGATCATACCCGGAGGAGCCGATAAGTCCTATGGTATAGCTGTTGCAAGACTTGCGGGTGTACCGAGTGTTGTCACAGAGCGTGCCGAGGAGATCGCAGCACAGCTTGCAGGCTCCGACATAGTTAATTCCGGGGCAGTCATCAGTACAGATGAGCACATCCTGGACAGAGCAGAGGAAAAGGAAGCTGCCGGAGAACATCCGGAAGCCTTGTATGCGTATGAAGAGACCGCAAAGCGTATAATTGAGACGGATCTTACCAATCTGACACCTATGGAAGCATTTTTCCTGCTAAACGAGCTGCAGTCAAAGCTTAAGGAAGCGAAATGATAAATATACTCAGTAAGGAGACAATAGATAAGATAGCGGCGGGTGAGGTCGCGGAACGCCCGGAGAGCGTAGTCAAGGAGCTTTTGGATAACTCTATAGATTCGGGTGCCGACGGCATCAGCATAGAGATACGAAACGGCGGACTTGATCTTATCAGAGTAAGCGATAACGGAAGCGGAATAGAGAAAAATGATGTCCGTAATGCTTTCCTGCGTCATGCGACCTCCAAGCTCAAGACGGCAGAGGATATAGAACATATACGAAGCATGGGCTTCCGCGGTGAGGCGCTTGCCTCCATTGCTGCTGTTTCCGAGGTAGAGCTTATTACCAAGCATAAAAATGAACTGATAGGAACTCAGTATCGCATAGATGGCGGAGTTGAAAAAAGCTTTAAGGAGATAGGAGTTCCTACGGGTACCACTATCATAGTACGTAATTTCCTGCTTAATGTACCCGTGCGCCGCCAGTTCCTTAAATCGACTCAGGTCGAGACCTCTTACATAGTAAATACGGTGGAAAAGCTTGCTCTCGCCTACACGAATATAGCCTTTTCTCTGAATGTTGACGGCAAAAACATTTTCCAAAGCACAGGAAGCGGCAGACTTAAGGATAATATATATATCATCTACGGTCAGGAGACGGCCGCCTCACTGCTTGAGGTGGATTCGGACAAGCTTGATATCGGAGATAATGAAAATGCGAAGCTTTCCGGTATACATATCAAGGGCTATGCGGCAAGACCGGTTATAGCCAAGAGCCGCAGAGATTACGAGGTATTCTTTGTAAACGGCAGGTGGATAAAGTCTGATATACTTAAAAAGGCTGCCGAGGATGCCTATGCGCCGTATATGATGCAGCATAAGTATCCCATGTTTGTGCTGAACGTTAATGTCGAGCCTGAGGAAGTGGATGTAAATGTGCATCCACGTAAGAGTGAGGTCAGGTTTTCCTCAAATCAGCGTATCTACGACGCCGTATATACCTGCCTCAGAGAGCTGCTTCACAATGCCGAGCTTGTCGTTAATGCCGGAAATGCGTATTTTCTTAATAATAAGCCGGAGCGCAGTGCGGGAAGCATAAAGAAGGCGCCGGAGCCATTTGAGCAAAAGCGCAAGTTTGAATATGTAAGCAGCATAACTGAAGAGATAGATAAGGCAGAAACAAAGTCTGTCGACAAGGATACTGGATCGTTTCATTCTGAGTATGAGAAAGCGGCAGATACCGCGTTGCCTGATACTCCGGAGATGACAGCATCAAAGCTTTATGAAGAAGATCTGTCACCAAGCTACAGCATGCAGGATAAGTTTAAGACAAGCACTGACTTTGCCGTTAATGATGCCGTTATCGATACCGGGGATAAGTCTGCTGCTGATGCGAAAGGAACGGAAAGCTCCAAAGCTACTTCGGAAAAAGTATTCATCAATGCCAAGAATGCGCCCTACTTTAAGCTTATAGGACAGGTCTTTGAGACCTACTGGATCATAGAATACAATGATGAAATGTATATGATCGACCAGCATGCGGCACATGAAAAGGTTAATTATGAGCACTTCATGGCTCTCATAAACTCTCATGCGGTGGAGTCACAGATGATATATCCGCCTATAGTGCTTAGTCTCAATGCAAAGGAAGCCGTGCTCTTTGACAAATATCTGGATGAGTTTACAGATATGGGCTATGAGATAGAATATGCAGGAGACCGGGATTACATAGTAAGAGCGGTTCCGTCAAATCTTCCGCAGCTTGCGGATGAGGAAGTACTGCACAGTCTCATAGACGGATTATTTGAGGAAGGAAGACGCCTTGATTCGGAGCTTATCAGAGACAAGATAGCATCCATGTCCTGCAAGGCAGCGATAAAGGGCAATATGAAGATAGGTGAGCAGGAGATGCGTGGGCTTATCTCCAAGCTCTTGACACTTGATAATCCTTATGCCTGCCCTCACGGCCGCCCGACCATCATAAAATGGTCAAGATCGGATATAGAGAGATTGTTCAAGCGTATAGTTAATTGATATATTAAGTATAGGATATACTATCAGAGCAACAACAATAAGCTTAACTCTGATTCGTTATCGTTAGATTAAATCCGGCGATACATGATTATTTTAACGTCTGTTCATTCACTCCGCCTTGCATAGGACATGTAATTTTCTCAGCTCGAGAGCCTGTTGCCTATTCGGAAAAATAACTTGTCTGAGCCGCTTGCGGTGAGTTTGTTATTTTTCCGAATGTCTTAGGCATAAAGGCACAAGAGCTGTAAGAAAATCATGGAATATGCACCTAAGGAGTGAAGGAACGGACTGTTATAATACACTGCAGAAAGTATAATAAAGTTTAACTCGGAAGCATTTTCATATGACAGAAGTCGATAAGAAAAAACTCATAATAATCGCGGGGCCTACGGCTATAGGTAAGACAGCTGCATCCGTAAGACTTGCAAAGGAGATCGGAGGAGAGATAATCTCGGGAGACAGCATGCAGGTCTATCGCGGTATGGACATAGGTACTGCCAAGGTAAGCTATGAAGAGATGCAGGGAGTACCGCATCACCTTATAGATATACTCGATCCGGATACCGACTTTAATGCCGTCTTGTTCCAGCGATTGGCAAAGGAAGCCTGCGATAAGATATATGCGAACGGACATATTCCTATAGTTTGCGGAGGCACGGGCTTTTATATACAGGCGCTGCTCTATGACATAGATTTTACCGAGGAAGAGGAAAGAGACGATAATTACCGCAGAGAGCTCGAAGTAATAGCAGCAAAAGAGGGCGGAGAACGCCTTGCCGATATGCTTAAGGCTACAGACCCGCTTACTGCAGCTGTAATAGATCTTAAGAATACCAAGAGAGTCATAAGAGCACTTGAGTACTATAAGCTCCATCAAAGCCCTATCGCCGTGCATAATGAGGAGCAGGCAAAACGCAGAAATGACTCACCCTACGATTACAGATTCTTTGTTCTTACAGGAGACAGAGAGGCACTGTATAAGAGGATAGATGCGAGAGTAGACAAGATGATAGCCGAAGGCTTGCTTCAAGAAGTGCAAGGCTTGAAGAATGCCGGGATCAGACCGGATTCCACTGCGGCACAGGCGATAGGATATAAGGAAATATATACATATTTTGACGGAAAATGCAGTCTCGAAGAGGCTGTGGAGCGCATCAAGACAGATTCAAGAAGATATGCCAAGCGACAGCTCACTTGGTTTAAAAGAGAAAAAAATGCCATCTGGATAGAGGCTGACAAAGGAGATCCCTTAGATGATATCAGAAAATATTTATAAGAGCTTCGGTATAGACGAGAGAGTTGTCGAGCTTGTAAAAAAGTCGGAGCTTAAGGTTAAGTACAGATTCGAAAGTATAGACGAGATCGCAGAGTACAACACACTTAAGGTAGTCAAAGCTATGCAGGACTGCGGTGTCTCAGAGGCATGCATGCTTGAAACAACAGGCTACGGCTACAATGATGTCGGAAGAGACAGACTTGAGGAGGTTTATGCAAAGATATTCGGTACAGAAGATGCACTGGTACGCAGCCAGATAGTATGCGGTACCCATGCACTTGCAACAGCACTCTTCGGCAACACCAGACCGGGTGACGAGATATATTCACCTGTCGGTATTCCTTATGATACTTTGCAGCAGGTACTCGGCATCAGCGGAGACGGCAGAGGCTCACTCAAGGAGTACGGAGTAAGTTTCAGATATACGGATCTTCTTCCGGACGGAGGCTTTGATTATGATGGTATCAGAGCGTCTATAAACGATAAGACAAGACTTGTCGAGATACAGCGAAGCCGCGGCTATGCCGACAGAAGAAGCTTCTCCGTGGACGAGATAGGAGAGCTTATCAGCTTCGTCCGCAGTATCAAGAAGGACGTCATTATAATGATAGATAACTGCTACGGTGAGTATACCGAGCTTATCGAGCCGTCACAGGTAGGAGCCGACATGGTGGTGGGTTCTCTTATCAAGAATCCGGGCGGCGGAATAGCTCCTGTAGGCGGATACATAGCAGGTACACATGATTGTGTAGAAAATGCCGCCTATCGTCTCACAGGCCCCGGACTCGGCAAGGAACTCGGACCTTCACTCGGCAACAACAGACTGCTCTATCAGGGAACCTTCCTCGCACCTCAGGTAACGGCTGCTGCCGAAAAAGCCGCTGTTCTGCTTTCGGAGGTGTTTGAGACTTTGGGATTCAGAGTTAATCCTCATTTGGACGAGATAAGGCATGACATTATCGAGTCCATTACTTTAGGGGATCCTGCCAAGGTAATATCCTTCTGTAAGGGCATTCAGAAGGCTGCGGCGGTTGACAGCTTCGCAGCACCGGAGCCGGCACCTATGCCCGGCTATGACAGCGATATTATAATGGCAGCAGGCTGCTTTATATCAGGTTCGTCCATAGAATTAAGTGCCGACGGTCCGCTCAGAGAGCCTTATAATGTATTTTTCCAGGGGGGCTTAAGCTATGCACACGGCAAGCTCGGAATACTCATGGCGGTACAGCAGCTGCTTGAGGACGGACTTATCACACTTTGATAATAACTGCGGTCTAAGCTTTTATCTTACATTTTTCGAAAAAAGGCAGGTGTTTTATACACTTGCCTTTTGTTTTATGCTAAAATGCCTAACGATTGTAGCTGTCCGGGAATTGAGAGCAGATATGAGAGACTATAGTAAAAGTATTGCAGAGATTCCCGCAGAACTGAGACCATATGAAAAATGTGAAGCCCTGGGAGCGGAATATTTGTCCGATCCCGAGCTTTTGGCTGTAATAATTCGCAGCGGAACAGGAAATAAGTCCGCACTCGGACTTGCGGAGGAGCTTTTGTATCCCAACGGAGAGCGTATAAGTCTGAACAAGCTTATGCAGTCATCCCCGGACGAGCTCAAATGTGTCAAAGGAATAGGAAGAGTAAGATCGATCCAGCTTCAATGTATAGCGGAGCTTTGCAGAAGGATGTCGAGAGAAAAGCTTGCAGGCCGTGAGCGTTTCGATAATCCGGGCTGTGTTGCGTCCTATTATATGCAGTCTATGAGAGTACTGTCCGAGGAGGAGGTACATATAATGCTGCTTGATACGAGAAAATGCTTCATTCGCAGTTTGATGATATCGAGAGGCACGGTCAATTGTTCCGCAATATCACCGAGAGAGATATTTATAAAAGCATTGAGGTATAATGCCGCATCCTTTGTGATGGTACACAACCATCCGAGCGGCGATCCGACACCGAGCGATGCCGACATCGCATTTTCAAACATGGTCCGTAAGCTCGGAGATCTCATGAATATTCATTTAAATGATTCCGTTGTGATAGGTGACAACAGCTATATAAGTATGTACGAGAAAGGCCTCATAAATTAATGAGCAACAGATATTCCAAGATATTACTGATAGCCGTAACGATAATCTGCTTTATCTTTATGGCTGTCTCTTATATTGATTCACAAGCCCTTGGCGCCGTCAAAAGCTGTGCCAACTATTTGCTTGTGCCGATCCAAAAAAGTATCAGCAGCTTTGGTCAGGCTGCTGCGGCAGGTATAAATGAGAATATACACCTGCATGAGGTTTATAACGAAAACGAACAGCTGAAGGCACAGGTAGATGCACTTACAAGCGAGAATAACAGATTAAAGAACGAGACAGGAGAGCTTGACCGTCTGCGTGAGCTCTATGCGCTTGACCGCGAGTATCAGCAGTATCCTACGGTTGCGGCAAGAGTTATCTCTTCGGACTCTCTGAAGTGGTTCAATGTCTTTCGTATAGACAAAGGTCTTGCAGACGGTATTACCAAGGATATGAATGTCCTCGGAGGAGGCGGACTTATAGGTATAGTAGTAGATGTGGGACCGAATTACTCTACCGTAAGAACCATAGTAGACGAGGATTCCAATGTATATGCAATGTCGCAGTACAGCGGAGATGCATGTCTTGTCAAAGGCAATATAACATCTTATGAATCGGGGCTTATAGATATAAGCAATATCGATAAGAATGCCGTGATAAATAATGGAGATGCCATAGTTACCTCGGATCTCAGTACCAAGTTCCTGCCGGGTATACTTATAGGCTATGCTTCCGATATCAAGATCAATTCCCAGCATCTTACGAAATCCGGCAAGCTTATTCCTGCTGCCGATTTTACCAAGATCAGAGAGGTACTTATAGTTACTCAGCTTAAGACTGACACGGGTATAGTATCAATGGATGTTCAATCAGGAAGAGACGGAGCCGATCTTGCCGACATATTGCCTGAGGAGAGTACTTCCGCAGAGTCTGAGACAGCAGAAACGGAAGTCACAGCGGTTGACAGTGACAATGCAGGATAAGCAGCTTTGACAGATACTGCTCACGAAGACACAATAACATCAGGCGAAGAATAAGCCTGTATCACAGCATTATCTTATTTTGTGTCGGAATATAAATACATAATTTTAGGCAGCTTTCACAGGAAAAGTCACAGCAGCTACACATTGATGCTGTATATTCATTAAGTGAAACTGTCTAAAAATACAGGAAAACAACGGATAAAATTTGAAATTCAAAAAAACTGTCAAGAGAATAATCATATACTTTTTACTGGTCATGCTTGCATCAATTTTGCAGACATGTGTTTTTCCGTTGCTCAATTTTCTGTGGATCGCTCCTAATCTCTTACTCATAGTGACATTTTCATACGGTCTTATATACGGACCGACTACAGGAATCATCTGCGGAATGTTCGCAGGCTTGAATATGGATATGTTTTACCCTGAACCTATAGGACTGTTTATACTGATCTACAGCTATCTCGGATTTTTCAGCGGCTTATTTAAGGAGGACTTCAGGACGGATTCATTTACCTTGCCGCTTGCGGTATGCTTTGCCTGTGATCTTATGTACAGTATGGTTTTGTTTGTATACAGATATTTTATGGCAGGCAGTGCTGATATCGCATTTACGCTGACAAAGATAGTTCTGCCGGAAATGTTTTTCACTCTGTTGCTTACGCTTATCGTGTACAGAGTACTCCTTGTTATTAACAGAAGATTAGATAAGATAGATGATCTGAGGGGTCAAAATGCTGCTTAATCAACTGAAAAATATATTTAAAATATTAAGAGAACGTATGGAGAATCCGCTAAAGCTCCGCATAGTAGCGGCAGCGGTATTCTTCATTGCATTGTTTTCGGTGCTTGTGAGTAAGTTATATACCTTGCAGGTAATAAACGGAGAGTCTTACTCGGAGCAGTTCATAGAGAAGATAGAGCGAAGCGTCAAGCTTGCCGGAAGCAGAGGAAATATCTATGATGTGGACGGCAATATACTTGCTTACAACAGACTTTCCTACAATGTGACGATAGTGGATGACGGATCCTACAGCAATTATAATGACAGAAATAATATGCTGTACAGACTTGCCACCATACTGGAAAAGCACGATGTTTCCGTAGACTCCAATTTTGAGATAAGTCTTGGAAGTGATGATGTTTTTGTATTCAGTTCCGGCTCTGCGGCGGCAAGAAGACGTTTTCTTGCCAATCTCTACGGTGTCAGCACGGATAAGCTTGATGAGCATCAGAAGGACGGAAGCATCAAGTACCGCAGCGACATCAGCGCGGACGAAGCTGTACGTATCAAGGCACATGATTATGCCTTTGATGCCATTAAGGATGCCGACGGACAGCCTGTCATTCCTTCGGATAAGACGCTTCTTGATATGATCAAGATACTTTATGCCTTGAGACAGACTGCCTTCCAGAGATATGAGACTACTACCATAGCTCAGGATATAGATGAAAGCTGTCTTGCGGAGATTGTGGAGAATCAGGGAGATCTTAAGGGCGTTGATGTAGAAGAGACTTACATACGCCGTTATAATAATGCAAAATATTTCTCACATATAATAGGTTATACCGGTTCTATTCAGGATGAAACAAGACTGAAGGAGCTTCAGAAGACCAATCCGGATTACCTTATTACAGATAAGGTCGGAGCTACGGGTATAGAAAAGACCATGGAGCAGGTGCTTCAGGGTAAAAAGGGTGAAAAGAGAATGTACGTCGACAGCTACGGTCAGGTTATCGAGACCATCAGTGAGACCGAGCCGGCAGCCGGACATGATCTGTATCTTACCATCAATCAGAATCTGCAGATAGGCGTATATTATCTGCTTGAACAGCAGCTTGCCGGTATAGTTGCAAGTAAGATAGTTAATATTCCGGCGGCAGAGCTGTCTACTCCGGCAGATTCCTCCGATGTAATGATACCGGCAGATGACGCATATTTTCAGTTTATCAATAATAACATACTGGATACCTCAAGATTTTTCGATGAATCTGTAAGAGGTTATGCCGAGGCACAGATGGCAACGGCATTTAATAATCATAAGAAGGAAGTTATTGAGCGTATAAGCAGCGAACTCAGAGACGAGTCGGATCATCCGTTGAGCGAGCTTAGCGATGAGTATGTGGCTTACATGGCATATATACTGGAATATCTCTCAAAGTCTGAAGTAGGTATAGTTGATCAGTCTGCCATAGATGTGTACGGAGAGAGCTTCCTCTCATGGAAAAACGACAGCATCAGTCTTAAGGATTATCTCTATGCGGGAATATCCGAGGGCTGGGTAAATGCCGGTAAGCTTCAGGCCGAGAGCAACGAAAGCTACAGAAATGCAGACTATATCTTTGAAGAGATAGCAAAGCTTATAGTTAACGATCTTCAGGATGATGCCGGCTTTGACAAGCTTATATACAAATATATGCTTATAGCCAAAAACGGTGTTACAGGCAGACTCTTGTGTATGGCTCTTTATGAGCAGGGAGTGCTTGATTATGATGATGCAAGCTATCAGGCTCTTATGAACGGCGGTGAGGATAATGCCTTTGCTTTCCTTATCAGCAAGATCAGATCCATAGAGATCACGCCGGCTCAGCTTGCACTTGATCCTTGTATGGGTTCGGTAGTAATAACAGATGTCAAGACCGGAGATGTCAAGGCTCTTGTATCCTATCCGGGATACGACAACAATAAGATCAATGACAATTCTTATTTTGCAGAGTGCCTGAATAATCAGTCTCTTCCGCTTATAAACTCGGCAACGCAGACCAATAAGGCTCCCGGATCTACATTAAAGCCTCTTACTGCAGCTGCTGTTTTGGAGGAAAACAAGATAGGTCTTGATGAGCTTGTTGACTGTACCGGTGTATATACGGAAGTAACACCTAACATCAAGTGTTGGAAGGGAAGACCCGGCCATTCGACTCTTACTGTTAAGGGAGCCATCGAAAACTCCTGTAACTTCTGCTTTGCAGATTACGGTCACAGACTGGCTACTACTACGGATCCGGAAACAGGAGAAGAGATATACAGCACCACGACAGGTATTGAGACGCTTCAGAAGTATCTGCGCATGTTCGGTTTTGACAGAAAGAGCGGAATCCAGATCGATGAGAAGGATCCTAAGATGTCAGACTCGGATCCGGAGCGTTCAGCTTTCGGACAGGGTACAAACTCTTACAACAATGTGCAGATTGCAAGATATACCACAGCTCTTGCAAATAACGGTAAGCTCTATAATCTGACACTTCTCAAGGAGGAGACGGATTCCGACGGTAATTTTATTCAGGATTTCCCTGCAGAGCTGATCGACACCATTGAACTTAAGCAGAGCACCTGGGATACAGTACATGACGGATTAAGAGCCGTTATTACTACCGGTGTTGCTTCCAAGGTTTTCCAGAATTTCGATACCGTTGAGATAGCAGGTAAGACGGGTACAGCCGAGGAGGTCAAGACCAGAGGTAACCACGGACTTTTTGTTTCCTATGCACCTTACAATGATCCTGATATAGCTGTTACCGTACAGATACCTTTCTCATATTCATCGGGTAACTCGGCAAGACTTGCCCGCAGAGTATATGACTATTATTACGGTGCTATAGATCTTCCGTCAATTATTAGCTCTGATGCTTCGAATATCGGTATAATCAATGTATCGGACGGCTGATGTTTGATACTTAAGGCTGTTTCTATTCAGTTTATTTATATAAGCCGGATGAATATTTGTGCTTTGCATGTATTTTGTACAGCATGTACACATGCAAAGCGGAAATTTTGTAGGTTTTATTGTTATTAATTCATAATTTTTAGTGACAATATCGATATTAGATAGTACAATATTAACAAATTAAATACGAATTATGAATGATAAGTATGTATTTAAAGCTCACAACCTGCTGCTTATAGCTGTAGTGTTGCTGCTTAATTTCCTGGGCATATTGATATTACGTTCCGCATCCAATATGGACGCTGCGATAGTCTCAAAACAGATCATGGGTTCGGTTGCCGGATTTATCGTATGTATTGTCGTTATGTTCCTTGATTACAACAAAATAGCAAAGCATTCACGCCTGATATATGCCGGAACACTTATATTGCTGCTCGCGGTAATTGCTCTCGGTGCTGTTCATAAGGGTGCGGGACGCTGGATAGTTCTTCCGGTCATAGGTCAGATACAGCCGGCAGAGTTTGCAAAGGTAGGTCTGGTATTGTTCTTTGCGGATTTCTTTAACCGTAATAAGGAACATATAAATGAATTTCGTACCATACTCACCTCAGTTGCTTTGTTTGCGATACCTGCCTTCCTCGTTTTTGCCGAGCCTAATTTAAGTACTACGCTTATATTGTGCTTCATTTTCGTAATGATGATAATAACAAGCGGACTTGATATGAGACTTGTGCTGGGAGCACTGGCAATTGCAGCTATAGCGGTTGCGCTTATATTGTTTTTGTTTACAACAGATAAATATCACCTGATACCTTTTATTAAGGAATATCAGAGAAACCGTATACTCGGTTTCCTTTTCCCGGAGCAGTATTCGGATACTTTCCTGCAGCAGAAGAACTCCATTATGGCTATAGGCTCGGGAGGATTCTTCGGAAAAGGACTTTACAATACAGATATAAGTTCAGTCAAAGCAGGCAACTTCCTTATTGAGGAAGATACGGACTTCATATTCGCGATAATAGGCGAGGAGCTTGGCTTCAGAGGCAGCATGGGTATACTGTTTCTCTATATACTGCTCATCATGCTTATTTTGTGGATAGGACTTAAGTCCAAAAACCTCACGGGATCCGCAATATGTGTAGGTGTTGCCGCATGGCTTGGTTTCCAGACCTTTACAAATGTAGCGGTTGCTACGGCAATATTCCCGAATACAGGAGTTCCACTTCCCTTTATAAGCAGAGGCGCTTCGTCGCTCTTATCGGTATATATTGCTATAGGAATAATTTTAAATGTAGGTTTGCAAAGTAAAGATTAAGTTATATAATAGTTGAGTTTGTCCGGAAAGGAGTAAGACTATGAATGTAGGATTGATTGCACACAATTCAAAAAAGAAGCTTATGCAGGATTTCTGTATTGCCTATAAGAGCATCTTAGGCAGAAATACGCTGTATGCTACGGATACGACAGGTCGTTTCATTGAAGAAGTGACTGATCTTAATATTCACAAGTTTTTGCCCGGGCATCTCGGCGGACAGCAGCAGATGGCTGCACAGATATCCAATAATTTCATGGATATGATCATTTTCCTGCGTAATCCGAATGAGCCTGCACCGCATGAGCCTGATGTTAATGATATAATTCAACTTTGTGACCTTTATAATATTCCGGTTGCCACCAATCTCGCAACGGCAGAGCTTCTGGTATTAGCACTCGGCAACGGAGATCTTGAGTGGCGTGAGTAATTACAGATTTAAAATACAGCTTGCCGCTGTTTACATGGTATTGCTCCTTGGCGGATGCGGCAGGGATTTTGACAACAAATATACATTTTCGGACGAAAAACTGATTACTACGGCAAATGACGATCTCTTTGCGGACGGCTTTGCGGCGAAGCTATGTGTAGCCGAAAGTGACGAGGATCGCAACACCTCCGATGTCAATGCGGCTTCCTTCGGTCTGTTTGACGTAGACAACTCGGAAGTTCTTGCTCAGCATAATATCTATGAGAAGGTTTATCCGGCCTCAACTACCAAGATACTGACATGCCTTATAGCGCTGGAACGAGGAAACCTTGATGATATAGTTACAGTTCCAAAGGCTTCGGATATAACAGTGGCGGGCTCTTCCATGGCTGATCTTAAGCCGGGAGATCAATTAACGCTGAGAGAACTGCTGTACGGACTTATGGTTCCAAGCGGTAATGATGCGGCCGAGGCTATTGCTTATTATATAGCAGGAGATTCGGATAAGTTTGCAGAGCTTATGAATGAAAAGGCAGCCGAGCTTGGCGCTACACATTCGCATTTTGCAAATCCCCACGGACTTCCAAACGATGATCACTATACTACAGTCTATGACATGTATCTGATCTTTAATGAAGCTATTAAAAATGACGAGTTCGTCAAGATAGCGTGTACGCCGGAATACAGCTGTACAGTAAGGAATGAAAAAGATACAGAACAGCCGGAGCGAACGGTAAGCTGGACAAACGGCAATGCATTTTTATCCGGAAAGTTTCAGTTTGCCGATAACATGCAGCTTCTTTGCGGTAAAACCGGACATACAAGTGCTGCCGGATTTTGCCTTGTTTTAGGTGAGACTGCCGGAGACGGACACAGATATATTTCAATTATAATGAATTCTCCTATATATGAACAACTGTATACTTCCATGCGGAACTTAGCTTCGAAGAGTCAGCAGTAAGTCATAGACGGAAACATTTACAAACAAAATCAGTTGTGCTTTTCAAGCAAACAACTTGCGAAAGGCATATCTGTGTAATATAATTACAATATACATATCCCGTATAGGAGGTTTAATTTATGGTTCAGTTAATAGTAGGTGCTAAGGGTAAGGGCAAGACAAAGATTCTGCTTGAGAAGGCTGCAGAAGCTATCAAGACAGCTAACGGCAGTGTAGTTTATATAGATAAGAGCGCTCAGCATATGTATGAGCTCTCAAACAAGATTCGTCTTATCAATATCAGCAATTTCCCTGTTAATTCAGAGGATTCTTATGTAGGCTTCGTAAGCGGAGTTATCTCACAGGATCACGATCTCGAGTATCTTTTCCTTGACGGTTTCGTACATGTTGCAAATCTCATGGGTCAGGATGTTACAAGCGCAATAGAGAAGTTTGCAGCTCTTTCAGAGAACTACGGCGTAAACTTTGTTATCAGCCTTTCAATGGATTCGTCTGAGCTTCCGGAGAGCCTTAAGAAGTACGTTGATGTAGCTCTTTGATAATGAGTTCCCATAAGCGTTTAAAGAAAAAACTTAAGAGAATATTTAAACCGACAATAGGCAAGCTTTTTTGTTTCATGATGCTTGCCTATTTTGTTTTCACGGGATATCAGTACTCTACCAAGGTAAATGTCAGCTATTATGAGGTTGAAGAGGGCAGTCTCGTCAAGGAACACAAATATAGCGGACTCATACTTCGGGATGAGCAGATATTTAACTCAGAAGGCAACGGATATATCTATTACTATGTTGCCGAGGGTCGTAAGGCGGCAAAGGGAAGTCCTATCTACTCTATAGATGAGAACGGCGGACTTATGAGCTATATCAGCAAACATTCGGATGAGCTTAATAAGCTTAATTCCGATAAGATCGCCGATATACGCGCTGAGGTCCTTAATGCTTCGCGAAGCTTTAATGCCATAGATTTCCGTTCGATCTACAACATTAAAAACACTCTTGATGCTCATGTTACAGAGTATGCGAGTATGAATATATTCAGTTCGCTTGCCGATGAGCTTGCAGCTGCAGGGGTATCCTATAAGCAGTTTAATTCCGACATGACGGGTATATTCTGTTCCTATACGGATGGATTTGAGGCACTCACGGAGTCTGATATCAATATTGATCTGTTTGATACAAGTAAGTATGACAAGCAGACTGTCAAATCCGGAGATCTTGTTACCGTAGGCTCTCCGGCTTATAAGCTTATAGTTGACGAAAACTGGAAGATAGTGTTTCCGGTTACTGATGAGGATATTGCGGAATTCGGCAATGACAGTACAGTCAAGATAAACTTTTCAGATAAGGATTTTTCAGTTAAGTGTAAGCTTCGCATCATTAAAGGTACGGACGGAAGACAGTTCGGCGTACTGGATCTTGACAGTTATGTCATTCAGTTTACCTCAGACAGATTTATCAATTTTGAGATAGTAACCAATGATGTCTCTGGACTCAAGATACCGGATAAGTCCATAACGAGCAAGGATTTCTATGTTGTTCCGGCATCATATTTGTGTACTGATTCAAACGGTAATCAGGGCTTTTATAAGGCTGTTGTTTCGGGAGACGGAACCTCGGCACAGTTCGTTATGCCGGAGATATTCAATCTTGATGATGACTACGCTTATATAGACTGTGATGATGAGGATAATCTTTTAAAACCGGGAGACTACGTCATGCCGAGTCCGGATTACAGTGCTTCGGTCAGCTTACCGACAAAACAGCAGGCTGCAGGTGTGCCGAATGAATCTGAATCAGAGTTAGAATCAGAATCAGAAAGCTTGCCTGTTGAAAGCTTAACTGAAAGCGTACAGACCGATACAGAGTCCGAAGCAGGGCATACAGAGTCAGAAGCTGTGCAGACTGCGGAGGAATCGGAAGCTGCAGAGACTCTGTCCGAATCAAAGCTTGCAGAGGAGGATACGCAATCGGAAGTTCAGACTTCATCAGCTGCGGAACCGGAGCATAAGGAAGGTACAGAGGAATCGATTAAGCAGGCCAAGCCGGACGAAGCTACAGGATTGTACCAAATAGCACAGCGAATGCCGCTTAAGGGCGCTTATAACGTCAATAAGGGCTATACTGTCTTTAAGAAGGTCGAAGTGCTTGAGTCCGCCAACGGATACAGCATAGTGAAGAAGAACTCATCTTACGGACTCCAGGTGTATGATCATATAGTTCTTGACGCCCAAAGCGTTTATGACGGACAGCTTTTGTACAGATAAAATATAATCAATATAATCTTTATGCCGGGCAGCATCATGTCCGGCATATTCTTTTTTACATTTACCCTTGACTACTCGTGCAAAGTGCGATACTATATCAATGCTTTTATACGTTAAAGCGTTACACACCTGATGAGCTTTAACGCTGATAATATCCGGTATCGGATTTATTTATAAGGAGAATGTATTATGAAACTTTACAAGAAGATCCTGGCCCTCGGACTTACGGCTTCAATGCTCGGTCTTACAGCTTGTTCCTCAGGTGCGGCAGAGACTACCGCAGCTGCAGAGTCAACGGAGGCTTCCGCAGAGACAAGTGCAGAAGCTGCTTCCGATGACACAGTTTACAAAATAGGTATCTGCCAGCTCGTTCAGCATCCGGCTCTTGACCTTGCTACTCAAGGCTTTAAGGATGCGGTTACAGAGGCATTGGGAGAGGATCACGTAGAGTTTGACGAGCAGAATGCAAACGGTGATGCGGCAACAGCAACTACTATCTGCACAAACCTTGTTGCAGAGGACGTTGATCTCATCATGGCTAATGCTACAGCAGCTCTTCAGGCAGCTGCGGCAGCTACAGGTGACATTCCGATCCTCGGAACTTCAATTACCGATTACGGCGTAGCTCTTGATCTTTCGGATTTCAACGGTGTTATCGGCGGAAACATTTCCGGTACATCTGACTGCGCTCCGCTTGAAGAGCAGGCAAATATGATGCTTGATGTATTCCCGGATGCTAATACCTTTGGTATCCTCTACTGCTCGGCAGAGCCTAACTCAAAGTTCCAGGCTGACGCTGTTCAGAAGACACTCGAAGCAGCAGGAAAGACAGTTAACATTTACACCTTCTCTGATTCAAACGATCTTGCATCGGTAACAACAGAGGCTTGCTCAAATGTTGACGCTCTCTATATTCCTACAGATAACACAGCAGCTTCTTACACAGAGACTATCAACAATGTTGCTCAGCCGGCAGGCGTTCCGATCTTCGCAGGCGAGGAAGGCATTATGGCAGGATGCGGTGTAGCTACACTTTCTATCAGCTACTACAATATCGGTAAGGTAACAGGTGAGATGGCAGTCGAGATCCTTAAGGACGGCGCAGATATCTCAACAATGGAAGTTCGTTATGACAACGATCCGGTTAAGGAGTATAACCCGACACTTTCAGAAGCACTCGGTGTTACAATTCCTGAGGATTACAAGGCATACGAGGGCTGATCACAGCATAAATAATATCAACTTGATCGATCAGAGAAATCACTTATCGAAGAGTTGAAGCTAAATACATATGAGGTGCTTTTTAAAGGCACCTCATATGTGTAAATTATGATAATTACAGTGATACGAGGTGCAACAGCCTGTATCATTATCAGGTCCTAAGGATCAAATAATAACCAATACGCATAGCTTAAGGTATAAGACTTACCGGTCTCAGCCTGCTTTGCGGATCAGGAGGAACAAATGGCAGCTTATTTCAGCGCACTTAGCTTTGCCGGACTTGTCAGCAGACTTCCGGCCTGTGTTGCACAGGGATTGATCTGGGGCATAATGGCTCTGGGCGTATATGTAACATTCAGATTACTTGATATCGCAGATCTTTCCGTCGACGGAACATTTTCAACAGGCGGAGCGGTTGCGGTCATGCTCATAGTAGGCGGAATGAATCCGTGGCTTGCAGTGCTTATAGCAACTCTTTGCGGCCTTGCAGTCGGATGTGTGACGGGTCTGCTTCATACCAAGCTCGGCATTCCGGCTATACTTGCAGGTATTTTGTCACAGTACGCATTGTACTCGATAAACCTTGCAATCATGGAATTTAAGGCCAACCAGGCTGTCAGCGTAGATAAATATTATCTTATAATGTCTTCAAGACATCTTACCTCGGCTATAATTACAGGTCTGATTTTTGCAATTATAGTTATTGCGGTAATGTACTGGTTTTTTGGTACAGAGATGGGATCGGCACTCAGAGCTACAGGATGTAATCCGACCATGTCCAAGGCACAGGGAATCAACATTAACGCTATGAAGGTGCTTGGTCTTGCAATATCAAACGGACTTGTCGCTCTTGCCGGAGCACTTTCGGCTCAGTATGCAGGATTTGCAGACGTTAACAGCGGAAGAGGTGCGATCGTTATAGGACTTGCTGCTGTAATTATCGGAGAGGTGCTCGGAGAGGCAGCGCTCGGAAGAAAGCTCAACTTTGCCGGCAGACTTACTTTTGTTGTAATAGGCGGTATAATCTACTATATCATCTATACCATAGTTCTCTGGCTCAAGCTGGATCCGAACCTTATGAAGATGTTTACAGCTATCATAGTAGCAATATTCCTTGCTGTTCCTTATCTCAAGGGTCAGGCCAAGAACTCATTTATGAAGGCGGGTAAGAATTCCGTGGCAAAGGAGGCTAAATAATGTTAGAGCTTAACAATGTATGTAAGACCTTTAATGCCGGAACCATTAACGAAAAGGTTGCTTTAAGAGGCGTAAACCTTAAGCTTGAGGAAGGCGATTTTGTAACTGTTATCGGAGGAAACGGTGCCGGTAAATCTACAATGCTTAATGCTATTGCCGGAGTATGGCCCGTTGATGACGGATCTATAATTATCGACGGCATTAACGTTACCGGACTTCCGGACTTTAAGAGAGCCAAGCTTATAGGCAGAGTATTCCAGGATCCTATGACCGGAACTGCCGCCACCATGCAGATAGAGGAAAATCTTGCTCTTGCAAACCGCAGAGGCTTAAGACGCGGACTTAAATGGGGCGTTACAGCCAAGGAGAGAGAGGAATTTGTAGAGAGATTAAAGGTGCTTAATCTTGGCCTTGAAGACAGACTTACAGCTAAGGTAGGACTGCTCTCCGGAGGACAGAGACAGGCACTTACACTGCTTATGGCTGCGCTTCAGAAGCCAAAGATATTGCTTCTTGACGAGCATACTGCAGCACTTGATCCTAAGACCGCAGAGAAGGTACTTGAGGCTACCGAGACTATTATCGCATCCCAGCATCTTACGGCGCTTATGGTCACACATAATATGAAGGATGCCATTATTCACGGAAACAGACTTATCATGATGAACGAGGGACATGTGGTACTCGACATTAAGGGTGAAGAAAAGAAGCATCTTACAGTAGAGGATCTGCTTCATCAGTTTGAAAAGGTATCCGGTCAGGAATTTGCCAGCGATAAGGCATTGCTTAGCTAAGGAGGCATATTATGACACAGAAGATGGTAATAGCTATAGTTGCCATAGCATCCATATGCGGTATTGCAATAACCGCGCTCGGCACAATTAAGGACAGATAACTATATTTTCATAAAAATAATATATCTATATTCATTTTATTGCTCCTGTCAGGATGCTCTTGAATATTCGTTACATTGATCAATCTTTGATGTTTTGAATTTTTCAAGTGCATGACAGGAGCTTTTTCTTGTTTTCAATTAGTATTCTTCTTGATTTACTGTTTGTATTTGCTAAAATTTAATATATGAGTACAGATGATAAACGAAAAACAGCATCAGATATAAAAGGGTTTAAGTTCACTCTTGCAGCTGCAATGGTTTTGGCTATTGCAGCATATTTCTTATGTTTCTTTGGTTTCTTCTACGATCTGGACAGGATAGTTACAGACAGGATCCAGTACGAAGAAGCTGTACCTGACTATAGGATCAAGATAATTGCAATTGATGAACGTACAATTAATGCTTACGGGGATGTGCGAACATGGAACAGAGACATATACTCCGATCTTATTGACCGTATCTATACCGATGAGACAAGCCCGGAACTTTTAGGCATGGATATTATGTTTATCGGTGATGTGGAAAAAGTATCTGATAATGCTTTCGCAATGGCTGCATACAAAGCCGGTAATATTGTTACAGCAGCCAATCTTGTATACGGTAAAAAGGATTTGTCCTTTAATGAGCTTTCAAACCTCATTTCAGTAGGCGATGAAAACATAGAGATGCTTGAACTTCCGTATAAAGCTCTGAGAGATCACGTTGATTACGGTTTTGCCAATGCTCTGATAGATGATGACGGATATATAAGATATGCAAAAAAAAGTATAGAGATCATTTCAAATGATACCCATAATTCATCAGAGACTGCAAAAGCAACTTATTTGCCTTCTTTTGCATATATGCTGTATAAAAAACATTGTGAATTAAGTGGTGAAGCTTTGCATGAGCCTGAAACAGACAGTGAAGGTAATTTCGGATTTACATATACCGGAAGTCAGGGTTCATATGAAGTACTTTCAATGTGCGATGTACTTGACGGTGCTATAGATCCGAGAGCGTTTAATAACTGTATACTTCTGCTTGGTGCATACGCTCCGGGCATGCAGGATGCATACAATGTACCTATAAGCCGCGGAGAGCAGATGTACGGGGTTGAGATCAATGCCAATATCCTGCAATCGCTGATAGATGAAACAAGTTTCGTAAGACCGGATAAGACAGTATATGCTCTTGTAACGGCATTGATAGTATTTGTCTTGAGTGTACTTATATTATGGTTAAGACCTGTTAAGGCTGCAGCCTTGCTTGTAAGCGTAATTGTTGCTGCTGTTTTTGTCTGCAGGCTTTCATTTGCTCACGGCTTATCGTTCGGCATCACCATACCCGGAGTGCTTTTGGTATTGGCATTCATCATGGGGCTGCTGGGACATTATGTTTTTCAAAGGATAAGGAACCGGCAGGTACTAAAAGCACTCAATCAGTATGTGGCACCGGCTGTTGTAAAAAAACTTCAGAGTAAGGGAGGATTTGAAGTTAAGCTTGGCGGAGATAACCGTGAGATCGCGGTTCTCTTTATAGATATAAGGGGATTTACTACTATGTCGGAGGGCTTATCTCCGGAGGAAGTCGTGGGTATCTTAAATGAGTATCTGGCACTCGTGACCAAAGCGATATTTGATAACGGCGGAACCTTGGATAAGTATATCGGAGATGCCGTTATGGCTATATTTAACGCTCCGTTTGATCTTGATGATTATGAATACAGAGCAGTAAGCACAGCAAGGGATATCTTAAACGGGGAAAATGAATTATCCGATAAGCTTATGGCAAAGTTCGGCAAGACAGTAAGCTTTGGAATCGGCATCAACCTGGGAGAGGCAGTTGTAGGTAATATAGGATGTGATTTCAGAAAAGACTATACAGCCATTGGTGATACTGTAAACACAGCAGCACGACTTGAGAGTAATGCGGCAAGAGGGCAGGTACTTATAAGCAGTACTCTCAGGGAGAGACTTGGTAACAGGATCAAGGCAAGTGAGATAGGTGCAATACCTCTGAAGGGTAAGAGTAAAGAGGTCATAGTATATCAGCTTGATGAGGTTTTATAGTCAATTTACAATTATATTCTATAAGACTTCTTCATGTATTAATAAAAAGTTGTTAAACCGGTAAACTATGTCAGTCCATTACATATTTAGAGAATGGCGGTGATCAGCTAAATGTTATATATAATCCCAAATATTAATGATATAGAGACTTCGATATCTCTTGCAAAGCGCTATGATGCTGCATTTGAATATAATGATTTTTACAGGCCCGAGGTATTGACAAATGAAGAGAGATTCCATAGAGCCATACATTTCTATAAGTCACTTGACCGTGACCGCAGCAAAGATACTTTACATGGGGCATTTATGGATGTTACGGTACACAGTTCAGATCCGGGAATTGTATACATCTCTGATCTCAGGATACGCCAGTCAATGAAAGCGGCTGCGGAACTTGGTGTAAGAGCTGTTATATTCCATACAAATATTTTGCCGAATTTTAGTGATGATAACTACTTAGAGCAATGGTGCAATAAGAACGAAACTTATTTCAGGAAGCTTTGCGCCAGATATCCCAAGATCGACATTCTCATGGAAAATATGTTTGATGACAGACCGGATAATCTTGTGAGACTTGCATACAGGATGAAAGATGTCAGGAATTTCGGAATATGCTTTGATTATGCACATGCTTTGATTTTTGGACATAATATTAGTATTGCCGAATGGACATCCAAACTGCTTCCGTATACAAGGCATATGCACATAAATGATCATAACGGGAAATCAGACCTGCATCTGGCTGTAGGAAACGGTGTAACTGATTGGAACGAATATGAGCGAATGATCGAATATGCGGAGGTAAGACCCTCGGTACTTATAGAAACAACTGTTCCGGAAAATATTGAATTATCCGTAAAATATATGAAAAACAATAGGATCTATCCTTTTACGGAAACTGATCAGAAATTCAGGCTATTGTAAAAAGACAACAGTTGCAGCTGCATATCATATAAAACAAGATTTGAGAAAAAGGTTTTTTAATACATAAAAATACAGTTTTGGAAGGAACGCTTGACAGAGAGGCAGCTAAGCTGATAGAGTCGGCTATGGGCAGACTGTCATACGCAGATATTGCAATTCATCAAAAAAAGATGTTTTAAATATTAATCAGACAGTCAACATCATTGAGGGGTAACAATAATGAAAGAAAGTATCGGATCGAAGAAAAGTGTATTAAAACGCAGTGCTGTCTTTGCATTGTCAGCTGTACTTGCCATATCGGGTGTGATAAGTTCTCAGGCAGCAGCAATAGGAAAAAATGAGGCATATCGCTCTATAAGCGTATATAAGCTGACCGGAAGTGCTGATGTAGACAGAGAAAATATAGGCAAGCTTTTCGCATATGTAAATATGCAGCTTATATCCAAGGATAAAGTAAGTACAGCCAAGCAGACCGAGCTGTATCTTAAGCTTGATGATGACAAATATATAATGGCAGAGTCCGATACCCAGTTTAATATAATAGCCGAGGGAACCAAGAAAAACTCCAAGACCAAGATAGAATTGAAAAAAGGTTCCATAGTCAACAGAATCGACAATAAACTTGAGGAAGGAGCAAGCTACGAGGTAAGCACACCGAACTCGACCATGGCAGTGCGTGGCACAAAGTTCAAGATAAGTGTGGATCTTGACGCAGACGGAAGCTCTCATACTGTATTAAGTGTATATGACGGAAATGTTGAGACCAGACTGGTATCTCCTAACGGAGTTGTGGGAGAGCCGGTATTTATAGGACCGGGAAAGCAGGTGCGCATAGGAGGCAATGCCAATAACTCTTATTTCGAACTTGATCCTAATAAAAGCGGAAATGTTTCAGATGTAAGCAACATTAAAGACAGCAACAGCTATATAGAAAAAATATCAGAGGGTGCAAGTTTAGGCGTACTCGGCAGAAGCGAAGTAGAGTTCCTTATGGATAATAAGGGCAATAATTCCAATACAGGCAATCTCCTGATCACAATTGATCCAAGCAGTAATTCCGGAAGTGATTCGGGTTCGGGCAGTTCGGGAAGCAGCAGTCACAGGGAGACCAAGACCGATACAGGCAGCGGCAGTCAGAATTCAAACAGTGGCAGTGGTTCAGGCAACAATAGCGGTTCGAATACCGGCAGCAATAACGACAGCGATTCGGATGCCGATAACAATGCGGATGCAGGAGATTCAAGTCAGACACCGGATACGTTTAACCCATAATAAGTTTCATCCGGACAAAGAGCTCTGTTATAAGCAAGTTTCTGTTACAGATCGCTTAAGAGTTATTAAAAAGTACTGGAATTACTAATCATGAATAATAAGAATAAATCATCAAACAAAGATAATTTCAATAATAAGCACAGACACACTCTTATCGGTAGTTTCAGCCGCTTTGAGAAAGTTCTTGCGCTTATATTGGTATTGTGCCTTAGCGCTGCACTTATTCCATATAGCGGTATAGCTGCATTTGCTGCCAACAAAGACAAGGGAATAGAGAATATTCTTCCTGAGGTGCCTGTTAAACCGGAGAGCTCTGCTGTGGATGAGCCTGAGGCGACAGATGGAGACACGAAACTAAATAAAAATGAGGATTCCGATAATAAGGCTTCGAAGCCCGATACTAATGAAGTCGGTAAGCCGGATACAGATGCTTCGAAAACAACAGATACTGCTGCGAAGGCTGAGCTTCCTGATACCGGATCGTCCGATACAGTAGACAATACAGCCGGATCA
>JAUNWP010000024.1 GCA_030540255.1 Eubacteriales bacterium | reverse complement strand
GGCTGAGCTTCCTGATACCGGATCGTCCGATACAGTAGACAATACAGCCGGATCAGCCGGCAAGGATACCAATGCGTCTAAAGAAACAGATCCTTCGGCAGGATCAGAAGCTGCGGGATCGGATACTTCATCAGCTGATAAAGCTAAGGATTATATTGTTATTGAACAGTCTCCTGATGTTAAAGCAGGCAATAATGAAGCTGTAAAAGCAGATCCTGAGGATGGGTTTTCATTATCCCCGGAAGATGAGCTCGGTGATGAATATGGTATAATGCCGCTCGGATTAGAAACAGAACGGATAGAGTTATCTCCAATGGACTCAAACTGGTTTAATAATAATGAGGCAAGGATAATAACTTATATACCAAATGACAAGGCTGTACTCACAACGGAGTCTATTTCTGTTAATAAAGAAGATATACTTAAGATTAAATTTGCAAGAATAGGCAACGGAGGAATATTTACAGATTCGGATGGAACGTCTCTTAATGATAAGGATTTGGAATCTAAAGGTCCTATTGCAATAATTGATATAAAAGGTCATTATTATCCAACGACACATACTGATGATACAAAGCTTAATAATACTTCAGGTTTTGCGGTAGGATTGGTATACAGAACGGAAAACGAGTCGGAAACAAAAGACAAATATATCCTTAGGGTCGTGTTTAATTTTGATGACAAAAGTAAGGGAAATTATTGGGAAGTTGATGGACAGAGTAGTTCAGCTTTGTTTGAAGGATTTACGAATCTTACGGATATAGATATTAGTAAGCTAGATTTTTCAGAAGTAACTGATTTTAGTTCATTCTTTAAAGGCGACGAAAATCTTAAATCGGTAACTTTCCCAAGTGAAGCAACAAACAAAATAAACCAATCAAATAAGCTGCAACTGGATAGTATGTTTGCTAATTGCAGCAGTCTTACATCAATCAACGGTATGAACGGTATAAAGCCAAGTAGTACAAGGGCAATGTTTTATAACTGCTCATCTCTTAAAGAGAGTGGAATGCCCAAAATAAATACTTCCGCTGCCACAGATCTGAGTGCTATGTTCTACGGCTGTAAAAACCTTAAGAACTATGATTTTTCACAGTTTGATCTGTCGTCTGCCGAGGATATTTCATATATGTTTGCAGAATCAGGGGCAAAGACTCTTAAGCTTGGAGACTCCCCAAAAGGCACTCTTACAAATATGTACGCCACATTTATGAAGATGCCGAATGTTACTTCGATAGATATAAGCGGTCTTGACACCTCTAATGTCAATGATATGAGTTTCCTCTTTTATTCTGCGATGAATGAGGAATATCCGCAAGGATCACAGCTTACTACAATTACTACAGGTCCAGGATTTAAGGTCAATAATGTAAGCCAAGAGAACTCAGTTAATATGTTCTATAACTGTCTCAAACTTAAGGGCGAAGGCGAGTATGGGGCAAGCTACGATCCAAGCCACAGTCACGCCGGTAAATTGTATGCAAGGATAGGAAAGGCAGGAAAACCGGGATACTTAAGCGGATCAACAGCAGCTGATAATGATACCTCAACAAATCCTAATACGGGATCAAGCGGTAGCGAAGGAAGCGGATCGGGAAATGATTCTACCGGAGGAAGTGGTAATACCTCATCTTATTTGCCGGTAAGGACTCCCCATAACTCAGGTGACAATGGTAATGCTATATCCGAACGCACAATAGGAATTAACGGAGAGACTTCCTCATCATTTAAGCCTGCTGCACCTATTGTTGTTACAAATGAAAAGCAGAATGCAGAAGCTGTATACGGCAGATGGGTGAAAACAGATAAGAGCTTTAGCTTCATACCTACAGCTAAAGACAAGCCTGTCAACAGCTGGCTGTGCATTAAAGATAGCGAACAGGAAGAACCGCGCTGGTATTATTTTGATCAATACTCAGTGCTGAAGACAGGCTGGCTGCAAAATGCAGCCGGTGACTGGTTCTATGTAGAGCCGAGAACCGATACTGCTAAGGGCGGTATGCTTAAGGGCTGGAATCAGATAACAGGACAAGACGGAATGAACAAATGGTATTACTTCGAGCCTGACAATACTGTGAACCAGGGCGCTCTATACGTAGACGGATATACTCCGGACGGTTATTTGCTCGACAAGAACGGAGCATGGACAGGAACAAAAAAATAGATTTCCGCTGCATAGGCGCAGCACTTCAGGACATAACAGTCCATGAGGTGCTGTGCCTTTTTTCCAAGCAAGCTTGCATTGAATTTCTGAACTTGTAGCCCGGTATCATCATTATGTATAAAAGTACAATTGCTTTTGTTGACTTTGCAGCACTTTAGTGTGATAATGTGATAGCAAGATGAACTTCTAACATTATGAAAACGGGGATCTATATATGGAGATCAATGAGACAGTATTAAAAGAAGAAGAGAGGATAGCATTTATTCTGCGTTCCTTATACAGACAGTATGGCTTCCTTCAGTACAAAATGAGTAAATTCGAGGAATACGACCTCTACGCCAATTGCAGGGATTTCCTTGTTTCAGACAATATCATTACTTTTACGGATACCAACGGCAAGCTGATGGCACTTAAGCCTGATGTTACGCTTTCCATAGTCCGCAGCACAAGGGATATTCCGGGTTATGTCAACAAGGTATTTTATAATGAAAATGTCTACAGGGTCTCTCACGGCTCACATGCCTTTAAGGAGATCATGCAGGTAGGTCTGGAGTGCATTGGTGCTATCGACGATTATAATATCTTTGAGACCGTACTGCTTGCGGTAAAGAGTCTCTCTGCGATATCTTCAGAGCATATATTAAGCTTGTCTCATCTTAATATCATAAGCTCATTGCTTGCGGAACTCGGACTTGATAAGGAAGAGCAAAAGCAGGCAGTACGGCTTATAGGCAACAAAAATATGCATGAATTCAAAAAATTCTGCGAGGAGGTTCAAGTAAAGCGTAATGAGTCTGCCGCACGCAGTATTGATGAAGTCATAAATATACTCATGCTTAATGACGAACCGTCCAAGGTCATAGAGATACTTGAGTCCAAGGGCTGTGATGTAAAGGCTGTCAACGAGCTTAAGGCTCTTACCTCCATGCTGAATGCGGCGGGTGAGGGTGAAAGGATAGTTATAGATTTCTCCGTTGTGAGTGATCTCAGCTATTATAACGGCATAGTATTTAAGGGCTATATAAAGGGTGTGCCGGAGAGCGTACTCAGCGGCGGACAGTATGATGCCCTGCTTAAGAAGATGGAGAAGTCTCAGAAGGCTGTAGGCTTTGCCGTATATATGGATTTCCTTGAGAGATATTTTGAGAAGGATGAACCATATGAGCTTGATGCAGTTATTAAGTATGATGAGGATACAGACAGGAGATATCTGTTTAATGCCGTACAGGTCGCACTTAATAAGGGACTCAAGGTCACGGCACAAAAGGAGATCTCTGATAAGCTGAGATACAAGACCCTATATAGGATCGACGAATACGGGGCTCTTAAGGAGGTGTCAAATGCTTAATATAGCTCTCCCTAAGGGAAGATTAGGCGAAAAGGTATATGAGATGTTTGAGAAGGCAGGCTATGATTGTCCTTCGATACATGAAAAGAACCGCAAACTCATATTTGAAAATAAAGAAAAGGATATCTGCTTCTTCTGGGTCAAGCCTTCGGACGTTAACATTTACGTGGAAAGAGGCGCTGCCGATATAGGAGTGGCCGGTAAGGACATACTGCTTGAGTATGAGCCGGATGTGTATGAGCTTGTAGATCTTGATATAGGAAAATGTATGATGGCTGAGGCTGCAAGAAACGGCTATATCGATCAGATACAGAGGACTAAGCGTGTAGCCACAAAGTTTGAGAATATCGCAAGAAATTATTATGCCTCTATAGGCAGAGACATTGACATTATACATCTTAACGGCTCGATTGAGCTTGCTCCGATACTCGGACTGTCGGATGTTATAGTCGATATTGTTGAGACCGGAACCACCTTAAAGGAAAATGATCTTGCAGTCGTCGAGAAGATAGTTGACATAAGTGCAAGACTGATAGCCAATAAATCCTCTTACGAATTCAAAAAAGCTCAGATCAATGCCATTGCGGACGCATTGCGAGAGCAGACAGAGCAGAGAAAAGAAAAGGCATAAGCAATGATTAAGATACTTAAATACGGCGAAATACCGAACAGCGAGCTGTTTGACCGAAGTGATGCGTTGAATGATGCATCCGCTACCGTGGCCGATATACTTGAAAATGTAAAGAAAAACGGCGATAAGGCTCTGCTTGAGTATACAGCAAGATTTGACAAGGTAGAGCTTGGCTCATTAGAGGTAGATGAAACCGAGCTTGAGGAATCGATCTCAAAGGTCGAGCCGGAATTTATCAAGGTGCTTGAGAGAGCAGCCTCCAATATAAGAGCCTTTCACAGCCGTCAGGTAAGAAACAGCTTCATATTGAACGAGCAGGACGGTGTGGTGATCGGACAGAAGATAATGCCTATAGAGAGAGTCGGTATCTATGTTCCTGACGGAACAGCTCCGCTTTCATCAACGGTGCTTATGGACACTATTCCTGCCAAGATCGCAGGCTGCAGAGAAATAATAATGGTTTCCTCTCCGAATGCCGACGGACATATCAATCCTTACATCATTGCTGCCGCAAAGGTAGCGGGAGTAGACAGGATTTTCAAGGTCGGAGGCGCACAGGCTATAGCCGCACTTGCCTTTGGAACCGAGAGCATACCAAAGGTGGATAAGATAGTAGGTCCCGGAAGCGCATATGTAGCGGAGGCGAAAAAGCAGGTATACGGTAAGGTATCCATAGATATGATAGCGGGTCCCAGCGAGATACTTGCAGTTGCTGACGGCAAGACGAATCCAAGACATATAGCTGCTGATATGCTTTCACAGGCAGAGCATGATTATAATGCCTCGGCAGTGCTTGTCACAGACTCTGAAGAACTTGCCAAAGCGGTGCGTGATGAGATAGAGCTTCAGCTTAAGGAACTTCCCCGTGAGGAGATAGCAAGAGCCTCGATAGATAATAACGGCAAGATAATCGTTGCAGACGATCTGCTCAGAGCCATTGATATTGCAAATGAGATTGCTCCGGAGCATCTTGAGCTGTGCGTGGATAATCCTTTTGATTATCTGGATAAGATAAAGCATGCCGGATCTATATTCATGGGTCGAAACTGTCCTGAAGCGGTCGGTGATTATTTCGCAGGGCCTAATCATACACTTCCGACAAGCGGAACGGCAAGATTCTTCAGTCCTTTGTCTGTAGATGATTTTGTCAAGAAGTCGCAGTACACGTATTTTTCTGCCGAAGCCTTGGATAAGGTTGCAGAGGATATAGCAATGTTTGCGGAGAAGGAAGAACTGAGAGGACACGCAAGAAGCGTATTGATACGCTCGGAAGACCGAAGAAAATTAATATAAATCGGCTGACATTCGGCATATATAAGATTATATTTTAGTATAATTGTTTTTTTAACTCATAGGAAATTGCGTCCTATGAGTTAAATAACGCTCCGCGGGATGCGCACTCGCGCGAAGGAGAAACCTGTCGCAAGCGACCGCGCTCGGCGCGAGAATGTGCCAAGGCACATTCTTTTTTATAAGGAGCTGTGTTATTTTCCTGAGAAAAGGCATATATTAACATAATAAAATACAGGCCGTGAAGCATTTGCATAAGAAAGAGCAGCAAGATGAGCAGATTTTTTACAAAAACACTGAGTGCATTAGAGCCTTATACTCCGGGCGAACAGCCTCAGGATATGAAATATATAAAGCTAAATACAAATGAGTCTCCTTTTGAGCCTTCAGCCAAAGCAAAGGCAGTTGCCGCAGAGCATGAGAGAGCACTCAATCTCTATTCGGATCCGAGCTGTAAGTTGGTTATCGATAAACTTGCCGAACTCTATGATGTGGATCCGGAAAATGTGATACTCGGTAACGGCTCCGACGAGCTTTTGTTTTTCTCATTCAGAGCATTTTGTGATGAGGACAGAAAGGCTGTTTTTCCGGATATCAGCTACGGCTTCTACCCGGTATTTGCACAGATAAACAAAGTTCCGTATAATGAGATACCGCTTAAAGAAGATCTTAGTATAGATACTTCGGACTACAAGGAGACAGGAAGCACCATATACATAGCCAACCCGAATGCTCCTACAGGACTTACACTTCCTGTATCAACTATCGAAGAACTGGTAAAGTCACATCCGGATGATGTCGTGGTCATAGATGAGGCATATGTAGACTTCGGCGGAGACTCCTGTGTTAGACTTACCAAGAAATATGATAATATACTTGTTATTCAGACCTTTTCAAAGTCACGTTCACTTGCAGGAGCACGTATAGGCTTTGCCATTGGAAGCAAGGTGCTTATCAACGATATGAATACAGTCAAGTTCTCAGTCAATCCTTACAACATTAATTCAATGACCATGGCAATGGCTTACGGCGTCCTCTGTGACGAAGAGCAGACCAAGGCAAACTGCCGAATCATTGCCGAGAACAGGGACAATACCATAAAAGCATTAAAGGAGCTTGGGTTTGAAACTACAGACTCCAAATCAAACTTTATTTTCGCAAAGAGCGATAAGATAAGCGGTGGAGAATTATACTCTGAGCTTAAGAAAAAGGGCATACTTGTGAGACATTTCGATAAGGAACGTATCAGGGAATACAACCGTATCAGTGTAGGCACAAAGGAACAGATGGATGCATTTTTAAAAGCGGTTTCTGAGATCCTGGAGGAAACATCAAGATGAGAAAAGCCGAAATCAAGCGCGATACAGCAGAGACAAAGATAATCCTTAAGATAGATCTTGACGGTAGAGGAAATTCTAAAATTTCTACCGGAGTGGGTTTTCTTGATCATATGCTGACTCTTTTTGCAAAGCACGGACACTTTGATCTTGAGATAAGCTGCGTAGGAGATACTCAGGTGGATGATCATCATACCACAGAGGATATAGGCATCTGTCTCGGAAAAGCCTTTGCCAAGGCTCTGGGTGACAAGGCAGGCATATATCGTTACGGCGACATTACACTTCCTATGGATGAGGCACTGATACTTGCGGCTGTTGATATATCCGGAAGGTCATATCTCGGATACGCACTTGAGATACCGACGGAGAAGGTCGGAAGCTTTGATACCGATCTTGTTGAGGAATTCTGGACAGCATTTACATCTAATGCGGGGCTTGATCTTCACCTGAGACAGCTTGCCGGTAAGAATTCACATCATATCATTGAGGGAGCCTTTAAGGCTGCCGGACGCGCATTGAGGAAGGCTGTTGCCATAGATCCTGATTTTGCTGATGAAGTGCCGAGTACCAAGGGTGTGCTGTAAATCAGTAAGGATTACGAACTGCTGATAGCAAATGGGAAGACGTAAGCTGAAAGTACACGAGAAGACGCAATAGGAAATAAGTCTGTAAATGCCTCTATTATATTAAACAGGCTGTCGGCGCATGCAGACTCATGCCAAACTCAGGCAGAATAAAGAATGAAAGTTGTTAGGTAGAGCATATGTTAGCCATCATTGATTACGGAGTGGGCAATCTTTTCTCACTCAAGAGTTCCATACAAGCAATAGGTACGGAAAATGTCATAACAAGTGATCCGTCCGTTATTAAAAATGCAGATCATTTAATATTGCCCGGAGTCGGAGCCTTTGGAGATGCCATGGATAAGCTGCGTTCCACAGGACTTGACAAAACTGTTATCGAAGCAGCTGCCTCAGGAATACCGCTCCTTGGAATATGTGTTGGCATGCAGATGCTTTTTACGAAGGACTTTGAATACGGCGAGCATGACGGACTCGATCTTATCTCGGGAGAGGTTCGTGATATAAGAGAGATAATCTCATCTGAGCTTAAGGTTCCGGAGATTGGCTGGAACTCGCTGCATCTAACAAAACAAGAATCAAAGCTCTTTGACGGCATTAAAGAAGGCGCTTATGTGTACTTTGTTCATTCTTATTCCGCAGTAAAATGCGATAAGGACATAAGTGCACTGACCGATTACAGTGTTCCTATAACTGCCGCAGTAGAGTCTGCAAATGTGTACGGCACTCAGTTTCATCCGGAAAAAAGCGGAGCGGTAGGACTCAGGATACTTGAGAATTTCTGTCATATAAAATAAGGGAACAAGTGAAACATTTTCATAAATAAGGAGATTAGATATATGCTGATATATCCTGCCATTGACCTCTATAAGGGAAAGGCTGTCAGATTATATAAGGGCGATTATGAGCAAATGACGGTATATTCGGAGCATCCCATTGAGATCGCCTTGGATTTTGAGACCAAGAATGCAGAATGCATACATATGGTTGACCTAGAGGGTGCAAAGAACGGTGACACGCCGAATATTGATACTGTTAAAGAAATAGTTGCCGGAACAAAACTTTTTTCCGAGATAGGCGGCGGAATACGAAGCATGCAGGTGATAGATAAGTACCTTAATGCCGGTGTTAACAGAGTTATACTCGGTACTGCCGCAGTGAACGACAGAGCTTTTCTTGAGGAAGCATCAAGGGAGTTTAACAAGGCACTCGCCGTAGGAGTAGATATACGTGACGGCAAGGTAGCCATCAAGGGCTGGACGGAAAAATCCGAGCATGACGCTTTTCAATTCTGTCATGAAATGCAGGAAATCGGTATAAAGACGATCATCTGCACGGATATATCAAGAGACGGGGCAATGAGAGGAACCAATCTTGAGCTTTATAAGGAGCTTTCAGAGCAGCTGTCTATAGATATAATCGCTTCAGGCGGCGTGTCAAGCATGGAAGATGTCATTAAGCTTCGTGATATGAAGCTCTACGGAGCAATTATAGGCAAGGCATATTATACCGGTGCGATCAGACTTGATGAAGCCGTGCGTCTTGCAAAGTCAGAGTAAAGTAAATAAGGCTTTCAGATACAAAATCTATACGCGGCTGTATGGGAGATAACGATCTGCCTTAATAATTAAACCTGCAGCCAGTAAAGTCTGAGTAAAAGCTGAAGCTTATAAAAAAACGTGCAGATTACAAAGTAAAATCAACAGACAGTACATAAATACAGAAATATTTGCTGTCTGCAAAGGCAGAGTATAGCTTATATGATATTAGGTGTAAAAAAGGAAGAAAGATGCTTACCAAGAGAATAATTCCTTGTCTCGATGTACGGGACGGCAGAGTGGTCAAGGGCGTGAATTTCGAAGGGCTGAATGATGTTTCATCGCCGATAGAGCTTGCACGCTATTATAGTGAAAACGGTGCCGACGAGCTGGTCTTTTATGATATAACGGCATCTGCCGAGGGCAGAAAGCTGTTTACCGATATATTGACGGAAGTAGCTCATCAGATATTCATACCGCTTACAGTGGGCGGCGGCATTAACAGTGTAGAGGACTTTGACAGAGTCTTAAAATGCGGGGCCGACAAGGTTAGTGTAAACTCGGGAGCTATAAGGAATCCTAAGCTTATACCTGAGGCTGCAGCAAAATACGGCAATCAGTGCGTTGTCATCTCCGCCGACGTTAAGAGAGTAGACGGAGAGTTCAGAGTCTTTGCAAAGGGCGGAAGAGTCGATACCGGAATGGAGGCTATAAGCTGGATCAAATCCTGCGTAGACAACGGAGCCGGAGAGGTAGTGCTTAACTCAATAGATACAGACGGCGTAAAGAAAGGCTTTGATCTTGAGATGCTGGAAGCTGTAAGTAATGCTGTGGATGTTCCGGTAATAGCTTCCGGAGGAGCCGGCTGCATAGATGACTTTGTAAAGCTCTTCAAGACCTTGCCCAAAGTTGATGCGGGACTTGCCGCTTCGATATTCCATTTCGGTGAGGTAAGCATAACGGAACTAAAGGATAAGCTGAGCCGTGAAAGCATAGCTATGAGACTAATGTAAGATTGATTAAATATACGGGAGACGATATGATAAACATAGATGAACTTAAATTCGATGAAAAGGGACTTATTCCGGCAGTAGTAGTGGATGCCTACAGCAAGAAGGTGCTCACAGTTGCATATATGAATAAGGAGAGCCTTAAGATATCCATGGAGAAAGGACTTAGCTGCTTCTGGAGTCGTTCCAGACAGGAACTCTGGCTGAAAGGTGAGACCTCAGGCAACTATCAGCATATAGTATCTATAACGGCAGATTGCGATAAGGATGCGCTTACGGTAGTTGTCGAAAAGGACGGTCCGGCCTGCCACCTCGGTACGGATTCATGCTTTGAATATCCGGTATGGCAGAGTGAAGAAAGACATGAGTTTTCTCTCGAGGGCTTGTATGAGCTGCTTGAAGGCAGAAAAAAGGATATGCCGGAAGGCTCTTATACTTCTTATCTCTTTGAAAAGGGTCTTGATAAGATACTTAAGAAGGTCGGAGAGGAATGTACAGAGGTAATTATTGCAGCCAAGGCTGAAGATAAGGCCGAGACTATATATGAGATCGCAGATCTTGCTTATCATGTAATGGTACTCATGGTGGAGAACGGAATCAGCGTATGTGATATACAAAAGGAACTTGCATCACGTCACATTATCGATCACAAGGTCAAGCAGGAGAAGATGACTCATTAACTTTGATTCTTTAATGCAGGCATTGAGCGGAAAAGGCAGCTTCTTAAGCAAAAGTGCTTTCATTAAGTATGGTATGATGCTTTGGGCTTATGTATAGGGCGGTTTCCAAGCTTAAAAATTCTCCGGCGGCAAGCTCTTCGTCGAATTTTAGACATGAATATCATAATATGCAGGTGACTAGAAATGATTACAGCGGATTTTCATACTCATACCAAATACTGCGACGGAAATAACACTCCCCGCGAGATGGTACTTCAAGCTATAGCCGACGGCATGACAGCTATCGGCTTTTCCGGTCATGCATATACTTCCTTTGACAAGGGATGGGCAATGACACCGCAGGGAACTGCGGATTATATAAGAGAGATTGATGGTCTGAAAGCGGAATTCGGAGATAAGATACGTATATATCACGGCTCGGAATATGATTATTATTCCGACGGACCAAAAGACAATATGGAATATATTATAGGCTCGGTGCATTATGTGGAAAAGGACGGTGTACGCCGCTGTATCGACGAGAGTCCGGAGTGCTTAAGAACCATAGTAGACGAGATGTTTGACGGCGATCCCATTGCCTGTGCCGAAAGCTATTATGAAAATGTCGGCAATGTGGTCGAAAAGACCGGAGCGGATATTATCGGTCATTTTGATCTTATCTGTAAGTTTAATGAGGTCGATCATATGTTTGATACCTCCGATATTCGTTACATAGCAGCATGGAAAAAGGCAGCAGACAAGCTGCTTGAGACGGGCAAGATATTCGAGATAAACACGGGAGCAATATCCAGAGGCTACAGAACCAAGCCTTATCCTGCCACCGATATAATAGATTATATCGGTAAGCGCGGAGCAAGCTTCATCTTATCCAGCGACAGTCACAGCACAAAGACCTTGCGCTTCGGCTTTGATGAATGGGAGCGATATATAACAGACCGAGGATATAAGCTTGTAAGAGATCTATTTGATATGCCTATAGAAACTGTTGAACGAATAGCAGAACGCAATAATTATGAATATAAGTTCTGATAATAGATATAATATTCCGGTCACGGTGATTAGATCCAACAGAAAAACTTTAGCTATCTGCATTAAAGAAGATTTGAGTGTTACTGTACGAGCTCCGAGACGAGCTTCTAAGACTGAAATTGAGCGTATACTCAAAGAAAAAGATCAATGGATACAGAAACATATCAGCCTGATGAAAGGAAAAAATTCAAGACTTGATGAAATAAAAGAAAATCTACTGACTGATGCGGAGCTTAAGGAGCTGAAGGCAAAGGCAAATCGAATTATTCCTGAAAGGGCGGCTGCATTTTCAAAAATCATCGGAGTAGATTACGGACGTATATCTATACGCAGTCAGAAAACAATATGGGGCAGCTGCAGCAGTAAAGGAAATTTGAACTTCAACTGCCTTCTTATGCTTGCACCTCCGGAAGTTATTGATTATGTTGTTGTTCATGAGTTATGCCATAGAAAGGAAATGAATCACTCTAAGGCATTCTGGCACGAGGTAGAAAAAGTAATTCCAAACTATAAGATTTATCTCAGATGGCTAAAGGATGAAGGCGGTCTGATCATGCGAAGACTTAATTAGACGTGGTAATTACAATAACCTGTTATATATCTATGTATTTATTAGCTCAATGAGCTTAAAGATTAGCTTATAAAAAGCTAATATAGTGCTTCTTCCATATCATAAATTCGGCACGATCAAGTATGAAGCTATAGGCATGCCTTACGAACATGATGATTTATATAGACCTTCCGCAGAGGAAATGGAAAATCTCAGGAAAATAGTGCGCTCAGAAGGTGTTGAAATCTCTGATTTCAGGTAGATAGGATTTTAATATATGTCAGTTTAACTAATTAGGGCACAAAGCAGTCTTTTTATAAATGGCTTAAAATAAGGCTTTTATAAAAAGTAATAAAGAGTAATATGTAATATAAACAGCATATATGTCTATATATTTATTGACATATATGCTGATTTATTAATATAATCATGGAAAGGAGGATTTCATAAATGAATTCTGCATTAGGGGCAATTACCAGAACTATTCCAATAACTTTATTTAATCGTGGTATGGCAGGCAAAATATTTGATGAAGTGAAAAAACAGGGAACAAAGGTTGTTATGAAGAATAACACAGCCGAAGTTGTCCTTGTTTCACCAAATGAATATTTAGCCATGTGTAATGAACTGGAAGATCTGAAACTTGCATTGATCGCATCAAAAAGAATCGAAAATATTAATTCTGACAATTTAATAAATCAGGAAAGAATAGATAGTGAATTTGGAATCAATGAACAAGATCTTGAAGGGTATGAAGAGGTAGAGTTTGAATGAGCTGGGAAGTGCTGTATTTGCCGGAAGCTGAAAACGATTTGAAGAAGCTTGACGGAAGTCAAAAAATACTTGTACTTAAGGCAATTAAAAAAGTTCGGAATAATCCGCTTCCGCAGTCGGAAGGTGGCTATGGAAAACCATTAGGAAATAAAGGCGGCCGTAATCTGACAAATCTCCTTAAGATCAAATTAAAAGCATCCGGAATCAGAATAGTCTATTCAATTAAACGGCAGGCTGAGCAAATGTTCATTATAGTAATCGGTATACGTGAAGATGAAGAAGTTTATAATATAGCTGAATCGAGGAACAATAATGAAACTTGATTGTCAGAGATGAAAATGCTAAATTATATAGTATCTTGTCGTTAAAGTATTCTTTGACGACAAATTATATATTAATCAAAGGACTCTTTCTATGGCTCAAAATAATGTTTATCTTAAGCATCAGGATAAGGAAAATGAAAAGAAAATAGATACTCTGCTTAGCAGCTTGCCGTCATATTGCAGGACATTTACAGATGCTTTGGAGACTCAGCATACGAGTTCGCGTACAAGACTGGCTTATTGTCAGGATCTTACGATGTTTTTTAGGTTTCTGTGTGAGAATAATCCTTCGCTTTCGGATAATCCGCTTAAGATAAGTACTTCCGATCTGGAGATGCTCAAGTCTGTGGATATAGAGGAATATCTCATCTACATCAAATACGGCTGGTATAATCCGGAAAATAAAGGAATCAAGTATGAGGTAAATGATATTGCCGCGCTGCAGCGCCGTCTTGCATCGCTTAAGAGCTTCTTTAATTACTGCTATACTCACGAAATAATCAGTAACAATCCTACGGCTATTATTTCGCTTCCTAAGCTTAAGCCTAAGGACATAATATATCTTGAGCCTGATGAGATTGCCAAGCTTGTAGATGCCGTAGAATCAGGTGAAGGCCTTACCGCACGTGAGCAGAAATTCCATGAGCTTGTCAAATGCCGTGATCTTGCAATCATCATATTGCTGTTGGGTACAGGTATACGTGTTTCCGAATGTGTGGCTCTTGATATCAATGATATAGATCTTAAGAATACCAGTATGCTTGTGCACCGTAAGGAGCAAAAGGTAATGACCTTGTTTTACAGTGATGAGGTTGCCGAATATCTCAAGGCTTACATGGATATGCGTAAGGATATAGCTGCCAGGGAAGGAAGTGAGACTGCTCTCTTTCTCTCCTTGCAGAATTCGCGCATGAGTGTGCGCAGCATAGAACGTAGAGTTAAAAAGTATTCCGAGCAGGCTACATTTTTAAAACATATAAGTCCTCATAAGCTCAGGGCTTCATTTGCAACCGATTTTTACCGGGAAACAAACGATATTTATGCTCTCTCTAACATACTTGGGCATAATTCCGTTGATGTCGTCAAGAAATATGCCAATATCGGCAGTGAGACTAGGCGAAGGTATCGTAATTCCGTAAGGATACGTGAGGAGTAAAATTTATAGTATTTCCCGGCATTTATATTGAAATGTCTTATGAGCAAAATTTTTATGGGATCGGCATTGTCGGTCCCATTTAATTCTATAACTCATTGATATTTCGAAAGCATTGATATGAAAAGCTATGATTTCCGGTTCCGTTCAAGCTCTTTCTCGATCCAGCACATGATGACATCCACAAGATATTCCTGTTGGATGGGACTTAGCTCACGTCCCGGTGTGAAGCCGTGCCACTTGCGTATGCATTCCCTGCAGCAAGTGGCTGTGGCATGCTGAGCGACAAATACAGGATGACCGCGCATAGGTGTCTGTTTACCGTCATTTGGGATAACGGCGGGCGCCTCTCGTTTGGCTATAAAATCTCTTGCATGCTCTCGTATCGTATCGATCCCCTTCACCTCTATATATTCAATATCCTTGCCGCTCAGGTGAAAACGGCTTCTGAACTGCGAGTTTCCGAGCCTTGTAAACAGACTGTTAAACCATTCTTCTCTTGTCATCAAACTTCGCCTTCTTTTTTATCCTAAAATGAATCTACGGTAAGCATAACAGCTGTAAAAATGCTTCGTCATGTATTGGAAAATTAATTTGCATATAGAAAACCGCCTATGATTCACAATAGCTTCCTATGACCTTTGCCACGTAATCAAGCTTTTCGCAATCTACAAACGAATAGTTCATTACATAGATATTTTCGTACCTGCTTTTCTCTTCGTCCGAATGATAGAAAGAAGAAAGCGGCGCAAGCTTGATGCCTTTACTCTTCATTTTTTCTAAAAATGCTTCTTCGCTGAGCTTTGTATCCACCTTCATCAGGAAATGCACTCCGGCATCCTTTTCCATAACGGTAATTTTATTTTTAAGTGTACCGCGGAGAAAGGTCTCAAGTATCCTATCCCTCTTTTGCTGGTAATAGTTTCGGAGACGATTGATATGCTTTTCAAAGGATCCCGAATTGATAAACTCTGCCAGGGTATACTGTTCAAAATTTGATACCGTACAGGAATAGAAGGAAAGCTCTCTGTAGAAACGTTCCGCCAGTTCGTCGGGAAGCACCATGTAACTGATTCTGACAGTCGAGCAAAGGGTCTTGGAAAATGTGTTCATATAGATCACATTTCCCGATACATCTATACTTTGAAGAGACGGAATTGGCTTACCGTTCAGTCTCAGTTCACTGTCATATTCATCTTCGATAATATACCTGTCCTTCATCTTTGTTACCCATCCGAGCAGTTCGTAACGTTTACTGATAGGCATTACTCTACCGGTAGGATAATGATGTGAGGGTGAGCAGTGTATCACATTGATGTTTTTTTGCTCCAGCTCTTCTACTTTCGGTCCGTCCTCTTCAATCTCTATATACTCATAAGAAACCCCCATACTGCGGTAGATCTTGGCTATCTTATGATAACCCGGGTTCTCTACCGAATAATTCAGGTTTTTTCCAAGCAGCTGTATCAGCAGACTTGATAAATACTCTGTTCCGGCTCCTACGATAATCTGCTCCGGTCTTACAGTCATATTGCGAAATGCCTTCAGATAATCTGCAATACTCTGCCTTAATTCAAGCACGCCTCCGCACGGCGGATTGAGCATAAGCTCTGACTGATAGTCATTCATTACCGCACGCATGGTTTTAGTCCATATGGAAAACGGAAATGCGCTCTGTTCCGTCTGATTGCTGGTGAAATCCGCGATATAGGCATTACCGCCTCCTGTGAGACTTAGCTTGTCAATGTATATCTTACTTTTTGGGAGAATGTTTTGCTTATTGACACTTTCACTATTAATGCTGTCGTTATCGATCCTGTCGTCACGCAGATCCGCAGCATAAAATCCACTCTTGGGAACAGAATAAATATATCCTTCCGCCGCAAGCTGGGCATAGGCATTCTCAACGGTAATTACACTTACAGCCAGATTTTTTGCAAGAGCGCGCTTTGAAGGAAGCTTCTCTCCGCTCTTGATCTTCCCTTGAATAATGTCATTTTTGATACATTTGTATAAAAATCCGTAGAGTGTATCTGACCCTATGTTTTCAAAATTATATGTCAACATATCTGATGTTATTTTAATTCTGACCTTTTTGAATATATATTAACTGAGTATTTTTATGTAGTCACTTTATCATTATACTCTCAGCTAAATAATTAGTAAATAAAAGGAGCTTCAAGATGAGTACAATAAATGAACGCTATGAATTAAATAAAAATCTTGCACAGATGTTAAAGGGTGGAGTTATCATGGATGTTACCACTCCGGAACAGGCCAAGATTGCCGAAGCAGCCGGTGCCTGTGCGGTTATGGCTCTTGAGAGGATTCCGGCGGACATTCGTGCTGCAGGTGGCGTATCCCGTATGAGCGATCCTAAGATGATCAAGGGGATACAGGATGCCGTATCCATCCCTGTTATGGCAAAATGCAGAATCGGACATTTTGCGGAAGCTCAGGTACTTCAGGCAATCGAGATAGATTATATTGATGAAAGTGAAGTCCTCTCTCCTGCCGATGATGTATATCACATCAATAAGAGAGAATTTGAGGTTCCTTTTGTATGCGGAGCAAAGGACCTTGGAGAGGCATTAAGACGTATCAATGAGGGTGCTTCAATGATACGTACAAAGGGAGAGCCGGGAACAGGCGATATAGTTCAGGCTGTACGTCATATGCGTAAGATGAACAGCGAGATCGCAAAACTTGTAAGCATGCGCACAGATGAACTCTATGAAGCTGCAAAACAGCTGCAGGTTCCTTATGAGCTGGTAGAATATGTACATGAAAACGGAAAGCTTCCGGTTGTTAATTTTGCTGCTGGCGGTGTTGCAACTCCTGCAGATGCGGCTCTTATGATGCAGTTAGGTGCCGAAGGTGTTTTCGTAGGTTCGGGTATATTCAAATCAGGCAATCCTGCCAAGCGTGCGGCTGCTATTGTACAGGCTGTCACAAATTATAAGGATGCAAAGCTGATTGCAGAGCTTTCTTCGGATCTCGGTGAGGCTATGGTCGGCATAAATGAGCAGGAAATAGCACTTCTCATGGCAGAAAGAGGAAAATAATATGACTGTTGCGGTACTTGCTCTGCAAGGAGCATTTATAGAACATGAGCATATGCTTAAAAAGCTTGGAGTTGATACTATCGAGTTAAGACAGGCATCCGATATGCAGAAGGATTTCGACGGAATCATATTACCCGGCGGTGAAAGCACAGTACAGGGGAAACTCCTTCGCGATCTAGGCATGTTTGAGCCGCTTAGGGAAAAGATATTGTCAGGCGTTCCTGTTCTTGCCACCTGTGCCGGTATGATACTGCTCGCCCAAGACATTGCCAGACAGGACGATACATATCTTGCAACTATCCCTGTGACTGTCAGACGTAATGCTTACGGCAGGCAGCTCGGAAGTTTCCATACGGAGGAAAATGTTGCCGGAATCGGACAAGTTCCTATGACCTTCGTCCGTGCGCCTTATGTTGATGCCTTGCATAGCGATACAGCCGGTAATAAGCCTGAGATCCTCAGTGTTGTACTGGATCGTATCGTCGGTATACGATATAAGAATCAGCTCGCCTTTGCATTTCATCCTGAGCTGGATACAGACACAAGGATACATGAGAGCTTTATTGAGATGATTCACAATTATCTGCAGTGATATTTTTGTCCTGAAAATGCGTAAGAAGGATTTACTTACAACATTTGAAATGCATTGAAAATATCATAGTTTGCGTCTCGCAAAATTATGTTTGCAAAAATAGAAACCGCCGTATAGAAATTATTCTGTACGACGGTTTTATCGATTAAAGCCGGACTGCAGTCGTAAGAGCGGCAGCTTGCAGCCGCGAAGACGACTATAGGACGGCCAAACGAAAATGAGCACAAAGCTTCGAAAGAAGCGGGTGCGAATTTTCGTAGGATTGCGAGAGTACGCAGTACGAAGCAATCCGTAATTAATCGATAAAGTGGATTATGCTTCATAATAGAAACAGCTTACCCGAAGTGTATCTTACGGTGCTCTTTCAGATGTTCTTTCTTGAGATCAAGCATCTCACTGTCTATATTTTGCTTCATTCGGGCTTCTTCCCTAAGCTGCATTGCGAGCCAGTCATGCTCTCTGTCCTCTAATCTATAGGCTTTGGATTCGGATCCGCGTAGATGTGCGACACCGTTTCCCTTTGGCTTGCTGCGTTTTACTGCTTTGCCGAAACCGCTGCTGTTAAACTTTACACCTGAGCTCTTGGTAGCACGATCCTGCAATATGTCATAATCCTCGGCGGAAACATTTGCATAATCATTCTGCGCTGTCTCTTTGAGCTGTCCGTAGAGATTTCTGCGCTTATTATTTGCCATGTTCAGGTTCTTGTTCTTGAGCACGATGAATATAATAAACAGGATTATTATAATGCCGGTCATTACTCAACAGTCTCCTTTATAGCCTTGAGGGTTGCGGAAAGATTTGCAATATCCGAAGGTACTACAAGCTTGGTTGCCTGACCGTCTGCCATGCGCTCTGCTGCCTCATAAGAACGGATAGCGAGATATTTGCTGGAAGGATCAGCTTCATTGATAAGTCTGATACCCTCTGCCTTGGCACGCTGAACCGCAAGTAAGGCCTCAGCCTCACCCTGAGCCTCACGGATACGCTGCTCCTTAACGGCATCGGCACGAAGTATAGCCGCTTCCTTTTCACCCTCTGCAAGAGTGATTGCAGACTGCTTCTTACCCTCTGCGGTAAGGATGGCCTCACGCTTCTCTCGCTCTGCCTTCATCTGCTTCTCCATGGCTTCCTTGATGGATCTCGGCGGATCGATATTCTTAACCTCTACACGGCTTACCTTGATGCCGTATTTGTCCGTAGCCTCGTCAAGTATGGAGGTTATCTGACCGTTGATCTGATCACGGCCTGTAAGTGTCTCGTCGAGAGTCATGGAACCTACAATGTTTCTGAGAGTTGTTGCAGAGAGATTCTCTATAGCTGCAACAGGTCGCTCAACACCGTAAGCAAAGCATTTAGGATCGAAAATGCTGAAGAATACTACGGAATCGACCATCATGGTTACGTTATCCTTGGTTATAACAGGCTGCGGCTCAAAGTCTGCAACCTGCTCCTTGAGAGATACCTTTTTAACGACTCTGTCTATAAAAGGAACCTTGACATGCAGACCTGCTTCCCATGTGCCCTGATACTTACCGAGTCGCTCCACAATCCAGGCATTCGCCTGAGGAACTATACATATGTTGCACACGATAAGAAGAATTAAAAGTATGAAAAGGATCAATAAAAATACTGGAAAGATAAACATTTTTCCTCCTAAAGCACAAAAATTTGCTTATTGTTTTATTAATGAACGATCATGAGATCGAATCATTCGCTCCTCAAAGCATCAATAGGATTGAGCTTTGCCGCTCTCTTTGCAGGCATATAGCCAAAGAGCAAACCTACTCCCACCGATACCGAGAATGATATCAGCACTGCACCGAAGGTAGGTGTTGCCTTAAAGCCTACAAAGCTGCTTATAGCCGCCGTAAATACTGCTCCGACTCCTATGCCTATAAGACCGCCTATAGTCGAGGTAACTGCTGCCTCAATTATAAACTGCGTAAGTATCGCTCTCTGCTTTGCTCCTAGTGCCTTACGTATGCCTATTTCTCTTGTTCTCTCGGTAACGGATACAAGCATGATGTTCATTACACCTATGCCTGCGACAAGCAGTGATATTCCGGCAATACCGCCGAGCATAAGAGACATCTGCTTGATCATATTGTTAAGTTCCTTGAGCATGGAGGAATTGGCATAAACGAAGAAAAGGTCGCTGCTCTTAAATATATCCTGAAGATAATCCTCGATAAGAGTCGTACATTCCGCAGCCTTATCCGTATCTCTGACCGCCATTATGTAAGAGTCTATCTTACGCTGCTGGTTAAGCTTGGCAGCAGAGGTATAAGGCATCCACAGAAAATCATCCGCTCCGCCCTCCGTGAGCATCTCCTGATCCTGACGTTCCACAACACCAACTACGGTAAATATAGAACCGTTAAGCTTGATCTTCTGATTCACAGCGGCCTTTGGGCTTCCGAACATATACCATGCAGGATAATATCCAAGTAGTGCCGTATTGCGGCTTCCGGCAAGATCGGCATAGGATATGTTACGGCCTGCCGCAAGCTTATATCCCTTCATGCTAAGATAATCCTCGGAATAACCGCCTATATTTGTATAATTAAGCGTTGAATCTCCGCTCTTAATCTTAGCCGACATGGATACGGAAGGTGTCATGGCACGAAATTCGTCCCTATGTTCCTCATAGAAAGCATACATATCCTCAGGCTCAAGTGATCTCGATGGAGTATTTGTAACAGTTACATCTATCTGATCCACGCCCATATCGTTGAAGCTGTTGATCATGGAATTCATGTATCCCGTCACCAGCGACACCAATATTATAACAGAAGCAACGCCGATAATGATACCCAGCATGGTAAGAAATGAGCGCAGCTTGTTAGAGGCTATGGATCTGATTGCCATTTTAAAGCTCTGCATATTCCTCCGTACTTCCGTCAAATGTGACCTTACCGTCAATGATATTTACTATTCTCTTTGCATTCATGGCGATTGAAGGATCATGAGTTATCATGATCACGGTATTGCCCTCGGCGTTGAGCTGCCTTATAAAACCAAGCACTTCCTTTGAGGTCTTTGAATCAAGTGCTCCGGTAGGCTCATCCGCCAATATCAGCGAAGGTCTGCCTACAAGTGCTCTTGCTATAGAGACTCTCTGCTGCTGACCTCCGGAGAGCTGCTTAGGCAGATTGTTGGCCTTATCACCGAGACCGACCTTCTGAAGCTGCTCCAGGGCCCGCTCACGTCGCTCCTTTTCCTTTACCCCTTGATACATCAGAGGAAGCTCGACATTTTCAAGCACACTCAGCTTAGGCAGCAGATTGTACTGCTGAAATACAAAGCCTATCATCTTGTTTCGCACCTCAGCCAGCTTGTCATCACTCATCCTGCCGGTATCTATACCATTTAAAATGTAGCTGCCGCTCGTAGGCACATCCAAGGCACCTATAATATTCATAAGCGTAGACTTGCCGGAACCCGATTTGCCGACTATGGCTACGAACTCGCCGCGTGCTATATCGAGAGTAATACCGTCATTGGCATGTACCTCCTCGTCTCCCATCTTGTAAGTCTTATGAATATCTATAAGACGTATGAGCGGAGCCTCCATAGCTGTATCGAGTCCGACGGTTTTTCCTGTCTCAAGCACGCTATCAGTATTATCTTTTCCTGTAAATGTTTCGTTCATTAATTATACGTATATCTGTGCTTTATCGGAGCAGCAACGCTTATGTTTCTGTTTCGCTAAAAAATATTTTTGACGTTATTCCGAAAGAAACTGATAATAATCCGGCCTGTACAGACGAATATATACAGATATGTACGCTATCGTCTTTAGCCGTAGTATCCGGGGCCTCCGTACATAAACATATCTCCGCCGAACATATCATCCGAGGCTGTATCCTTGACGTATACCTCCTGTCCTTCGCTTAGTCCCTCAAGTATCTCTACATACTGATCAGATATGATGCCTGTCTTGACCTTGACAGCAGTAAAGCCCTCAGGTACGTCATAAGCTTCGAAGCCCTCGCTGAATTCTGTATCACTGTCCGAATCAGCTGCAAACTCGGCTCCGTTTGTCGCTTGTCCTCCGCTATCAAACTGAACGGAAGCTTCCCCGGCAGCTATGCTTTCACCGCTTCTGCCATCCTTGTCCATCTTAGGGCCGTCTTTGCCTCCTCCGCCAGGGGCTTGAGGAGCTGCGGCTCCATTATTGACAGAAGTATGGTTAGAAGAAACTCCGGCAGCCACTGTTTCTCCGACAGCGTCCGGTGAAGCGATATCCTCTGAATCGGCACCAAAATCATCATCTGTATAGTCTGTGTCTGCCGAAGCTGTATTATTGTCTGCGGTCAGACTTTCGTTCTTGACATAGACAAGATCTCCGCGCTGCAAAGCACCGGACGGAACATAGAGAGTATCGCTTGCCTCCTCAAGCTTGATGATGCCTGTTACATTCATGCCCGGAAGCAGACCCTCGCTCTCATCCAATTTTACAACAACCGGATAAGTAGTGATTCCGTTCTGTGCGGTACCCTTGAGGCTTACATTCGATACATGTCCCTGATAGGTCTTGTCCGTGACTGCATCAGCGGTAACCTCTACTCTCTGTCCGGCCTTGACCTTGCTTATGTCCAGCTCGTCAATGCTCATCTGGAAGGTAAGCTCCGAAAGATCGTAAATCAATGCAAGCTGTGAGGTGGTGGAATTGGCACTGTTCACTTTATCGCCTGCCTTAAGGTCCTTGCTGATGACCTGACCGGATATAGGTGCGGTAATAGTATAACGGTCTATTGTATCGTCAAGCTTGGTCTTCTGGTCCTCTGCGCTCTTAAGCGCATCCTCTGCCTGATCGGCAGCGTCATTTACATTCTTAATGGCATCCTCAAGGGAATCCTTCTTAACAGTAAAGAGCGGAGTTCCGACGGATACGTACTGCCCCTCGTGAATAAGCACCGTACCGACCTCTACATTTACAGGAACATCTGCTTTGAGCTTGTCGCTCTTCATTGCTTTAAATGCACCGCTGCTTAAGGATCTGACGTCACCCATATAAGCATTTGCGGTATCGGCACTCGTGAGCCCGCCGGGATTGGTTACATAGATCTCAACATATTTTACCGGAATGCCGCCGTCCAAAACCTCGGTAAGATCGCTTATGGAGAGTATCTTGCCCGGGATGACCTCTCCTGTGTCGTTGATCTCGACAAACATATCCTGACCTACGCCGAGCCTTGCTGCATCGGTATCAAGAAAGGCTGCTCGGAATGACATCTGAGCATCATTATACAGATCTGCAATCTCAGCTTCTGCTGATACCGAATCTCCGTCCTTGAGAGTAATATTCTTGACATATCCGGCAGCAGTTGAGCGTATTATTCCTTTACTGAGCTTAGAAAGAGACTCTGAACGATCCTTCATGGCATCGTCATAGTTCTTCTGAGCCTTTTCAAGGTTTCTTTCGGCAGCTTCTATATCAGAGCTTATCTCGGAGGTATCGATAACAAAGAGAGTCTGTCCCTCGCTTACCTGATCGCCCTCTTCAAAATCCGCCTCAATGATCTCTCCGCTCACAAGTGAAGTGATGCTGTAGGTGTTTTTAGGCGACAGCGTACCGGAGGAGCTAAGCTCGTTGGAAATGTCTCCGCGCATGACCATGCCTACACTTCCTCCGTCCGGCATATCGTTCATGCTCATATTCTGCCTGTCATGCTTTATCTTTAAGGCAACGATAACACAAAGCAGTATCACAATAAGAGTAATTACCACTATTGCCTTCCTGCTGTGCAGAAACTTAGAGCCTTTTATTTTGTCTTTTATCTTATCTAATTTCGACATCTGTCCTTCCGTTCCGCTGTTTGAACCTTGTTTTATTATTTATAAAAGTTTTCTTGTTATATTAACGACGACTGCTTCAAAAAGCCTAAGCTGACGCCGGATATACATTTTATAGCGAATATTACTTATACATTTTCCGGCTTATGCCCTGAACCACGCTCAATTGTTTACAACATTTCCGTTTTTGTCTACGGCAACGTATTTGCCTGCTCCCTCCGCATATATCACATTGGAATATCTGTCAGAGCTGTTTTCATAATATTCCACTACAGCTATTGCATAGTATTCGGCTTCGCTGCCATCCTCATTCGTAAGCTGCTTGCAGACAAGTATTACATTATCTCCTATCTTAACATCACCGTTAACGGAGAACATGAATTTAACATCGCTGCTGTTAAGTGCGTATTCCGTATCGTTTATAACGACAGACGAAGGAGCCGCAATATTATCATCCGTATAATTGATGGATGATACCGTACCTCTGATACAGTGATAGGTATTATTGCCTGTATCCTCACCGTAAGCCCATACAGTCTTGCTCTTCTCATTGTAGTAAATGATGAGCCAGCCGTAATTACTGAGCTGACTTGAGAGATATCTCTTGCCCGAGCCGTTGGAGTTGTTGCCGTTAAAGTAATATGTTGCAGTTATATCGTTATAGAACGGTATGACATTCGGCAGACTCGACTCATTCTTAACAAGTATCGGACCTGTAAGGTTAGCTTCCATAGCTTCGGATACATCAAGCTCCTTGCCGCTTTTCGAAGCATTGAGCTTAATAGCACTTCCGTAAATGCCTCCGCCGTCCTTGGTCTTAGTCCTGAGCAAATTATAGATGATATTAAGAGCATCCTGCTTACTGAGCTTATCGCCGCCGTTAACAGCAGCTATTCCCTCGTTTATGTCCAGAGTCTTATACATATTGAGACGTCCGTTTGCAACATCTGAACCCATATCGGCATCCTCATAACCGAGTGCCTTAAGTACTGCTCTTACAGCTTCGTTTAGGCTTATCTGATCATTTGGTGCAAATGTTCCGCCGAGTCTTGTTCGCATCCAGCCCTTGGACAGAGCCGCCTTTATATATCCTGAGCCGGCATAAGCAGCCGGAACATCATTGGTAACTGCAGACTGTGACTGTATATCTGTGGAATCCTTAAGCGTACTTGAAAGCACCATAAGCTTTGCAAAGTCTGCTCTCGAGCAAGGCTCTGTGCTTAAGTATGAGCTGTCCGCAACGCCTACGGCATTGAGCACATTGACCCTGTAGCTCTGAGATCCGTTGGCTAGAGTCGCAGCCTGTACATTGAGATTAGCTCCGAGCGTTATGCAGCACATTGCAGCCGCAAGTGCCAGATATCTGTTAAATCGTCTGTAATCCGACATACTTATCCTTTCCGCTGTTAAGCGTATTAACTGTATTAATTGTCATAGTACAGATAATATGCCAAGTTCCTCTTCAAGTCAATTGATTAATTCTTAAGAAAAAATTAGGAAGCAATTTCCTATGAATCAAAAAATCCCGTCCGACAAGATAATCATATCATTGCCTGACGGGATTTCATATTTAAATATTGTGAAGATAAACTAAATATACTGTGAACTCATGCATCAGCGTTCTTCACGGAAATAATTGAGTCCGAGACCCTCCGGCGGCTGATCCTCTCTGCGTCTTCTCATTGATACTATGACAAGAACGACAGCAGTAGCTATATAAGGAACTATCTTATATATCTGAGTAGGAAGGAAAGATATAGGGAGTCTCAGATACAAAATGAGCAGGCCTCCGAAGAGAATCGAACCCCATATCGCATTGAGAGGTCTCCACAGACAGAATATAACCAGTGCCACAGCTACCCAGCCCTCACCTGCAAGTGCATTGTGATTCCATACGCAGCCTGCTATGGTCATGGTGTGAACCATTCCGCCGAGTGCGGATATACCGCCTCCGAGACAGGTAGCTATATATCTGTAGCGTGTTACATTGATACCTGCGGCATCCGCAGTTGCCGGGGATTCTCCGACTGCACGTAAGTATAGACCCTTACGTGTCTTATTCATGAACCACCACATGGCAACGACTATGACTACCCCTATATATACGAAAACATTGTATCCGAACAAAATGCTGCCGATAACCGGTATATCCTGCATGCTCTGAGGGAATATCGAGCCTGAAAATGCAGTCTTAAGAGCATTGCTGATGGATACATTTCCACCTACCTTGATACGCATAAGCTCACCTACGAACTGGCCGACACCCGTACCAAAGATGGTAAGTGCAAGACCCGTAACATTCTGATTGGCTCTGAGCGTAACAGTAAGGAAACTGAATATAAATGCTCCGACTATGCCTGCAAGGAATGCGCAGCAAAAAGCAATAAGCACAGCGATCCAGCCTACAGCGGCATCGCCTGCGAAACGGTCATAGACAAATGCGCCGCAGAGACCGAAGGCTCCGCCCATGAACATAAGCCCCTCGACACCGAGGTTCATATTGCCGGATTTCTGAGTAAGTATCTCACCGGAGGTTCCGAAAAGAAGCGGCGTTCCGTTAAGTACGGCTGCTTTGATAAGTCCGATAATATTAACATCCATAGCTTAAGCCTCCTTTCCTTTCTCTTCCTTACCTCTGAGTGTAAGCTTGTAATTAATAAAGAACTCACAGCCCAACAGACAGAACAGCAGCAGTCCCTTGATGATCTCCGCAACCGAGGACGGCACGGCAAGCCCGGTCTGCATACTCGAAGCACCCTTGCTGAGCACTCCGAAGAGCAGTGAAATGACTATCATGGCAAAAGGATTAAGTTGTGCAAGCCATGCGACTGTGATAGCAGTAAAGCCTACTCCGTCGGCAACATCCGAATAAAGAGTCTGATTGGCACCGGAAGCTACCATGAAGCCCACAAGTCCGCAGATCGCACCTGAGAGGCAGGCAGTACGGACAGTTATCTTGGTGACATTCATACCGGCGTAGCGAGCGGTATTCTCCGATTCACCGAGTACAGAGATCTCATAGCCGTGTTTGGTATAGTTCATGTAAATGAATATGAAGGCCACAAGCAGCAATACTATGATCCATCCGCAATGGACACCGAACACCTTTGGAAGTATGGCAGCCTCGGCAAAGTTTGGTATTACCTGTGAGCCCTGCTTGCCCTCCCATGGGCCGCCCTGCAGCCAGCCTACTATACCTATGGCGATATAGTTGAGCATGAGTGTGAAAAGTGTTTCATTAGTCTTCCACTTTGCCTTGAAGATTGCAGGAATTCCTGCCCATATCGCTCCCATAATAAGAGAAGCTATACCCATGGTGATGAGCAGTACAGGTGAATTCCAGCTCTTTCCGAAGTTGATTGCAAAAAAAGATGCAGCCATGGCACCTATGGTTATCTGACCCTCGGCACCGATGTTCCAGAACTTCATTTTAAAGCAGGGAGCAAGTGCAAGTGCGGTTCCGAGCAGAGGGGTTGCAACCTTTACGACCTGACGTAAGCCGCTCTTCTTACCGAGAGCACCCGATATCATAGTCTTATATGCTTCCGCAGGATTAGCTCCGGCAGCCATGAATACGAGACAGCTGAGTAAGAGTGCAACGATGAAGGCCGCGATACGGATGACCCACACCATATGCTTACTCATATTTTCTCTCTTGGAAATTCGAATCAAAGGCGATTTCTCATTCATTATTCCTTGTTCTCCTTTCCGCCTACACTTGTCATAAGCAAACCTATTTCCTCCTTGGAAGTCTTACGTGCATCAACTATGCCCGATACCTTACCGCCGCAGAGCACCATTATCCTGTCGCAGAGATCAATAAGCACATCAAGATCCTCTCCGACAAATACAACAGCTGTACCCTTCTTCTTCTGATCCGCCATAAGATTATAAATTACATAAGAAGTGTTGATATCAAGACCTCTTACTGCATAAGCACTCATAAGCACCGAAGGTGAAGTGGCTATCTCGCGTCCTACAAGTACCTTCTGAACATTACCGCCGGAGAGCTTTCTTACCGGATACTCGATATCCGGAGTAGCGACCTCAAGGAAATCATATACCTGTTCGGCAAGCTCACGTGGCGCCTTCTTATCAATGAAGAATCCCTTACTCTTGTTCCATGAACGAAGCATCATGTTTCCGGTCATACCCATGCCTCCGACAAGACCCATACCGAGTCGGTCCTCAGGCACGAAAGCAAGCGCAACACCGGCATCCTTTATCTCCATGGGAGTCTTGCCCACAAGCTCCTCCGGATGCTTGCCCTCGGGGCTGTAGATGATGGAACCTGAATCTATCTTACGAAGTCCGGCTATAGCCTCAAGCAGCTCCTTCTGTCCCGAACCCGCAATACCCGCAATGCCGAGTATCTCTCCGCCGTAAGCAATAAAGCCGACATCGTCAAGTCTTGCCACACCATTGCCGTCCTTACAGGTAAGTCCCGCAACAGTAAGTCTCGGCTTGATGTTCTCAGGCTCTGAACGATATATATCAAGCTCAACCTTCTTGCCTACCATCATCTCTGTAAGCTCAGATTCGTTAGTCTCAGAGGTACGGACGGTAGCTATATGCTGACCTTTTCTGAGTACTGCGACCACATCCGATATTTCCATTACCTCATTAAGCTTGTGCGTGATGATAATTATAGACTTACCGTCTTCGCGCATGGCTCTCATGACATTAAAGAGCTTCTCTGTCTCCTGAGGTGTAAGTACGGCAGTAGGCTCGTCAAGTATCAATATGTCGGCACCGCGATACAAGACCTTAATGATCTCAACAGTCTGTTTCTCGGAAACAGACATATCGTAGATCTTCTTATTGGGATCGATCTCAAAGCCGTATTTTTCGCTGATGGCTCTGACCTTATCCGCTATATCCTTAATGTCAAGCTTCTTCTTGTCATCGTCTATGCCAAGTATGATATTTTCGGCCGCAGTAAACACATCAACCAGCATGAAATGCTGATGTATCATACCTATGCGATTCTCGAAGGCATCCTTGGGCGAACGGATAGTAACGGGCTTGCCGTTGATAAGTATCTCTCCCTTATCCGGAAAATAGATACCAGCAAGCATATTCATAAGTGTTGTCTTACCCGAGCCGTTCTCACCGAGCAAGGACATGATAACACCCTTGTCAAGATACAGATCTACATTGTCATTTGCGGCAACATCACCGAAATATTTAGAAATCCCGCGAAATTCGACGGCATGTGAGTTTTCCAATATCTCTTCCCCCTGAAATTAATTTCCTTGAAAATTATACCCTTAAACACAAATAAATCCCGTTCCCTGACGGGATTTCCCCCATGTCTCATGCTGCGCTTTGCACCTAATCAGCTTTAGACACATCTATATGCTCATACCTTAATCTGATGAATTGATCTTTTCGTTTACAAGTAAGATCAGCTAGAATATGTTTCTTAACACAGCATTTACATACGTTGCTTAGCATAGCACAAAAATATACAATTTGACTATATCTGCTAAGCGTTTTTTGATTCATAGAACGAAATTTCTTTTTAAAAGACTTCACTTATCGATTATTTACGGATAGCTTCGTACTGCGTACTCTCGCTATCCTACGAAAATTCGCACCCGCTTCTTTCGAAGCTTTGTGCTCATTTTCGTTTGGCCGTCCTATAGTCGTCTTCGCGTCCGCAGTCCGGCTCTTTTTTTCTTATCGATAAAAAGAAC
>JAUNWP010000023.1:20391-29881 GCA_030540255.1 Eubacteriales bacterium | reverse complement strand
CGGGTATGACCATTGAGGAGAATCTTGCTCTTGCAGCAGGACACGGAGGATGGCTCAGCCGCATTTCCAATGCCGACAGAAAGCTCTTCAGAGAGAAGCTTTCATTGCTTGACATGGGACTTGAGGACAGAATGAATCATCCGGTAGGATTACTCTCCGGAGGTCAGAGACAGGCACTTACGCTTATGATGGCTACCATCAATAAGCCGCAGCTCTTGCTCCTTGATGAGCATACAGCCGCACTCGATCCGGCAACTGCCGAAAAGGTACTTAAGCTTACGGCGGATATAGTTGCGGAGGAGAAGATCACCTGCCTTATGGTAACGCACAACATGCAGTCGGCTCTCGATCTCGGCAACCGTACGATCATGATGGACAGCGGAAATGTCATCTATGATGTAAGCGGCGAGGAGAGAAAGGCACTTACGGTTCCTGATCTCCTTGAAAAGTTCAAGGAGCAGGCGGGACGTATGCTTGATAATGACCGTATGCTGCTCGGAAACTGAGGCTAGGGGTAAAAAAATAGCTGCGCAGTTGACAAAAAGTAAGATTTTATTTTCACTATGTCAGCGTTTATAGGCAGATAATTTGATTTTTGAAGTATATAGTGGATTACATTGACTTTCGTTATGTATGACAGGACTGAACTGCCAACTCATGGTGAAGCTAAGAATGTATCCGAATAAATTAAGTAGTAAGCACCGTTTTGGTTCACACCCGACGGTGCTTTTTCACGTTTTATAGTCAATTTCTACACAAAGTCTACACATTTTTTGGATATTATTTCAGGAGTAAATTCGAAATAAGTGTGTTTGGTTTTAAGAGGTTTGACATGAACAAAAAGAAGCTCATCATAGCGGGAGCAGCTGCGGTCGTTATTATTGCCGTTGCAGCAATCATTGCAAAAAGCCTGACAGGAGGAAATGCAGGAGGAAGAAACGGAGGCGGTATGCCCGGAGGACAGAGAGGAAACGGCGGTTCCGGCGGACAGCAGCAGGAGGCGAGCTATACGGTAGTAAAGACGGAGAATCCTCATTATGGAGATGTATCCGTGTCTTCAAGTCTTACAGGTACAGTCGAAGCAAGTGATGTGGTGCATATTTATGCCAAGGCATCCGGAGATGTTATCGCTGTAAATATAGCTGCCGGGGACACGGTTGAAGCAGGTCATGAGATTATTACCATAGATACAGAGAAGGTAGAATCTGCCAAGAATCAGCTTGATTCAGCCAAGCTTAATCTTGATTCCGCAAGTTCGGATCTTAACCGTATGCAGCTTCTCTATAACGGTGGAGATATAACCGCCCAGGAGTTTGAGCAGTATCAGGATAAATATAAGTCTGCCAAGCTCAGCTATGACAATGCCAAACTTAATTACGATCAGCAGCTAAGCTATTCAAGCATTACAGCACCTATATCGGGTCGTGTCGAGTCTGTAAATGTCGAGGTATTCGATCAGGCAAACATGAATCAGGAGCTTGCCGTTATCTCAGGTGAAGGCGAAAAGCGTATCACGACTTACGTGAGTGAGCGTATGATGCAGAACTTAAGTGCGGGCGATGAGATCAAGGTCATCAAAAACGGTGAAGAATACACAGGACATCTCACTGAGATAAGCTCTATCGTAGACAGCGACACAGGACTCTTCAAGGTCAAGGCAGAGCTTGAGAATACAGACGATATCGCAACCGGAAGCACAGTCAAGATAATCATGGTTACCGAGAAGTCGGAAAATGTCATGCTCGTTCCTGTTGATGCCATATATTACAGCGGCGGAGATGCCTATGTATATGTAGTCGAAGAAGGAGTTGCACATATGAAGCCTGTACAGGTCGGTCTCTATGACACTGAAGTAGCAGAGATCAAGGACGGACTCACGGATACAGATGTGGTTATATCAACATGGAGCAACAATCTCTACGAGGGAGCAAGCGTTCGCCTCTATGATGATGTTTATGCGGAAAATGCATCAGCCGGAGAACAGGCAGGCGCAGCGCCCGCAGCTTTAGAAACTCAGGCAAATGCCGAAGCAAGCGCAGAGTAAGGAGAGTATTGTATGTTTTTTACCAAATACGTACTGAAGAGACCGATAACGGTCATAATGGCTCTGTTATGCCTTGTTGTTTTCGGAGTTTCTTCCATATTCAGTGCCAAGCTTGAGCAGATGCCGGACACGAATACTCCTATGCTTATAATCATGGCGAGGTATTCGGGAACGAACCCCGAGGATATGGACGAGCTTGTAACTCAGCCCATAGAGGATGCCGTGAGCACACTTGAGGGTGTAACAAATATGAGCTCTTCATCATCTGACGGAAGCTCCATGGTCATGCTGGAATATGATTATTCTCAGGATATGGATGAGGCCTATGATGATCTTAAAAAGGCAGTAGACAGTATCAGAGGAATGCCTGAGGATTGCGAGACCTCTATCATGGAGATGAACAATAACTCATCAGAGAGCATGATGCTGTCAATCTCCAATCCGAGTCAGACAAGCCTCTATGATTATGTTGATCAGAAGATAGTGCCGGAGCTTGAGAAATTAAGCACGGTTGCCGAGGTAAGCGTAAGAGGCGGTAAATCCGAATATATCAAGGTCGAACTTAAGTCAGACATGATGGAACAGTACGGAGTTACGGTCAGCAATATCACTCAGGCAATGAGTGCTGCGGATTCTACTATACCTTCGGGAACAGTCTACTCAGGTAATCTTGAACTCAGTGCATCGACTTCGATAGATGCAGATACACTGGATGATCTCAAGAAGATGCCTATAACCACAAATACAGGCAAGCTAATATACCTTGAGGATATAGCCGATGTATATTACAGCTCTGAGTCCATGGGCGGCATTTCCAGATATAACGGAGAGGAGACTATATCTATATCCATATCCAAGAATCAGGATGCCACGGCCATGAAGCTGTCCACTCAGGTAAATGAAGCTGTCAAGAGCCTTATGGCAGATGATGAGGACTTAAGCATAGACATAGTAAGAGACGAGGCAGACGATATCTTAAGCTCGCTCAAGGATGTCGCAACCACTATGGTGCTTGCTATAGGCATATCGATGGTAGTCCTCTATCTCTTCTTCGGAGATCTCAAGGCATCCGCAATAGTAGGCTGTTCCATTCCGACATCAATACTTGTCACCCTTATCATCATGACAAGGATAGGAATGTCACTTAATGTTATAACCATGAGTGCCCTGGTTCTAAGCGTAGGAATGATGGTCGATAACTCTATAGTTGTACTTGAGTCCTGCTTCCGAGCCAAGGAAATGTATGACGGTGAAGACAAGCTCTCCTATGCACAGTCTGCGTTAGAAGGAACCGGACAGGTCGCAATGTCCGTATTGGGATCTACGCTTACGACCTGTGTAGTATTCATTCCGCTGGTATTCCTTAACGGTATGGCAGGACAGATGTTCGGACAGTTAGGTTGGGTAATAGTCTTCAGTATGACGGCATCACTGCTCTCGGCAATATCAATAGTTCCGCTTACATTTATGTCATATAAGCCTAAGGAGCATGAAAGGGCAGCACTAAATGCACCGGTAAGAAAGCTGCAGAAGCTATACAGAGACTGGCTTCCTCATTTCCTTAAGCATAAATATCTCGTGCTCCTTACTTCGGCAGGACTTGTGGTAATTACCATATTCCTTGGTACAGGCATGAAGACCGAGCTTATGACAAGCGACGATACGGGAACCATCACGATAAGCATCACCACAAGACCGGGGCTTAAGAATGAGCTTGCCGACGATATACTTACGCAGGCAGAGCAGGTAGTTGCTTCCAATGAAAATGTAGATTCCTACATGCTCAGATTTAATAGTTCCGACGGAAGCATTTCCGTATATCTTAAGGATGACAGAACACAGAGCACGGATGAGATCTCGGAGCTTTTTGAAAAGGAGCTTGCGGATATAGATAACTGCACCATAGAAGTATCGTCGGATTCTTCTATGAGCTTCATGGGCAATAGAAAGGACTATGAGGCGATCATTCAGGGAACTCAGTACAGCGAGCTTCAGGAGGCATCACAGGCTATAGTCGATGATCTTATTGCCAGGGATGATGTAATGAACGTTCACTCCAGTATAGAGAATACGGCACCTATAGTTTCCATTAAAGTAGATCCTGTAAATGCGACAGCCGAGGGTCTTACAGCCTCACAGATAGGTTCCCAAGTCAAGACTTATCTTGATGCAACACAGATAGCTACTCTTACGGTTGACGGAAATGAGATCAAGGTCAAGGCTGAGTATCCGGATGGGGAATACAACAGTGTAAATCAGCTTGAGAGACTGCTTATAACCAAGCCATCCGGCGGAAGCGTAGCCTTAAGTGATGTTGCGGATGTAGTCTATAAGGACAGTCCGTCGTCAATTTCCAAGGAAAATAAGGAATATCAGGTCACCATCTCCGCAGACTTTACGGGAGAGGATGTATCGACCGAGCTTGATAACGAGGTCATAGCACAGCATCTTACGGGAACAATAACAAAGGGAACGAGCTCCATGGACCGTATGATGAAGAATGAATTTTCAGGTCTGTACAAGGCAATAGCCATAGCCGTATTCCTCATATTTGTGGTAATGGCTGCACAGTTTGAGTCACCTAAGTTCTCATTCATGGTAATGACTACCATACCTTTCTCGCTTGCGGGTTCATTTGCGGCACTTAAGCTCACAGGAGTATCTATGAGTATGACCTCACTTATAGGATTCCTTATCCTCGTAGGTACAGTCGTAAATAACGGCATCCTCTATGTAGATGCAGTTAATCAGGAAAGGACACAGATGGAGCTTGACGAAGCGCTTATCGAGGCAGGTGCAACAAGACTTCGTCCTATACTTATGACTACCATGACAACCGTGCTCTCCATGCTTCCGATGGCTATGGCTTACGGCAGCAGCGGTGCAAGTACACAGGCTCTTGCCGTAGTTGATATCGGAGGACTTGCCTTCGGTGTGCTTGTAGCCTTGTTCATACTTCCTGTTTATTATCTTGTCATGAACGGCAAGAAGGATCGCAGGGTACTTGATATCTGATGAAGGCATTGCATATAGATTTCTTATATAGTTTTCGATATTGCGTATCCTGTAAATACAACAGAGTTGTGATATTTCGGAGCATGAAGCCTTGTACCGGAGAAAAACCGGTCGAGATTTAGGTATGGCGATTATATCTAATATGAGTTTGTGTTTTTAAGCATACGATATAGGTCTTATCACAATGGTAGATAGGCTCGAGGCTTAAGTTTAATGCTCCGATAGTTTAAAGATAGACATGCCGAGAATAAAAAAGGAATAGAAGAGGGAAAATGACAAAGAAGATACATTTTAATAAGAAAAAGCTGTCTGTCCTGCTTGTAATAAGCATGATGAGTGCGGCGGGAAGCGGCTTTGCCGCATTTGCCGAACAAAGTCCGAGCTTTGCCTATTCATCTGAGGTCTGGGCAAAGCTAAGAGACAATAAGCTCGAATATGATGAGATAGATAAGCTTATACATGAGTATAATCCGACAGTGCTTTCCAATGCCCTGAGCTATAAGGATCAGAGCGATAAGACAAGCTCGGATGTTGCTCAGAGCTACTATGACGCGGCAGAACAGATACAAAACAATATGAGCTATCCGGATGAGGATTCGGCTAATTATGCAAGCGGTGTCACCTCCTACCTCAATTCACAGATAAGCTATGAGAATCTGAGAGAACAGGGTGACAAAAACACCAATGATTCCGAGACCTATAAGCTTAACTATGATAAGCAGGAGGCGAATCTGTGCAAACAGGCAAAGCAGCTCATGGTGAATTATTGGAGTCAGTATAATAATCTCGAGACTTATCGCAATAATGTTACTCTTGCAGAGCAGGAGCTGGATACGGTAAGCCGTAAGCTTGCAGCAGGTCTCGCAACCGAGAGCAGCAAGCTCAGTGCAGAGCAGTCGCTTACCATGGCAAAGACCGCACTTCAGAGTGCAGAGGTAAGTCTTGAGTCCACACGTAAGAGTCTTGTACTTATGCTCGGTTGGAATATAACAGATGAGGTCGAGATAGGAGAGCTTCCTACTGTAAATGCGGATACCGTTAATACAATAGATCTTAATTCGGATATTGAAAAAGCAAAGAGCAATAACTACACACTTAAGACTACCGAAAAACAGCTCAGCAATGCGACCACTTCTAATGTCAAAGAAGAGCTTACTCAGACTAAGGATACGGCAGTCAAGAATATTGCACAGAACGTAACAAATCTCTACGACAGCCTGAAGCAGAGCATCTCGGATCTTGATGCGGCGAAAGACAATGTAACAGCCAAGGAACAGGAACTGAGTGCCGCAGAGCATAAGAAGGCTGCGGGAATGATGACCGAGAGCAGTCATAAGAAGGCAGAGCTTGCACTTGATTCGGCAAAGGTACAGCAGGAGCTTAAACAGTATGCGGTACTTACGGCATATATCAATTATGAGGCTGCGGTCAACGGACTTGCAGAAACTTAAATGCCTCGCAAGTTCGAAGCCTAAGTGCATCGATATCAGAAACTCGTCATCCCGAAGTGTGAGTGCATAAACAGCCTGAAACTTAAGAGTAACGGCTGTCAAAAACGTTAGTGTATCGTAAAGCGGCAACTTGAATGCATCGGCAACTGATTTCTAAAATATAAATATATAAAATATTATAATTTAGCTGCATGACGAATACGGCAATATTGATTGGAAAAATTCGGATGAAGAAAAAATTTACAAATGTAATAAGGATGTCTGCCGCGGCCGTGCTGGGTATTGTGATATGTGTAGCAGCAAGACCCGACGGAGGCATGATCAAGGCATATGCTGCGACCACCATAGAATATGACAAGCTGAGAGAGCTTATAAGTGAGGGAAACTCAGATATTAAAAACAGCGACAGCCTCAGCAATATCAAAAACATAGAGCATCAGCTTGAAGTGCTTAAGTCAGAGACTCAGAGCCTTGCGGCAAACAGCCGAATCTATGCCGATGATACGGAAACCTCGTCACAATATAAGTCTTCGGCAAATATACTGAACCGAAGCATTACTCAGCTTGAAAAGCAGCTTATGAATCAGACCAAGGACAGCTCGGTCATAAACAAAAGCATAGATACGCTTACCATGTCGGCACAATCTGCAATGATATCTTACCTTCAGATGCAGGAAAATGCAGATGCCTCCGAGAAGCAGGCAGAGGCAGCCGAGGTAAAATATGATAATGCCTTGACGAGACAGGCAGCAGGAGCTGCCACCGAGGCTGAGGTATTGGAAGCACGAACCGATATGGTAAGTGCTGAAGCTCAGAGTCTTTCCTACAAACAGCAGGCTCAAAGCTTAAGGAGTGCATTTTTAGATATGCTCGGGATAAGCGACAGCTCGGATGTAGTTATAGCTAAGCTTGCTGAGCCGGATATAAGTGCAATTGAAGCCATAGATCCCGATACGGATAAGACAAAGGCGGTAAATAATGACTCTACGGTGAAATCCGTAAGACATCAAAGCTCTTCCTCAAGCGCATCAAAGGATATAAAGGATATGAGCGAGGAGCAGGCTGTCGGAAATGCAGAGGCAAGCTATGATGAGGTATATACCCTGCTCAAGACAAGTCTCGAGGAATACAATGCGGCTAAAAAAGGACTGACTGTAGCAGAAAACAATTATGCGGCACTCGGCAGAAAGAAAACTGCCGGTATGCTTACCAAGGCAGCAGAGCTTGAAGGAGAGGCAGAGTATATACAGTCCAAGGCACAGTATGAGACAGCCGCAATGAGTCTTACATCCGCATATGAAAACTATAAGTGGATGATGAAAGGCTACAGCAGTTCCTCAGGTTCGGGCGGCGGAAGTGCCGCAGCGGGAAGAAATTAAGCCTGTTCGGCACGCATCTCGAAGTTGCTTTGCAACTCCTCAATTACGCATCATAAGGTCTTACAGACCTTGCCCGCATATATCGCATATTGATAAATATGCCCGCAAGAGGTCAATTTGCAAGCCGGGTAGATGTGCCGAACGTGACATTTGCGTAAAAATGCGGTATGATTATAAATCGTTAGATATGTTTTAGAGGAACGGTCGAATGGCGATTTTTAAGAGTAAAGCTAAAAGTGATAATAAAACAACAGCTGTGGATATGACTAAAGGGTTCATTCCAAAGCTGTTGCTTTTTTTCTGTGTACCTTTGATACTCGGAAACTTTTTCCAGGTATTGTATAATACAGTAGATACCATGGTGGTCGGTAACTTTGTAGGCAAGGAAGCTCTTGCGGCAGTAGGTTCGACTACTCAGATCATCAATATTGCGGTATTTTGCTTTAACGGAATTTCCGTAGGAGCCGGAGTTGTTATAGGACAGTATTTCGGAGCGGGAGACTTAAAGAGACTTCACATTTCCGTTGAGACTACCATGGCTATGACATTTATAGCAAGTATATTCTTTACCGTACTGGGTGTGGCAGGAACTCCGCTTATGCTGAGACTTATCTCAACGCCGGATGATGTAATGGATGCGGCAGTTATATATCTAAGGATCTATTTTGCGGGTATATCGGGGCTCCTTGTCTACAATATGGGAAGCGGTATACTTCGTGCGGTCGGTGATTCCAAGAGACCTCTGTATTTTCTTATACTTTCGAGCTTCATGAACATAGCTCTCGATCTTTTATTCGTTGTGGTATTTAAGCAGGGGATAGCCGGAGCTGCCATAGCTACCATCATATCTCAGTTTGTTTCTGCGGCACTTGTACTTGTATTGCTCAGCCGTTCCGAGGATATATACAGACTCACATGGAAAGATATGGGTATAGATATGCCTATATTGAAGAAGATACTGGCAGTAGGACTTCCGGCGGGCTTTCAGTCCATGATAACAGCATTTTCAAACAGCTTTGTGCAGGCTTATATCAACAGCTTCGGCTCTGCGGTCATGGCAGGCTGGGGCTGCTACAATAAGCTGGATCAGATGGTTATGCTTCCGCTGCAGAGCATGGGACATGCCACGACTACTTTCGTAAGTCAGAATATCGGAGCCGGAGAGGTAAAGAGAGCCAATCACGGTACTTTTATTGCCGTATCAATGATAGTTATCTTCAACTTTTGTGCGGGCTGTCTGCTGATACTTTTTGCAAGACCGGCAGTTGAGTTGTTCTCAAGCGACAGAGATGTAATTGAGAGCGGAGTAAGCTTCGTCAGGGCTATATCGCTGTTCTTCATGGTGAACGGCATAAATCATAGCCTTGCCGGCTCTATGAGAGGACGAGGTGATTCCAACGGACCTATGGTAATTATGATAGTATGCTTCGTATTTGTAAGACAGCTCTATCTCTTCTTTATAACAAAGATAATACCTAATGATCCGGTTGTTATAGGACTCGGATATCCTGTCGGCTGGACGGCATGCTGTATAACAGAGCTTATATATTACAAGATCAGACATTTGGATGGTAAGCATTTACATAGTCATAAGGAAGCTT
>JAUNWP010000023.1:17042-20291 GCA_030540255.1 Eubacteriales bacterium | reverse complement strand
TGTTAAAATCCGTATCTGTATAAAAGGCAGGGGTATATTTTATGGCTAATTCACAAAATTATAATGCTGACAGTATCAAGATACTTGAAGGGCTTGAGCCGGTAAGGACAAGACCCGGCATGTACATCGGCGGTGTAGGTTCTAAAGCACTTAATCACCTGGTGTACGAGATACTTGATAACTCTGTTGACGAACACCTCGCGGGATACTGTACGGAGATATGGGTCACCTTGGAGAAAAACGGCTCATGTACTGTCAAGGATAACGGCAGAGGACTCCCGGTAGATCTTCATCAAAAGGGAGTTTCTGCAGAACGTGTCATACTCACGACTCTCCATGCCGGAGGAAAATTCGACGATTCTTCATATAAAACTGCGGGCGGACTTCACGGAGTAGGTTCGTCCGTTGTTAATGCGCTCTCAAAGGAAATGACAGTTGAGGTCGCACGTAACGGTAAGATATATAGGGACAGCTATTCGAGAGGTATTCCTACAACGGAGCTTGTTAACGGCCTGCTGCCTGTAGTCGGAAAGTCCAAGGCAACCGGAACCAAGATCAATTTCCTTCCCGATGACGAGATATTTGAAAAGACAGTTTTTAAGGCAGATTGGATCAAGTCTCGTCTGCATGAGACTGCTTACCTCAATCCTGAGCTTGTTATTCATTTTAAGGATCTGAGAGATATCAAGGACAGTAATTCGCTGAGAGCCGGTGCGGATAGTTCGGATATAGAGTATGAGGATGTAAATGCAGAGTCAGGCAGTTATTCAGAGTTTGAAGGAGATGCTAACGGACAGGAACCTGTAGTTTCGGGGCATAATTCCGGTGTATACGGAAATGAATCTCCGGACGGATATTCATGCTCATCTATCGCAGCAGACTCTTCCGAGGATACTGAGGGACAGCTTAGCTTCAGCTTCGGCGATACAAGCGGAGCAGGCAAGGTATCACAGACGGATGCATTTTCAGGAGAAGAAAAAAAGGAAATTGCCGGAACGAAAGCTGGAAAGCCTGCAAATGACGGCGAGATAATATATCATGAGCCTGACGGACTTAAGGCTTATATCAGAGAGCTTAATAAGGGCGATACGGCTGTTACTGAGCTGATTTATTTCAAGGATAGCTACAACGGCTGTGAGGTGGAATGCTGCTTCCAGTATGTTGATGCTTTTGAGGAAAATATTCACGGCTTCTGCAACAATATCTTCACGCAGGAGGGCGGAACACATATAACAGGCTTTAAGACCAAGTACACTCAGCTTGTCAACAGCTATGCAAGACAGCTCGGTATGCTCAAGGACAAGGATCAGAACTTTACCGGAGCCGACACCAGAAACGGCATGACCTGTGTAATTGCGATAAAGTACAGAGAGCCTATTTTCGAGGGACAGACCAAGACCAAGCTTGCGAGTGCGGAGGCTGCGACAGATGTGGCTTATGTTACCGGAGAGAAGCTTGAGCATTATTTTGACCGTAATGTTGATACGATCAAGGCTGTTATTGCCTGTGCTGAGAAGTCCGCCAAGATAAGAAAGGCTGAGGAGAAGGCCAAGACCAATCTCTTAAGTAAGAATAAGTTTTCCTTTGACTCAAACGGTAAGCTCAAGGTGTGTACATCTAAGGATGCCGAAAAATGCGAGATATTTATAGTAGAGGGAGACTCTGCCGGAGGCTCTGCGGGTTCGGGAAGAAACCGTGAGTTCCAGGCGATACTGCCTATACGAGGCAAGATACTTAATGTCGAGAAGGCTTCTATGGACAAGGTGCTTGCCAATGCAGAGATCAAGACCATGATCAACAGCTTCGGCTGCGGATTTTCCGAAGGCTACGGCAATGACTTTGATATATCCAAGCTTCGTTACAACAAGATAATACTTATGACGGATGCCGATGTTGACGGAAGTCATATCGATACTTTGCTGCTTACCTTCTTCTATAGATTTATGCCTGAGCTTATATATAACGGACATATATACGTGTCCATGCCGCCGCTTTATCTGGTTACTCCTAAGTCGAGAAACGGTAAGCCTCAGTATCTCTATAACGACCATGAGCTTGCAAAATATAAGAAGACTCACGAAGGCTCGAGCTTTGAGCTTAAGCGTTTCAAGGGATTGGGTGAGATGGATCCGGAGGAGCTGTGGGCAACAACTCTCGATCCGGAGAGACGAGTGCTGAAGAGAGTTGAGATAGAGGATGCTAGACTGGCATCCGAGGTCACCGAGATGCTCATGGGCACCGAGGTGGCTCCGCGACGCGATTTCATATATGAGCATGCAAATGAAGCGGAGATAGATACTTAAGGCGAGATGTGATAATTTGCAGCTTGAATAAAAGCTATAAGCTACGGAAGTATAACAGAGATTAAGAAAGGAAAGCTTGCCGTAAGGCAAGCCTCCGAATTAAAAAGCCCGCCAAAAGGCGGGCACGAAACAGAGATTTTGAACTAATTAATCATTTATCGTTTGATTTCAGTTTAGCTATTTCAGCCTGTAGCTGTTTAGTTAGTTCAAGCAGTTCAGAATTATACTGTTTAAGTTCGGTATTTTCTTCTTCGATTTTTTTATATCTGTATTTGGCACGGTTCTCCCAGTAGATATAGTCCTGACGAGCCTGGCATCTCTCAAGGACTGCATCATAATTGTTTGCATTGTAGATCTTTTGGGCTGTGTCTTTAAATACATCGTTTTTACTGTTATCGGCAATCATTTTAAGTTCCTCCCATGTTCCGGCTTTGAAAAGCGAAGCCCAGGTATCAATGCTGTAGGATCTGTCTTCATCTGTTGCATTGTTTATCTGCTTTAAATTTAGCACAGAGATGATGAATTTGCTATTGTAAATGCGGCCTGTTTTATCATTTTTTATATAATAGGTCGAATAGAATTCCGTATCATCTTCAAACAGATTGAAATCGATTATACCGATATGTCTGACACTGAGGGCTTCAGTGTAGTTGTCACCTTTATTTAATGAGTCATATTGTCTGCAAATATAACTTAATGAACGATCAGTCCAATCTCCGCGGTTTATTACCTGCATTTCAAGATTGATAAGCTGATTATCATTTAGCTTGAGACGTATATCCAGAAGAAAATTCTTTTGATCTACGGTATCACCGAGAAAAATCGGATTGAGAATCTTAATGGATAATATTTCACGTTCATTCAGGTGAAGAAGAGATGCCAGAAATGCTTTAAGAATAGATTCATTTTCCTGAAGAATATAACGGAACATGTAATCATTGGTCAT
>JAUNWP010000023.1:10903-16942 GCA_030540255.1 Eubacteriales bacterium | reverse complement strand
TTAATATATACGTAGACAGCAGATTATTCTGCTACATATAATTAACGAGGAAATAACATGCCTGAAAAGATATTAAGAACGGAATACAGTGAGGAAATGCAGAAATCGTATCTCGATTACAGCATGTCAGTCATTACGGCACGTGCGGTGCCTGATATACGTGACGGACTTAAGCCTGTACAGAGACGTCTCCTCTATGATATGGATAATCTCCATGTTCATCATGATAAAAAGGAGATGAAATCCGCACGTATCACAGGTGACTGCATGGGTCGTTTCCATCCTCACGGTGATTCCTCAATATACGAGACCATGGTCGTGCTCTCTCAGGACTTCAAGAAATCGGTGCCGCTTGTTGACGGCAAGGGTAACTTCGGATCGATAGAGGGTGATACGGCAGCTGCATACAGATATACCGAAGCCAAGCTCAAGGAATTCACAGATGAGGTTTTCTTGAGAGATATAGATAAGTCGGTTGATTTCGTTCCGACCTATGCCAATACCGAGGAGGAGCCGGTAGTGCTGCCGGTAAGGATACCGAATTTCCTGCTTAACGGCTCCGAAGGCATAGCAGTAGGTATGACTACATCTACGCCTTGTCACAATCTTTCCGAACTTTGTGATCTTTGCTCTGCCTACGTGGATAACAACGAGATGAGCATTGACGAGATGCTTGAGATAATGCCGGGTCCGGACTTTCCGACCGGAGGCATCATTTCCAATAAGAGCGAGCTAAAGTCGATATATGAGACAGGCTCAGGCAAGATCAAGATAAGAGGTAAGCTTGAGTATATTCCGGCAAAAAAACGCGGTGAGCACGACAAGCTTATAGTGACCGAGATCCCTTATACCATGATAGGTCAGGGAATCTCAAAGTTCATGCAGGAGACCGCAGATCTTGCGGAGGGCAAGAAGCTTCCGGAGATTACAGATATCGGAAATGCCTCCGACTCCAAGGGCATAAGCATTTTCATTGAGCTTAAGAAGGACTCGGACATAGAGAGGATAAGCAATGTCCTCTACAAGAAGACGCGTCTTGAGGATACCTTCGGTGTCAATATGCTTGCCATATCAGACGGAAGACCTGAGGTAATGACGCTTCGCAGCATACTTGCAGCCTGGCTAAAGTTTCAGCATGAGATAATTGAGAGGAAGTACCGTGTACTCCTTGAAAAAGAGGAGGATAAGCGCGAACTGCAGGAAGGAATTATCACAGCCTGCAACATAATTGACCTTGTCATTGCGGTTATCAGAGGAGCCAAGAACCGTAAGGATGCCGAAAACTGTCTCACCAAGGGAGAGACCGCCAATATCTCTTTCAAGGATAGGTCTATGGAAGAGGATGCCGCTCATCTGAGGTTTACCGAGCGTCAGGCCAAGGCAATACTGGAAATGCAGCTCTATAAGCTTATCGGACTTGAGATAATGGAGCTTGAGAAGGCTTACAAGGCTACAATGAAGGCAATCAAGGAGTATAAGTCTATCATCAGCGGCAAGGAAAAGCGTGATGAGCTTATCAAGAAGGATCTCGCCGACATCAAGGCAAAGTACGGTTATGAGAGAAAAACAGTCATTGACGATATAGCAGATGTCGTTATCGCAGAGCCTGAAGTGAAGGCTTCGGAGTGCGTATTTGTCATGGATAAGCTCGGCTACTGTAAGCTGATAGATGCGGCACAGTACGATAAGAACAGAGAGACTATCGATACCGATAATAAGTATGTGATAAGGACCAATACACTCGGAGCGATACTCATTTTCACGGAAAAGGCTAATCTCTATCGCTTGAAATGCGCGGATATTCCGGTCAAAAAGCCTAAGGATAAGGGAGTGCCGATAGATAATGTATCAAAATATAAGACCTCTGAGGAGGAGATACTCTATATCGCAGACAAGGACAGCTTAAGTCACATCAACCTCCTGTTCCTTACAAAGCAGGGACTTATCAAGCAGACCGACGTAAGCGAGTTTGAGTCCAACAACAAGCAGATAGCCTCGACCAAGCTTGATAAGGAAGATGAGCTTGTGTGCATCATGCCGATAGAAAATATCGGAAGCAACACTATAGCCGTATGGAGCAAGGACGGATACTTCTTAAGATTTGCACTTGATGATGTACCTATACTTAAGAAGACGGCAAAGGGCGTCAAGGCTATAAAGCTTCGTGACAGTGACGAATGTGCGGGAGCAGCTTTGGCAGATTCCGAGCTTACGGTGAAAAACGGTAAGAAGGACGTGCATCTCAACCAGCTTCGCACGGCTGTAAGAGGCGGCACGGGAACCAGGCAGAAGAACAGCTGATCGTGAATAAGACTTATACTCAGACTTAGTCCGAACGGCAGCAGCTGATGCCGGACTACGACCGGCAGTATAGATTGTAGCAGGAGCTTACAACAGGCAGAAAATAAAAGCCGGATAAGCAAAAAACGAAAGATAATAAAAGAAAATCAGGTTCGGCAGCAGCTGACTGTAATAATAGACAAAAATTTGCAAAATACTTTGTAAGCATTGATTATATACAGTTAAATGCTGAAATTGTTAAGCTTAAGCAGAGATCGTTATTGGCTTAACAACAAAAAAACTATTAAGAAAAGGCAGAAAAAAACAGAGATGAAAAAACAGGATGCCGTAAATGTAAAGCTGTATGATCTTACACATACCGAGGCAGCGAAGCTTTTTGAAGAGACAGAATATCCCTGGGAGGTGCTTCCGCTTATCAAGGAATTCATACTTGAATATGGTAAGAGTTTAAGCCAAAAGGAGTACGAACACCCGGCAGAGGATGTATGGATACATAAGTCTGCCAAGGTATTTCCGTCGGCATATATTGCAGGGCCGTGTATCATAGGAGAGGACACCGAGGTAAGGCATTGTGCATTTATCAGAGGCTCGGCATTTATAGGCAAGGGCTGTGTTGTGGGCAATTCGACGGAATTAAAGAATGTTATTTTGTTCGACAAGGTTCAGGTTCCGCATTATAATTATGTAGGAGATTCGATATTGGGCTACAAGGCTCATATGGGAGCAGGAAGCATTACCAGTAATGTCAAGAGCGACAAGGCTTTGGTCAAGGTGCATTTTGAGGACGGAGACATAGAGACCGGACTCAAGAAATTCGGAGCCATGCTCGGCAGCTCGGTAGAGATAGGCTGCGGTTCAGTACTTAACCCGGGTACCGTGATCGGAAGCAATACCAATGTATATCCGCTCTCGAGCGTGCGAAATGCGATATCGGCGGATTCCGTATACAAGAAGCAGGGCGAAGTAGCTGAGAAAAGATAAGTTTACTTAACGCGTCTGACTGTACAAGCAAAAGGGCAGGATCCGGAATTATATTCCGAAGCTATACAAACATAATTGTTGCTTTGCCTGTCTATAAAAGCAGGGATAGTCTAAGCAACATAGCAATTCGCTTCGGTTTCGGGAACAGACAGAAAACAAGAGTGTGCATCATGGCATGTGGCAAACTTTAGCTTTGCCGTATGCGTTAAATTTATAAATAAGATAACCGGAAAGGCGGTACCACATGAAGAAACTGTACGATAACGTTTATGAGTTCACACATCCGCTCATTCAGCACAAGATCACGAGACTTCGTGACAAGAACACAGGTACGAATGAGTTCAGAGCCATTGTTGATGAGCTGGGCATGCTGATGGGGTATGAAGCACTTTCTGATCTTGAGCTTGAAGACGTTGAGGTAGAGACTCCTATCGAGAAATGCATGAGCCCGGTAATTGCCGGACGTAAGCTTGCCGTAGTTCCTATCTTAAGAGCAGGTCTCGGTCTTGTTCAGGGTATACTTGCACTTGTTCCTACAGCCAAGGTCGGACATATAGGTATGTACAGAGACGAGGAGACACATATTCCGCATGAGTATTACTGCAAGCTTCCGTCACCTATAGATGAGAGAGTTATCATAGTTACAGATCCTATGCTTGCGACAGGCGGTTCGGCTATAGACGCTATCAATCTTATCAAGGAGAGAGGCGGAAAGCGCATCAAGATGATAGCTATCATCGGTGCTCCTGAGGGAGTTAAGAAGCTTCATGAGGTTCATCCTGATGTTGAGGTCTATATCGGACATCTCGACAGAGAGCTTAATGAAAATGCTTATATCTGTCCGGGTCTCGGTGATGCCGGAGACCGTATCTTTGGTACGAAGTAAGTTTTTTCTGCAACAATTTGGACAGCTTGACAGCATTTTTACAAATGAAAACCGTATAAAGGCTATGCATGGAAGCAGTTTTGATGCGGTTTGTATCTGACAGCTGAATATTTGATTTGTGAGTGAATATTTTCAGCGTCTTTCGGTCATATGCATGCGGGAGGCGCTGAAGTTTTCTAAAAAGCTGTTTTGCCGAAGAAGTGATTCGCTAAAGCAGTCTTCATAAAAATATTTTTTACTTTATAAGATATGAATTGAAAAAAAGCTCTGCGAAATGTGTATTCGCGCAAAGGAGAAAACTGTCGCAAGCGACCGTATTTCAAGCGAGAATGCGCAAAGCACCTTCTTTTTGTAAGCTCTCGGTTTAAAATGCTTTTCAGAGACTTTTTTTACGTTTGATTTTTAAGCGATTTTTCAATATGAGTTCGGACATGTATAACGGATTAAGTATTACACAGACACACAGACTGCAGCTGAATCCCCAGCTACTGCAGTCTATTTCCGTGCTCTGCATGAATACCACCGAGCTTGGAAGCTATGTGGAGAAGCTCTATCAGGAGAACCCATGTATAGAACGACGTGAGCCGGTTATATCTGATGAGATGCTGAAAGTACTTAAAGAGTATCGCAGCAGAGATTACCAAAGTTCGGCTGTCGGCGGCGGAAAAAAGACGGCAGGAACCGTCAATACCGGATCCGGTGCCAAGGCAAACGACGAAGACGAGAGCCCTCGAAACGAGCTTTCCTCGCGTTATGTTGACGATTATATAGATTCGCTTTCATACGATCTTAAGCAACAGATAGAGTCCGCAGGACTTGATAAGAGCCTTGAAGCAGTGTGTCTCTATCTTACAGATATGCTTGAGGATAACGGCTGGCTGACAGAGGAATCGATAGACAGCCTAAAGCAGGTAGGAGTGCCCGAGGAGCTGCTTGATACAGCTGTTGCCAAGATCAAAACACTTGAGCCTGCGGGAGTCGGAGCCAAGGATCTTGCGGAGTATATAAGACTCCAGCTTGAGAGAAACTATCCTGATGAGCTTATCGCTCTCGCACTATGCGATAAGGAAAATCTTGAGTTATGTGCAAAGCATAATTATAATAAGCTTGCCGAAAAGCTGGGCACCGATATAGACTCGGTCAAGGCTGCCGCTGAGCTTATCAGCTCGCTCAACAGCAGTATATCGGCTACATACAGCAAGACAGAGGAGACTGTGTATGTCTATCCCGACATATACATTTACATAGACGAAGACGGTAAGGCAAAGGCCGATACCAACGAATATGATATTCCCGTTGTCGGCGTGAGCGAAAAATACCTTGAACTCTACAAAACAACGGATGATAAGGAGCTTAAGGCGTATCTTAAGGATAAGATAAACGAAGCCTATAAGCTTATAGGCAATATAGGACGCCGCAAGTCCACTCTGCAGCGCCTGTTTGATTACGTAATAAAGGAGCAGGAGGAGTATTTCGGGGGCTTACGTTATTCGCTTAAGCCTATGACAATGACAGATGCGGCAGAAGCACTTGATGTGAATGTCTCGACTATAAGCCGCTGTCTCATGCATAAGTATGTGCAATGTCCTCAGGGCATGATGCCTGCCAAATACTTTTTCTCAAGATCAGTGCCATGCGGCGGTTCGGAGGATCTGTCACAGCAGGGAGCAGTCAATATGATAGCGAGACTTGTTGAGAATGAGGACAGGCATAAGCCGCTAAGTGATGCCAAGCTGTGCGAGAGACTTAACGACGAGGGCTATGCGGTCGCTCGAAGGACAGTTGCGAAGTATAGAGGTATGATCGGCATACCGGATTACCGTGTAAGACGTGACAGATATATACGTATATTATCCGGATCCGGGAAATAA
>JAUNWP010000023.1:0-10803 GCA_030540255.1 Eubacteriales bacterium | reverse complement strand
AATATAGATAAGAATAGTAAGAAGGGCTTTGGCAATAAGCCCGGATATTGGCAGAAAAGAAGACAAAACAGCAAAAAGAAAGCGGCTGCAAGGCAGTCGCTTGTTGACGAATACAGAATCAAGGCAGAAGAGCTCCTCAATGATTACAACTGCGAGATAGATGAACGTGTATGGGAACGCATACAGCAGGAGGCTATCTCCAAGGCAAGCTCGAGCTTTTCAAACGATCGCTTTTCACTCTATGGCATGAGAGTTAAGAAGGGCGATATTTTTAAGAGCAGATATTATAAGGATGCGGTGACGGCGGATAATTATGAGGACTTCGTGGATAATGTCTATGCAGAGTCGGACGAGCTTATAGATCTGGCTCTCGACGGAGACGGAATTTTGGCGAGGTATATAGCTTTCCGTCTTATGAAATATGACAGAGATTTAAGGGAAATGTCCGAGGGCTTTAAGGGCATATACAGGGAGACATTTGCGGAAGTATTATGCGGAAAGCTCAGCATGACCGATATTCCTAAGAGCTTGAGTGCGAGACTAGGGCATTATTTCAGTAAGAAGCGTATAGAAAAGCTGCTGTCACGAAATCAGAACTTTGAGCTTATAGCTAAGGAAGCAATCAAAAAGGATGCGCAGAACCGTGTTATAGAGAAGCATATACTTGAGAGCATACCGGATAATTATATCGAGCTGTACCCCGAGGCACGTGAGATAGAGAGACATTTTGTGCTGCATGTGGGACCTACCAATTCGGGCAAGACCCATGATGCTCTTGAGGAGCTGAGGATGGCTCCTTCAGGTATATATCTTGCTCCGTTGCGACTGCTTGCCTGCGAGGTCAAAGACAGACTGAATGAGGCAGGTACTCCCTGTGATCTTCGTACCGGAGAGGAAAAGGAGACCTACGAGGATGCGCGTCATATGGCGTCCACTATAGAGATGCTTGATACCTCAAGATATTATGATGTGGCTGTCATAGATGAAGGGCAGATGATAAACGATATCCAGCGCGGCGGTTCATGGACGGCAGCAATCTTAGGAGTATGTGCAAGCGTGGTACATGTATGCATGGCGGAATTTGCCAAGGATATAGTCATAGATCTTATCGAGGAATGCTCAGATACCTATGAGATCATCAATCACCGAAGACAGACCAAACTAAAGTTTGACAGCGAGGATTTTGAGTTTCCGGACAGCGTTACGGACGGAGATGCGCTTATAGTATTTTCGAAGCGTGATGTATTAAGTTGTGCCGCTGTATTGCAGAAATCCGGCATCAACTGCTCTGTGGTCTACGGGGCGCTTCCCTATGATGCGAGAAAGAGTGAGGTCGGACGCTTCTTAAGTGGAGAGACCAAGGTAATAGTTGCGACAGATGCAATAGGCATGGGAATGAATCTGCCTATCAGACGTGTTGTGTTCCTGCGTACCTCAAAATATGACGGAATAGAGACGAGAGTGCTCTTCCCGGAGGAGGTGCAGCAGATAGCAGGACGTGCCGGACGCTACGGACTCTACAATATGGGATTTTACACTTCTGAGTTTGACAAGGGACTGATACATTCTCTGTATAATGAGAAGGTATTATCCATAAAGAGAGCACCTATAGGATTCCCTAAGTCGCTTATCAATATTGACGGTAAGCTATCGGATATCATGCAGCGCTGGTCCAAGATACAGGATGATGACGATCTATACTACAAGGGAGACATTTCCGAGATGATGACTCTTGCCAAATGGATGGAGCAGTTTACGGACAATAAGGAGCTTACCTATTCCTTTGCTACTATTCCCTTTGACATAAAGAGCGAGACCCTGATGGCTATATGGGAGCGAATGGTTATCGATAAGATAGACGGCTTCGAGACCGAGTATCACCGCCCTATCTATGATCTCAACGATCTTCAGTCTATGGAGTCGGCTTTCAGGGTATGTGATCTGTATTATTGCTATGCGGACAGATTCAATACTGCGGATAAGGATGATATCAGCTACGACAGGCGTATGATAGCCAACGATATTGCGGAATATCTGCGCACACATGAGCTGCCTGTCAGAAAATGCCGCAGATGCGGCAGGGAGCTCGCATGGAACTACCCGCATCAATATTGCTATAAATGCTCAAGAATGAGGTAATAACCACAGGATATATATCAGTGCTTAATATATAATATTCGATTTTACAAGGGCATCCAAACCAATGGCAATTAATCAATGTGTTTTTATTAAGAATGAACGGATTAATATCGGTTTAGGATATCCGTAACAAAAGCTTTAATTATTGTTAATATTCGCTTCGTAGTTATAAGATATACTCTCAGTATGAAGAATATCAGAACACGAAAAAAGAGAAATACTATAGACAAAGAGCGTATCGCAGTGATCGTTTTCATTGCGGCTGTCTTTTTACTCGGAGCCGCCGCCGGAATAGGCTGGAAGAGCCTGTCGGCCAAATTTGCGAAAAAGAGCGACAGGATAGCTGCTGTAAATGTCACTACCGAGGAGGAGAGACTTGAGGGTATCAAGCAGTCCTTTGAGAGCGGCAAGTCGGTGCTACAGACTCTGAGGAGCTATTATCCCGATCAGCTTGTCATGCGTAAAAATGACGCCTATAAGTTTGTGCCTATAGACAGTTCACTTAAGACCAATAATTTCGATCCGGATAAGGTAAGGAAGAATTCGGACGGAACATGGGGATATGTGGACGGTGATCTCAAGGCCATCAAGGGCATAGACGTGTCCTCGCATCAGGGCGAGATAGACTGGGAGAAGGTTGCCGCCACCAATGTTGATTTTGCCATGATACGTGCTGTCTACCGAGGCTATGAGTCTGGTAAGCTATTGGAGGATGAGAAGTTCCGCACTAATCTTGAGGAGGCTCAGGCAAACGGGATAGACACAGGAGTATACATATTTACTCAGGCTATCAATAAAAATGAAGTAGACGAAGAGATAAGCAAGCTTAACGGCCTGCTCGGAGCTTATGAGCTGCAATATCCGGTAGTAGTCGATATCGAGGATATAAGCGGAAGCACGGAGCGCATAGAGCAGCTCAGCAAGGCTGAGCTTACCGAGCTTATCGAATATTATTGCGAGGAGCTTAAGAAGAACGGCTATACTCCGATGCTCTATCTCAACATTGACAGCGCCCTTAATATGATAGACCTTAAGAAGTTTGAGGACATTGACAAGTGGTTTGCCGTATACGACTCGGATTTCTATTACCCATATGCTTACAAGATGTGGCAGTACAAGGACACGGGTAAGGTAGACGGCATAGAGGGAAATGTCGATCTCAATCTCTATTTCCCGGAGCTGTGAGAGTTTTGTATAGCGAAGGTATCAAAGCAAAACATCGTATGAGAGATCCTTTTCCTGAAACAGGAACTCAAATGTTCGTAATCAAAAGAATTTGGAATACAGAATAAATGTCAAATATTTTGTAAATGATAAGGTTTTTAAGTAAAAGCTGAACCTGCTCGTTGTGTTTTGAATTTTTTAGATGATTCAACAAAAGAAACCACATAAAGAATATATAACAGGACGGATAATTAATGAAAGCTCTGCTGATCGCAGAAAAGCCTAGCCTCAGGAGAACCATTGAGGCAGTATATAATAAGTATAAGAAGGAGATGCCGTATGAGATCGATTTTATGGATCAACGCGGACATCTCCTTACTTTGGTATTGCCTGATGAGATGGACTCCAAGCTCAAGAAATGGCAATGGGATACACTTCCTATAGAGCCAGAGAGCTTAGGCGGCTGGAAGTATAAGGTGATACAGGAGAGGAAGACAGGCAACTTCCTGACTTCAGAGGAACGCTATGAGGCAATAAAGAAGCGCCTCAGTACTAATAAATACGATTTTATCATCAATGCCGGAGACCCGGATCAAGAGGGAGAGTTGCTCATACGCATAGTGCTTGCAAGGCTAAGTGAGGAGCTTGATATGAAGCTTCCGATCAAGCGCTTCTGGTCGAATGATACCACCGAGCCAAAGGTGCTTGAGGCACTTAAGGAGCTTAAGGATGATGACGAGGATGCAATGCTCGTGAATCTCCTTAAGGCAGCTTATGCGAGACAGCATTCCGATTACAGAGTAGGCATGAACATATCCCGTGCGGCAAGCCTCAAGATGAACAGTAGGGTTGCCTGCGGCAGAGTCAAGACTCCGATAATGGCGATAGTATGCAGACGGGAGCTTGAGATACTTAATTTTGTGCCGTCTACGGTCTACGGAGTTAAGGTAAAGTACAGCGAAGGCTTCGAGGGACAGCTCACGGAACCTGGCATACTTAACGATAATGCCTCCTCACGTAAGAAGGCTAAGGGCGATAAGCAGGCAGATAAGGCTGAAAATGCATCAGCCGCCAAGGCAAATGACGGTTCAGACTCAGTAAGCAGCGCCTCATCCGATAAGGACAGCTCCTCAGAGGACAAGGAAGAAGGCGCAGGACTTATATGGTTCGATAAAAAGGAAGAAGCAGAGGAACTTATAAAGACTCTCAGAGGTCCCGCCAAGGTGCTGAAATACCAGTCAAGAAAGACAGAAACTCAGCCGCCCAAGCTCTTTAAGCTCGCTACATTGCAGATCGCGGCGGGTAAGCTTGGCTACAATTCAGCCAAGACCCTTGAGATAGTACAGTCCTTGTATGAGAAGGGCTATGTGTCTTATCCGAGAACCGACTGCGAATTCATTTCCAGTAATGAAAAGCTCTATGAGCTGTTGAAATCCTCAATGAGCGTGCCGGAGCTTGCCGAATATATCAAGACCATCACCAACGGGGCGATCAAAAAGGTACGAAGCTCCAACCGCTGGGTCAATGACAAGAAACTCAAGGAGGCAGGACACTCGGCACTTATACCTACTACCTATAAGCCGGATTTTGATAAACTTAGCTGTGAGCAGCAGGACATTTACAGACTGATATGCAGACAGTTTACAGCCATATTCCTGCCGCCGCTGGTGCAGAAAAAGGTCGAGCTTATCACCGATATCAACGGACAGACTTTCCGCAGCACGGGCAAGACGCTCGTGGACGAGGGCTACAGCAGGATATTCGGCAGCAAGACAAACGATGCCGATATACCTCAGCACAGAGCAGGAGACGTGCTCGAGACCGACAGCTTTGAGCTTGCCGAAAAGACTTCGAGCTGTCCGAAACGTTTTACGGATGCAGATCTTATAGCTGTATGTGAGGCACCGCACAGATTCCTTACGGACATGAGTCATAAATCGCTCGGAAGAGCACTCAAGATAGGAACCTCCGCAACGAGAGCTTCAATAATAGAGGAGCTTATAAAGAGGGATAAATATCTGCAGCGTCACAAGGAGAAAAAGACCGAGTACATCATTCCGACGGATGAGGGCATGCACATATATGAGCGTCTCAAGGACAGAAAGATATGTCAGGTCGATATGACCGCAGAGTGGGAGGAGAAGCTTGAGACCATCAGGAGCGGCGAGCTGGATCTTCCGCAGTTTGAGGAAAGCATGCGTAAGGATGTACGCACCATGATAGAGGATATCAGGAGCCTTAATGTAAATGCGAGAGCAGGCGGAGCAGCCGGAAATTCGTATAACGGCGGCAATGCTTCAGTTACAAGACGTTCGGCTGCGGTGCACGCGGAGAAAGGAAGCAGACAATCCGGTGCATCCGTGAGAGCCGCTTCAAGTAGAACTTCGTCTGCAATGCTTAATGCATATCCAATCGTAGCTAAGTGTCCCGAGTGCGGCGGCAATTTACTCTCAGGGCCAAAAGGATTTTTTTGTTCAGGCTTCAGGCAGGGCTGCGGAGTAGGCTGTTACAAGGAAGTCAGACCAGATAATGTCGATATGAGCTACATGGTAAGCGACGCAGAATTTGCAAAGCTGCTTATGGGTGAAGCACTCACTGTCGAAATCGGCGGAACAAAGTATAAGCTTCAATACGCACTAAAAGAGAGAAAGATAAAGGCTGATATTATATAATGAGACATTTAATAACTGTATGTTATAGAAAAACAGCACAGTACAATAAAGAAATAATATTGTAAATTTCCTCGAAATACACTTAAAATCAAGCAAAAAAACAATCGTAAATATTTGCGATTGTTTTTTTGCGCATTTATATTATGAAAACTGAATCCGAAAAGTTCTTTGGGCTGCAAGCTGTCAGTCTGTCAAAAGCAAACAATTTCTAACACCCTTGTTACAGCTAATCGAAAAATAGTTCATGAATTGTTCATAATTTATGCGTGCTGACGTTGACAAACACATGTTGGGGGGGGTAGTATAAAAATAAATTTGCAACGAAATAAGCTTGTAAATTATCTGATAGGCGATAATTCGGCACACTGTTTACACCGGATCTCGCCTAAGTATTTAAGGAGGGATAATAAGTATGAAAAGGAAATTTTTATGCAGTAAGAAGCTGACGGCTGTTGCACTCAGTTTGGCTCTGGCAGCATCGCCTGCTATATCGGCATCACCGGTATTTGCAGATGAAGCGGTGTCGCAGAAAACAGTTGAAACATCACTTGAAGGCGGTGATGAATCAAAAGTCGGTAATGCCGGAGGCACTGCAGCGCTTGATAAAGCAGAAAACTCTGATGATGAAAAGCTTTCATCCGGTGCTGATAACAATGAAGGCAAGTCAGAAGAAAAGAAGGAAGACGTAGCAGAGGATACTAAAAAGAAGGAGTCCAAAACAGAGTCTTCCAAAGATGATGCCAAAAAGAATGATTCTGAATTAAAAAAGGCAGAGGATTCAAAGGAAAATACCGACTCTAAAGATATAAAAGAAGATTCTGAAGGTAAAAAAGCTGAGAAAAAGACCGAAGATAATGCAGTAAAAGCAGAAGAAAAAGTTAATTCAGAAGCTGCTATGCAGAAGCTCTCAGAGCTTATAGACAGTCTCCCTTCGGTTGATGAAATAAAGGCATACGGGAACGATACTGAAAAACTTGCAAAGGTCAATTCAATATTAAATGATATTGCAGAGTTTACGGAGAATAATGATATCGAACCTACAGAGGAGCAGGCAGAAACTATGACAGCTGTAGCGGATGCTGTTAACGAAGCCTCTGCAATGACTCTTGATGCTCAGGAAGATATCAGCGGTAAAGAAGTTACAATAACATCCGATACCAAGATATCAAAGGATACAACTGCAAGCCTTATAATTCCATCGGGGGCAAATGTTACGCTTACAATTGATGAAGTTGCGACACTTACAAATATAGCCGGAAAACATACAATAACTGTTCAATCAGGTGGAACACTTAATATTACAGGCGGCGGAACAATTGATAATATATCGCACGCAAGAGCTGCACTTTATAATGAAGGTACAGTAAATGTAGAATATGCTAAATTTGTGCGTTCAGATGAAAAAGGAACTCTTTCCCCATCATATTCTAATGGAGGTAATAGCTTTTACACCGTTTATAACAAAGGAAACATGACTGTAGAAGATGGAATTTTTGAAAATTCCGGTGGATATTCAAGTATGTTGTGTAATGAAGGTAAATTACATATAAAAGATGGTTATTTTTCCGGAGGCGTAAATGCAATAAAGAATGAAGGAACACTTACGATAGAAGATGGTCAGTTTGATAATTCTGCACAGGCAGTAATTTTAAATTGGAATAAGACTACTATTAACGGAGGTACTTTTGAACCAAATGATCCTGGATATGCTTCTGTCATGAATGGATCTTATGATAGTGAAGGTATTATTAATATAAATGGCGGTGAATTTTCGGGATCTATAATAGGATTTGGCTATTACGGTGAAAAAAATTGCAATGGAAAATCCATCAACATTAAGAATGGTCATTTCTGGAATTACATTGAGGCCGCAGATGATGTATCTTTATCTATAACAGGCGGTGAATTCGAACCGGATGTTTACATTAGTGTAAAAAATAATGCTAAGAAGATAAATATAACAGCTGAACCTGAGCAAAAAGATAAGAGCTTTGTTGGTTGGTTTGATGCCAATTCAAATGCATACACCGGAAATGTGCCTGCAACTGACGCCAAATATAAGCCTTTATTTGTAAAAAATGAAGTTAAGACAGACTCAACTACTGATGTTCCTTCAAAAAATGCTGCTGATACCACAGTCAGCAATGCAGTAGCCGAAATCATTAAAAACAACGGAAGCAGTACGTCTGATGTTGAGATTAAGACAGATAAGGCTGATCTTGGAAATGACATAAAGTCTGCCATTTCAGCAGGCAAAGCTATCGGAACTCAGTTAGATCTTAAAAGTGTCAGTGAATCTTCACTTTCCGAGGCAGAGCTTACAGCAATCAAGGAGCTTGCAGGAAATGACAATATTGCACTCATTACCGATATTTCAATAGCTATGACTATCGGAGGAACTGAGGTTGCTAATATAACCAAGCTTCCTAGCACGATAGAGATTACTATGGATATCCCGACTGCTCTTCAGTCAGGAAATCGTAACTTTAGTGTTATAAGAATACATAACGGCAAGGCTGAGATACTTCCGACAACAGTTATCGCCGGTGGAACAAAGGTAAGTTTCCGGACAGACAGATTCTCGACTTATGCACTTATTTATAGTGATATTTCAAACAGAGGATCGGGTACAAGAAACTCAGAAAGTTCAAGAAGCACAGCTAATAACGGCACATGGTTACAGGACAATAACGGTTGGTGGTTCAGAGAGACTGACGGAAGCTATCCTAAGGATCAGTGGTTCGAGTGCACATGGAACGGAACCGACAACTGGTATCATTTCAATGCAAGCGGTTATGCTGACTGCGGATGGTTCACAGATAAGGACGGACAGAGATATTTCCTTCACGAGCAGCATGACGGAAAGTTCGGATTCATGTATACAGGCTGGAATCAGATAAGCGGACAGTGGTATTATTTCAATACTGTAACAAAGGCCGGTGCATTTGAAGTTGCTTCCAAGGGTTCACTTGTTACAAATGGCATGACACCCGACGGATACAGAGTTGATGCAAACGGAGCATGGGTTAAATAATCCTTGGAAGGTATATTTGTATTAGAATGTATAATATATTTTATACCTGCAAATATACAAGTTTTCTTGAGCGATAGTCGAGCCACTCTTAAAAAGGGTGGCTCGACTATTATTTGTAAATGTCAATTTAAAGATGTACAAAAGAGAACCGGACTTCGTAAGTTATACGTGAGTTTGTGGATTGGTACAGGGAGTTTTATTTTGATAAGTGATGCAATATAATTTATTTATGGCGCATCTATGTGGAGAGGATGCAGTTCGTTGCATCCTCTTTGCAATATTTTAATGGTATAGTGTTATAACTGAAGATCAGGTAGTAAACCCGGAAGCTATCGAGAGTTGATTTTTTAGGAAGTTCACATTCGGAGAAGACTTGCGGAAATAATGAGACATTTGCGGGAGATTTTTGATATTTATTATTAAGTATCATTGACCTTCTTTCCTTTCTTTCCTATAATTATGAAAGAAAGCGAAAGAAAGGGATTCATTATGTTGTCATTTGAGAATCAAAACATAGAATTTAAACAGGAATTTGTTCCGGACATTCGTAAAGAAGTGATTGGGTTCGCAAATGCAGATGGCGGCACAATTTACCTTGGAGTCAGAAAAGATGGAATAGTTTTGGGCATCGATGATCCGGATGGCACTATGCTCAAGGTTGTGAATTCATTGAAAGATACAATCTCACCTGATGTTATGCCTTTTGTCAAGGTCAATACAACTGAAACTGATGGAAAACAGCTTATTGAAATTGATGTAACTACGGGGACTAACCGTCCTTATTATCTAAGGGATAAAGGATTAAAACCAGGCGGAGTATATGTCAGAAAGGGGAGTTCCACTCAGCCTATGACAGAAGAAGGAATACGTGAGATGCTGCTGCAAAACAGTGGCAGGTCTTATGAAAGCTGTAGGAGTATGAATCAGGACTTGACTTTCAATACTTTGCAGGCAGAAATGCAGCGCAGATCTATCGAGCTTGGACACTCACAGATGCAGACACTTAAGCTTATTGGCGATGATGGGCTTTATACCAATCTTGCTCTGCTGTTGTCGGATCAATGTGAGACAACAACTAAAGTAGCACTGTTTCAGGGGACTGACAAAGAGGTTTTCCGTGACCGTAAGGAATTCGGCGGATCTATATTAAAGCAGCTTGAAGATGTGTATAGTTTTCTAGACCTTATTAACAAAACCAAGGCAACATTTTCAGGATTATATCGCAATGATGAGAGAGACTATCCTGTTGAAGCGTTACGAGAAGCATTGTTGAACAGTATTATTCATAGGGATTATTCATTCAGCAGAAGTAATCTGATCAATGTTTATGACGATAGGATCGAGTTTGTTTCGCTTGGAGGACTGGTTCAGGGACTTGAGCTTAAGTCAATTTTCCTTGGTGTCTCACAATCAAGGAATCCTGATCTGGCATCGGTTTTCTACAGGATGAAATTGATCGAGAGCTATGGCACCGGAATCGGTAAGATCGAACGTTCGTATAGGAATAATCGCATGAAGCCGGAGTTTGAGACTGCGAAGGGTGTTTTCCGTGTTACGCTTTATAACAGAAATGAGGAGAAGGTATCTTATACTAAGCCTGTTATTAATGAACGAAGTTTTCCTTATACATCTAATGCTGAAAATGTCATAGTTAAGTATGCCCGTGATAACGGATGTATAACGAGGAGAGAAGTTGAGGACTTGCTCAGTGTAGGAACGACGAAAGCATGCCGTTTGCTGAAAGAACTATGCGAAGCTGATATTCTTAAAAAAAACGGCAGCGGAAGAACCAGT
>JAUNWP010000090.1 GCA_030540255.1 Eubacteriales bacterium | reverse complement strand
TAAGGAGATATGAGTGGATATCTTCGCCGTTACACTGCTTCGGGAACACGCTGCGGCCGATGAAGCGCTCTGTCATATCGACTATATCGGTCTCCATGAACTCTATAGCCTGTGGATCGAGGTGAGCCATCTTGAACTTAGGAACCGCGGAAAGTGCGGTCTTAAGATCCTTGAAAGGAACTATGATAGAGGCAGTTGCCTTAGGAGCAGGAATTATCTTGAGTGTAAGCTCTGTGATGATACCGAGAGTTCCCTCAGATCCTATCATAAGATTGAGGAGTGAATATCCAGACGAGGTCTTGGATACGGTGGCACCGAAGTGGGTGATCTCACCGTTTGCGAGAACTACTGTCATGGCACGAACGTAATCTCTGGTGGTTCCGTATTTTACGGCACGCATTCCTCCGGCATTGGTTGCAACGTTTCCTCCGAGGCAGGCATATTTCATACCCGGATCCGGCGGATACATAAGTCCCTTGGTGATGCAGTCATCCTGAAGATCCTTAAGCAGGACTCCGGCCTCGACATTTACAACTAAATTCTCCAGATCGTAGCCAAGGACATGATTCATCGGGGAAATGTCGAGAATGACACCTCCGAAGATAGGAACGGCGCCGCCGGCAAGACCTGTTCCGGCTCCTCTTGCTGTAACAGGTATGCAGTGCTTATAGCAAACCTTCATTACATCAGATACTTCCTTTGTGGAATGTGCCTGAACAACGAGATCCGGCATATGGGTGCCGTATATGGGCATCTCATCCTTTGCGTAATCCGGATTGATGGCTGAGCCGACAAGGACATGATCGGAGACCGCCCTGAGCTCGTCTATGATTTCCTGATTCAGTGTATTGTAGCTTTCCATATTTGTTTTCCTTTTGCTTGATCAATAACATTTGAGTCTGACTGGATATATGTAATCGCAGAAACTATATTTTTAAACTATATCCGTGAGGCTTGGCGAATTGCGCTTGCCCGGTTCATTACGATTACAAACTACCGGAACTTGTCCGGTAACTGTGATAAGTATAATCAAAGGGGATGACAGCATCAAAAAAACAGCCTTTTCGGCTGTTTTGAATAAAAAAATATTTAAAAGCGGAAATTTCTCATCTTCAAAAGTGCAAAAATCACGAAAATGCACGCATGTTATAAAAATAACATAAAAATTGCATGTAAACTGCCGCATTTTATCTCGAAAAGACACAAAAACGAACAATATTTGTACAAAAGGACAGAAATTGCGCTTTATGAAATAACAATACGATCAGCCGGATGCGCACTTTGGCAAAGGAAAATGCCGCAAGAGACCGCACTCGGCGCGAGAGTACACTTAGCTACATTCGTTTTTACACTAAGCGAGCGGGCGTTACAATATCCTGCGTGAAGCACTCTTTGCATAGAAGCTTAAATGTACTTTCATCTCTTCGCGGGCTTCGATCTCACAGTGGTTTATAATTTTTTCCGCGATCAGTCTGTGCTTGAGCAGATTATAGGAGATGGTACTCTCTGACATGAAGCCGCGGTTGAAAAACAGACTTTTGTTTTCATATATATTATAAATGTCTATATAATATTTATTCTGTGAGGCTTCGACAATAAGCTTGTGAAACTGAGTGTGATTGAATATAAGACCCGCCATGTCTCTGGCTGCGGCTAATTTTTCCTGAACCTCGAGACAAGACTTAAGGCGCTTAGAATCATTTTCATTGATATAACGTGCCGCACGGAAGGCAGCATCCGGTTCTATCGCAAGGCGCAGTTCACTGAAATCCATAAAATCACCTATATCGAATTTCTTGACGGTATAAAGCGAGGCTGTTTCGGCCTTCTCTATAAAGCCATCCTTTTCAAGTTTGAACAGAGCCTCCTTTACGGGAGTCCTGCTCATATCAAGCTCATCAGCAAGTATACTCTGAGTAAGCTTTTTATCGGAATCAAGCTCACCGGAGAGTATGGAATCCAATATAATATTGTAAGCAAGCTCACGGCTGCTTATAAAAGGATTTTCTCCGCGCAGACGATCTATTTTTTGCTGTGGATCATTGATCATAGGTATCGTTTCCTTTATTATATGAAAATATATTTAAAGACTATCAGCCATACACTCTGTAGTTACAGAGCCCGCAAAATAACAGCAGCATGATCCGAAGGAATGAGCACGAAAATGCTGTGCCGATCTAAAGTATACGCGGGACGCTGATATTTGCATTTTAGCATATATGAAACGCATTTTCATGAAAATACATCGATCCGATATGCAGCAGAAACGAAATGCTAAGCATTTTGGAACTAAAGCTTATTAAAATGGGGCGGTTGCAAAAGTAAATCAAGGTTTGCACAATTAACTTCAGACAAAAGCAGCCGGAGTAGAGAAAAAGAAAGAAAAGATAAAAAAGGCTTGCGGACGGGCACGGTATATGATAAACTATCACGGCATGCGTAAAAACATGTGCATTTTGCTGTGCAAATGTAGCTTTCGGTATTTTTTTTGAGCCGGAGCGGGCAGAAGCATGGCGGTAACCAGTAAACATGTCGGTTTTCTTTAATCTAAAATGCAGACGGGATGGTGCCTTATTGACAGGTCTCACCGTTTATGACCGACAGACGCTTTAAAACCAGGAGGAATTAAAATGAGCGTTATTTCTATGAAGCAGCTTCTTGAGGCAGGCGTACATTTCGGACACCAGACAAGAAGATGGAACCCTAAGATGGCTCCGTACATCTACACCGAGAGAAACGGTATCCACATTATCGATCTTCAGAAGACAGTAGGTATGGTTGACGATGCTTACAAGGCAATCAACGATATCGTTGCAGACGGCGGAAGCATTCTTTTCGTTGGTACAAAGAAGCAGGCTCAGGATGCCGTTGCAGCTGAGGCTCTTCGTTGCGGAGAGTTCTTCGTAAACGAGAGATGGCTCGGTGGTATGCTTACAAACTTCAGAACTATCAGATCACGTATCGAGAGACTTAAGAACATCAGAAAGATGGCTGAGGACGGTACATTTGATGTTCTTCCTAAGAAGGAAGTTATCAAGATCAAGAAGGAGCAGGAGAAGCTTGAGAAGAACCTCGGCGGTATCGTTGAGATGAAGGAGCTTCCTACAGCTATCTTCGTTATCGATCCTAAGAAGGAGAAGATCTGCATCCAGGAGGCACATTCACTCGGAATCACTCTTATCGGTATGTGCGATACAAACTGCGATCCTGAGGAGCTTGATTATGTTATCCCGGGCAACGACGATGCTATCCGTGCCGTAAAGCTTATCGTTTCCAAGATGGCAGATGCTGTTATCGAGGCTAAGCAGGGCGACGAGGCTTACGTTGAGGAGACAACAGAGCAGGCTGAGGAGCAGCAGGCAGCTGAGACAGAGGGAGCAAAGGATATCGAGGAGATCGCAGCTGAGTAATTACAGCGCATTTTCATAAGATATTGCTTCTGTTAATAAGCAGGTAATATGAACAATAGGAGCGAAGATGCAATGCATTTTCGCTCTCGTGTCTAAAAAGGAGGACAAAACCAATGGCAAACATTACAGCCGCACAGGTTAAGGAGCTTAGAGAAATCACAGGCGCCGGAATGATGGACTGCAAGAAGGCTCTTACAGCTACAGATGGCGATATGGATAAGGCAGTTGACTTCCTTCGTGAAAAAGGACTTGCAGGTGCTCAGAAGAAGGCCGGCAGAATCGCAGCCGAGGGTATCGTTGATACAAAGCTTTCAGATGATGCTAAGAGAGGCGTAGTTGTTGAGGTTAACGCCGAGACAGACTTCGTTGCCAAGAATGAGAAGTTCAGAAGCTATGTTGCAGATGTTACTGCACAGGCACTTGTTACTCCGGCAGCAGATATTGATGCTTTCCTTGCAGAGAAGTGGTCACTTGATCCGACACTTACAGTTGCAGAGAAGCTTAGCTCAATGATCTCTATTATCGGTGAGAACATGCACATCCGCAGATTCACAGTTCTTAACGAGGAGAACGGATTTATCCAGTCATACATCCATGCAGGCGGAAAGATCGGCGTTATCCTTGACGTTGAGACAGATGTTGTTAATGACGAGATCAAGGATATGGCTAAGAATGTATGCATGCAGATAGCAGCTCTTAAGCCTACCTATACAAGCGATGCTGAGATCAGCGCTGACTTCATTGAGAAAGAGAAGGAGATCCTCAAGGCTCAGATCATGAATGATCCTAAGGAGTCTTCAAAGCCGGAGAAGGTTATCAACGGCATGATCGAGGGACGTATCAAGAAGGAGCTTAAGGACATCTGCCTTATGGATCAGGTATATGTTAAGGCTGAGGACGGCAAGCAGAGCGTTAAGGCTTATGTTGACAGCGTTGCCAAGGCTAACAATGCTAAGATCACAGTTAAGACTTTCGTTAGATTCGAGACAGGCGAGGGCCTTGAGAAGAAGAACGAGGACTTTGCAGAGGAAGTTGCAAAGCAGATGGCAGGAAAGTAATTTTAGCGCATAAACGGAATCGGAAAGGTG
>JAUNWP010000089.1 GCA_030540255.1 Eubacteriales bacterium | reverse complement strand
GTGGGCTGGGACTGATGAGAAACTTTTGTTTCGAAATCAGGGGATTATAATAGAGCCTGAGGCATCATGCACCAGCCCACACTAAACTTTGGAGTTTTTCACTGCCCCAACGACAGCCCCCATTAACAGACCCCACAAAACTTTGAAGACCCAAAAAACCCTACATCCCGCTTAAAATCACGGTTTGTAGGGTTTTTATAAAAATTATTCGAGTTCTATTGTTCCCGGTGGTTTGGAAGTAAGGTCGTAGAATACTCTGTTTACTCCCTTGACCTCATTTACAATACGGGTCATGACACGCTGCAATACTTCAAACGGGATGTTTGCCGCTTCTGCCGTCATAAAATCATCTGTTATAACTGCTCTGAGTGCAACCGCATAATCGTAGGTTCTGAAATCTCCCATAACGCCTACCGAACGCAGATTGGTGAGTGCAGCATAATACTGGCTTATAGATCTGTCGAGTCCTGCCTCGGCGATCTCTGCCCTGAATATGTGATCCGCATCCTGTACTATACGTACCTTATCTGCCGTAACCTCTCCGACTATACGGACACCGAGTCCCGGTCCCGGGAACGGCTGACGGTATACAAGATACTCGGGAAGTCCGAGTTCAAGTCCGGCACGTCTTACCTCATCCTTAAAGAGATATCTCAAAGGCTCGATGATCTCCTTGAAATCAACATAGTCCGGAAGTCCTCCGACATTGTGATGCGACTTGATGGTAGCTGACTTACCGAGTCCCGATTCGATAACATCCGGGTAAATGGTGCCCTGTACGAGATAATCGACCTTGCCTATCTTCTTGGCCTCACGCTCAAATACTCTGATGAACTGCTCACCGATTATCTTACGCTTTGCTTCGGGATCCTCAACACCCTTAAGCTGCTCGTAAAATTCCTCATGTGCATTGACACGGACAAAATTAAGATCATACTGACCCTTAGGTCCGAATATTGCCTCAACCTCATCTCCCTCGTTCTTACGAAGCAGACCGTGATCTACGAATACGCAGGTAAGCTGCTTGCCTACAGCCTTGGCAAGAAGTGTTGCGGCAACAGATGAATCAACTCCGCCCGAAAGTGCACAGAGTACCTTGCCGTCTCCGACCTTCTCTCTTACAGCCTTGATGGTATCCTCAACAAAGGTAGTCATCTTCCAATCGCCGGTGCATCCGCATACATCATATACGAAATTGTGGAGCATCTTGTTGCCCTCACGGCAATGCTGCACCTCAGGATGGAACTGTACCGCATATATACGTCTTGATACATCCGACATAGCAGCAACCGGACATACCTCTGTACTTCCGGTGATCCTGAATCCTTCCGGAATCTGACTTACATAGTCGGTATGACTCATCCAAGTCGTTGTTACGGCATTTACGCCATTGAACAAAACATCGCTTGTATCAACCTTAACATCGGTCTTGCCGTACTCCGATACAGGAGCTGTCTCAACCTTGCCTCCCAATGTATATGCGATAAGCTGTGTGCCGTAGCATATACCCATGATCGGAATACCAAGATCAAATATAGCCTTGTCAATGTGCGGAGACTCCTCAAGATATACCGAATTTGGTCCGCCTGTAAAAATAATACCCTTAGGAGCTAACTCCTTTATCTTGTCCACGCCTATGGAATATGAATAAACCTCGGCATAAACACCTTCGTCACGCACTCGTCTTGCAATCAGCTGGTTGTACTGACCGCCGAAGTCGAGCACCATAATCATTTCACGCATCCGATCCTCCGATAAAAACGTCCTATACAAACTACTTGCGTAAAGTATAACATCTTATCACTTTCCGTAAAAGAAAAAATTCCTCACACAAATATAAGTTTTATTATAAATGCAGCCGCCCATGCTATAAAGCACTGCCATATGACCATACCGACGGCGGTCTTGCCTCCAAGCTCTCTCTTAACGGATGCAACTGCCGCAACACAAGGTGTATACAGCAGACTGAAGGTCAGGAGTGATGCCGCCTGCTGAGTGCTCAAGATTCCTGCCATTCCTCCCGCAAAGAGTACCTCCAAGGTCGATACAACGCTCTCCTTTGCCATAAATCCGCATATAAGAGAGGTTACTATACGCCAGTCTCCGAGTCCTATAGGAGTAAACAAAGGCACGAGCATACCCGAAACTGTCGCAAGTATACTGTCTCCCGAGTTGCTTACGAGATTGAAATGCAGATTGAAGCTCTGCAAAAACCATACTATTACCGAGGCTGTAAATATTACTGTAAATGCTCTCTCAAGGAAGTCCTTTGCCTTTTCCCAAAGAAGCTGAAGCACGTTTTTAAGTCCCGGAAGTCTGTAGTTCGGAAGCTCCATAACAAAAGGAACAGCCTCTCCCTTGAACAGTGTGCCTTTCATAAGAAAGGCAGCCAGTATGCCTATAACTATTCCTCCAATATAGAGTCCTGTTATGATAAGTCCGCCCTTACCCGGGAAGAAGGCATTTACAAAAAATGAATAAATCGGAAGCTTTGCCGTACAGCTCATAAACGGTGTAAGCAGTATAGTCATCTTTCTGTCTCGCTCACTCGGAAGTGTCCTTGTTGCCATAACGGCAGGAACGGTGCAGCCGAAGCCTATGAGCAGTGGAACTATACTTCTGCCGGACAGTCCTATCTTCCTCAGGAGCTTATCCATGAAAAATGCAACTCTCGCTATGTATCCGCTGTCCTCCAGCATCGATAGGAAGAAAAACAGCGTCACTATGATCGGAAGGAACGAGAGTACCGAACCGACACCGGCAAAAATTCCGTTTATGACAAGCCCGTGTATTGCCTCATTTACATTATAGGCGCTAAGCATAGTGTCAACGGATGCCGTCAGAGCATCTATCCCTTTTTCAAGCACTCCCTGCAGGAAAGCGCCTATGACATTGAAGGTAAGATAGAATACCGCTGCCATAATGGCAATAAAGCAGGGGATAGCCGTGTACTTGCCCGTAAGTATCTTGTCTATCTTCTGACTGCGGATACGTTCCTTGCTCTCATGCGGCTTAACTACGGTTTTCTCGCATACCTTTTCTATAAATGAGAACCGCATGTCTGCAATGGCTGCGCTCTTATCAAGACCGCTTTCCTTTTCCATCTGCTCTGTCAGATGGCCGAGCGCATCTATCTCATTCTGATCAAGTTTGAGCTGCTTTAGGATAAGCTCGTCTCCCTCGATAAGCTTGGTTGCGGCAAAGCGCACCGGAATATCGGCTGCCTTGGCGTGATCCTCTATAAGGTGCGCCACTGCGTGGATACAGCGGTGAACTGCTCCGCCGTAATCATTTTCATTACAAAAATCGAGTCTGCCCGGGCGTTCCTGATACCTTGCAATATGAACGGCATGCCTGATCAGCTCGTCAACACCTTCATTTTTGACGGCTGATATAGGAATTACCGGCACTCCCAGCATTGATTCCATGCCGTTTACGTCAATAGCTCCGCCGTTTCCTGTCACCTCGTCCATCATATTGAGGGCAATGACCATGGGAATGTTCATCTCAAGGAGCTGCATAGTCAGATACAGATTTCTCTCTATATTATTGGCGTCTATTATATTGATTATTGCCTTGGGCTTTTCATCAAGCACAAAGTTTCTGGATACTATCTCCTCGCTCGTATAAGGAGACATGGAATATATACCAGGAAGATCTGTTACCAGAGTCTCCGGATGTCCTTTGATCACTCCGTCTTTTCTGTCTACCGTGACTCCCGGGAAATTGCCGACATGCTGATTGGATCCCGTAAGCTGATTAAAGAGAGTAGTCTTGCCGCAGTTCTGATTACCGACCAGTGCGTAGCTTAATACAGTCTTGTCGGGCAGAGGCTCGCTTGATCCCTTTACATGGTACTTACCTTCCTCTCCGAGACCCGGATGTACGGATTGATTTATATTGCTCGCAGACTTATATTTTCTGCTTGTCTCCGGTATCGGTTCTACCTCTATCTGTTCGGCATCGGCGAGTCTGAGTGTAAGCGAATAGCCGTGTATCTGAAGTTCCATGGGATCGCCCATAGGAGCCAGCTTTTCGGCTGTGACCTCTGCCCCCGGTATAACGCCCATATCAAGAAAATGCTGCCTGAGCGCACCGCTTCCTCCGACTGTGCGTATCACCGCACTTTTCCCTATCTCAAGCTCCTTTAATGTCATGATTATCTCATCTCCTAAATGATTATGTCCGAATCAAAAAACCTCCTGCAAGCAGGCTTGCGTTGAGTCTCCCCGCTTTTGATTCCGTATCAAATATTAAGAATATGAATTAACAAGCCTGCCGCCGGCATATTGCCGACTCTGCAGCCGTTATCTGCATATAAAAATGTAAGCTATAGTATACACTTATTGAGGAAATATTATACACCCGATTTTAAGATTTTTTTCAAACAATCAGAAGCTGATGCATCACGCATCGGTCCCACTAACTTCAGAGTCTCAATTTAAAAAATCCGACAGGATTTTACTTTCCTGTCGGACTTCTTAATTGTTTACATAATTAAACATCAAATTTATTATTCTGTGCGATTCTCTTAATGTCCGCTATGGGCATATCCAAAAGCTCAGCTACTTGCTTTGCATCATGTGTCTTTTGTAGGAGCCTTATTACAATATCACTTTGGCCAATTTCTATGCCTTCCTCAATACCCTCTTCACGTCCTTC
>JAUNWP010000088.1 GCA_030540255.1 Eubacteriales bacterium | reverse complement strand
AATTCCGTGCAAAAAAAGATTTTGCGGTAAAATTCCGTGTGAAAATAGATTTGTATTTCATACAGCTTCTTCTCCTATATCAACCTGTAGGATAGGTTTGTATGTCTTATGAATACCAAAGAGTATATTCAGCTGAAGAATTTGGCTATGGCATCTTGATCGGCATCGTCTTTGTTTACTCCGACAGAGGAGATCATATAGCCGACAACATCGATAGAGCCTGAAATACCGTCGGATTCGGCATAATCCGGTACAGAAACCGTTGTGAAAAGCGAAGGCGTTGATGACTTTGCAGCAAGCTCAGAATTGCATCTGTACAGGTATTTTGCCGGATCTGTATCACTTCCGTCTGTCTTTTTAACCAAAGACCATTTTGCCGTATCAAAATTAAGATTTACCGATTCACGGAGACTTTTTGCACTTTCATCTTTAAGACGTGCGTTGATGTTGGGAACATTTACCAGCAGATAGGCGTAGGAATTATAATCAAGCTTTGAAGTGATCTTAACATCTTTTGTGAAGCTTGAACGCGGAGTCAGGTCCTTTGCATCTTCGGGGTTGAAGATCTCTTCGACCTTACCGACGGTTTCACCGTTTGAACCGCCGCCCGCTACGATATTATAGGTATTTGTTACGGTATCTGTCTTGGCTGAATAGTATGCATACGCACCGCTTATACCTGCTGCGAGTGCTGTTGTTAAAGCTGCAATCAAAGTAATGTTTCTGACTTTCATGTTGGTGTCTCCTTATGGTAACAAACTAAAATTTAAATAACGGCGGAATGCCTATTATCATTGTTCCTAATATATCGGATGCCTTAATTGCAATGGGGTCGGTCGTGTTGTTGGCATCACCCTTGAAAATGTATCCGTTTTTGCTCTCTGCAATGATACGGTGAACAACAATGATACCGTTATGTGTATATGCACATACGGAGCCGATGTGTGGCTTTATGAATGCGGAAGTGATGACCAGAGAACCTGTTGGAAGTGTAGGCGCCATGCTGCCGCTCTCAAGATACCTAATGTCGGTACAAAGTATGAACACAGACAGTAATATGGGAAAGATGAGAGCCTTGCTCCTGCCTAAGATATATTTAAATATCGATTGCTTCATTATGAAATACCTGTTACAGCAAATTCATTTACGGCAGTATCATAGCGTGTTTTTTCGTATATCGGAGTAGTTGAAACGATATATCCGCAATCTGAGCACTTCTTGATCAGATAACCGGGCGAACTTACGGTGTCATTTACAGAACTGTTATGAGCAGATGTTGACAGTACATATCCGCATTTTGTACATGATTTTTGATGTTTTGAACTATCGACAGACTTGAATATATAATTGTGGGAACAGCTTCCCTGAGACAAAGCAGTGCCTATGTCTGATATTTCTGTAGGAGACATGCCGGATATACCGTTTGTATAATATTCATAATCTGTTCCTGAGTCGGAATAGCTTTGGAACCATAGCTTTCTGTCACCGTAATTCATCCAGTTGCGAAGACCGGAAGGATCTGTAATTGTTATATAGCCGTCAGCAACAGTTCTGCTGCTGTTCATATTAATGCTGTTTAAGGTGACGGTACCGAAATTACTCCTGAAATATCTGGCACCGGCGACAGGATCGGAGGTGGAGTGGTTATAGCCGTAGGCATCAACATACAGAAGCTCGGCAGCTCCGCCTACATTGATCTTCCACAACTTTCCGGATATACCGATATTGAAAGCAAAATGTATTATGATGTTTGATCCGTTGTAATAAGAGTTCCATTCATATTTTTTAACATAATTGGATATATTTTCGGGTTTGATGGCTATACCATAGCAAAGATCTGTAGCATAAGGATCAAATCCGAAGTGTGAAAATTCGGTATTCAATTCCTCACCTATACGGTTAAGCATATCAAGTATGTTTACATACTCGTCATTATCTGTTTCGCCTTTGTCATATGCTTCATCGGCTCTGTCAAATAAGGAGGAATAATCTTCGTAGGCCATGAGACAATAAGTCTTACCGTTCGATATGTCTGTCTCACTTTCGGAAGGCAGTGCCTTAAGCTCATTAAGCATCTGACAGGCTTTCGATTCAAGCTCGGTATATAAGGAAGAGTGAATATCGGCATAGCTTTGCTTTGTTGCGGCAAAGAAGAAGCATACAAAGCAGCATAAAAATCCCGTGATCAAGATAAATATCAGTGGTTTATCATAGCTTTTCATAATCAGCCTCCCGGATAAAATTCTTTTGCGGCAGCTTCATCGGCTTCGGCTTCGGATATGCAGGCTTCGATAAGCAGAGCGTCTATATCTATGGAGTCAGATATATCGGGACATGAACTAAAAGCCTTTATGCGAAAGCCGGACATAAGATCTGTGCTGCGATCGGCATGACGCAGCGAATGATATGGATTTGCTTCGGTACTTCCGTGAGCCTTGAGCAGCTTGTCATATCTATAGATGTATTGAGATTTTTGAGAGTCGGACCTGGCAGGATAGGATTTTATAAGCCTCCAGTGAGGGGTGATATTAAGCTCTGCAATATCACAGAGACCGGCAGAGCTGTCCGAACCCAACCGGGCTTCCACAGCCGGAACACTTACTGTCATGTAGGCATAAACTGACTTGCTGCTGTGATTTCTGACAGAAGGATCCTTTAAGCATTTATCCCCGGGCTTTAATTCATTACGGTCGGGAATGCCGTTGCCATCTGTATCCGAGTCAAGAGCTTTGTTCCATCCGGTTTCTATGATGCCGTCAGTTTCATCTTCCCATACGGCATAGAGCGTGACTGTAGCTTCATTTTCAGAGGAAAGATTATATATAGGCGCTAAAGGGGATAAGAGTCTGCCGCTACCGTCAGCTTCCAAGCTCCAGCCGAGGAAGAGATGATCCGGATAATCGGCTGTGTAGGCAGGCATACTGACAGAATTGCCGTAGCTGCAGCTTATGTCTGCGGGAAGTGTGCCGGTGCCAGTAGCTTTGTCATCCTCAAAATGTACAGTGTAAGTGTTAGGAGTCCATAATGCTGTGAGTTTTATATGAGTATCACTTGAGATAAGAGTATCACCGCCGGCTGTATCCGGAATTATGTCCCGATTACTTTCATTTCGCCAGCATTTAAAATGATAACCCTCTTTGGTAAAGCCGCAGCGTGGAAGGAAAGCTGCTCCGGTCGAGGCTATACTTATACTCGGCATAGTGCCGTTTCCTTCGCCCGGATCAAATTCAACACTATAAATCTTAGACAGACTGAAGCTGTTGGCAGCCAAGGAGGATTCCGCGCTGTAGAATGCGTAGGTATCGCTGCCGGCTGCAATAATCAGGCTTAAACAAAAGCAACACAGCAATAAGTATTTCGGCTTATTCAATTGTAACCTGCCTTTCCGAAGGAAGACCGTACAGTAATATGCGCAAAGCTGAAGGCTTTGAAATATTGTCAAATATGTGTTTGGGAAAATGAATATAGAAAGCTTAAGCTTCAAGCGAAAAATATATCCGGTCACGGATACAAAAACTAAATGATCTGTGCGCACAGTATACAGGCAGCTTAAATAAAAAGTCAACAGAGTTTATGGAAATTTTATAATTTGGTATCGGCTTAAGGCATAAGCTAAGGACACAGATATAACTTTTTGTTCTCTATCGTACTTTAATGTGATAAAATCATATACAACATTTTCGTAAATCATTCGGGAGAAGCAGGCTAAAATGAAGAGGATACTATCTATACAGGATATATCATGTCTCGGACAATGCTCACTTACCATAGCGTTGCCGGTAATATCATCAAGGGGAATCGAGGTCTCCATACTTCCGTCTGCGCTGATGAGCACTCACACCGGCGGATTCACGGGATATACCTGTCTCGATCTTACCGACGAGATGCCGAAGATAGTAGATCACTGGGTCAGAGAAGGCATCAAATTCGATGCCATATATACAGGCTATATAGGAGATGCGAGACAGTTTGACATTATCAGACATTGCAAGGAAGTGCTACTTAAGGACGGCGGAAAGCTGATGGCAGATCCGGCTATGGCAGATAACGGTGTGCTTTATTCCGCATTAGATAAATCGATAATTGCAGGTATGCGTGAACTTCTGAAGGATGCGGATCTGGTCATGCCGAATCTTACAGAGGCTGCCTTTTTGCTTGGAACAGAGTATAAGCAGGATTTCTCACATGAAGAGATCGCAGATATGCTTAAACGTCTTTCAGGGATGGGACCGGCAGAAGTTATCATAACGGGAGCGGTCAATTCTGACGGTAAGATAGGAGCCATGGCTTATAATGCAGCTGACGGAAAGATAACGGAGTACTATACGAATAAGAAACGCAAGAGTTATCACGGAACCGGAGATATATTTGCATCAATTATCGTTGCCGACAGACTTAATAACAAGACTATGAAGGAGTCTCTTAAGGATGCCTGTGAATTCATTTCAAAAAGTATAGAGAAGACACTTCCGGAAAAGGATCACGAGTACGGAGTCTGTTTCGAACAGGTATTAATAGACGAGCGTACAGCAGCCGGAGAGGATGTTTCCATCAGTCTTTAAATCATCCATATACGCAAGGCCAAATTTCTTGTCAGAAAATACAGTTTAATTTTGAGCTTGCCTTTCGAGGCAAGCTTTGTTAAACTCCCATCTTTGACAGTCAACAAGCGCAAAATCCTTATTTTATGGGACTTT
>JAUNWP010000087.1 GCA_030540255.1 Eubacteriales bacterium | reverse complement strand
CATTAGAGTATCCGTGTCCCTTCATGGAGCCGGATACCCATAGGCAGTTAATGTAGAGCCAGCCGTCCGCTTCAATCGGCACCCAGGCGTTCTCAGCCGGGATATACTCGATGAAGCATTTCCCGCGATCCGCACTGCGGTAAAAGACCAATCCCTCATCGAAGCGCTGTCTCATCCACTCTTTTTTTGTCAGACTCTGCTTGCCTGACATAGCACAGCAGATATGTTCTTTGTCTATATTTTCTTTTGTGACCCGAATATAGTTCATCAGTTATTCCTCCAATGTTGACGATTTTGCCTTCTCTTTTCCCATGAAGACGCTATCAATATCAGCTGCGATTGTACATTTTTATTTTCTCTTTTCTGTACATTTAAATTTTATCATTTACACTTTCTAACGCTCTCCGTTGTTCCTTCGTTTTTGTTTCGGCAATGGCAATTCATAGTACATTGCCTCAAACAGCTTTGTAAGAAACTCTTTGCTGTCAACTTCATCCACCAACAGCATTTCTTTTGCCCCCTCATACGGGTGCTCGCAGATTGCCTCAGGCATAAGTTCCAAAGCGGATCTTGTTTTCTTTACAAGCAAGCGATCATCATAGATTCCACCGACGATCTTACCGCGATAATAGAGGATAAATTCCCCCATCATCGATCGGTAAGAAACATCATCCAAATCAGATAGCTGTCCTAAAATGAATTGAAGATACTCTTTACCGGATGCCATTGTTTTTCTTCCTCCATTCTCTGATCCAATGATTCAGAAACTCCATCTGCTCGTCGGTATGGAACCAATGCTCACCATCTGGCATGATGGTCAACTCTACATGGTGCTGTTTGGCAAATGCAGATACCGTTTCAATTGATGTTAGCTTGTCATGCTCACCGTACAGAATGCAGGTGGGAACATTCCAGATGATTGGATGCTGCCGCACATAGCATAGATACTCCCAAGACAGTGTCTCTCCGAAATCCGTGGCGATTTCTCTTTTATCGGCAAGCTCCTGTTCGGTCACATGCGACCATTGCATCATATTGCAGATCAGGTTTTCCATATCCACGATCGGAGAGATGAAATAAGCCCGGTCAATCAGTGTCTCATCCAGCGATGATAACGCAAAATATGCTCCGATACTGTTTGCAATCAAGGTGAGATGATCGTACCGGCTTTTTTGCTCGGTAAAAAACGCACGAAACTCTTTTCTGGCTTCCCAAGGCGTTTGGGAACGGTAATCAAACCCAATCACTTCACTATTTGGAAAAAATGTTTTGTAGTGCTCTGCCTCCCCAGCCGAGCCGCCCTTTCCATGAACATATACTATTAAATTTTTCATGGTATCCTTCTCCTTATTCGATACTCTATGGCATTCATCTGCCGAATCGCTTTACTTCCACGGTTTCCCCGTGACATAAACTTTCTCCTGCCAGTAGGCGTCATCGACCGCAGACATTTTCTGCTTCCTGTGCAAAAGCTGGTAGAGCCTGAACAGGCATCTAACTTTAAGGGATGGTGTCAGATGTCCAGCTCTGCGTCGGACATTTCGAGCAGTCCGACGAACCTTCTTTGCTGTTGATTTGCGGAATGATTCAGGCAGCCCCGTCCAGTCGTGACCCCACACGGCCTGCGAGAGGATGTGCGTTCTCGCGACTCCCCAGTAGTCTGTGCTGTCTTTGACATCCCTGACGGTTGATCTCATACCGCCACCTGCGGCGGTGTTGATGATGACGGCCTGCTTCTTCATAAAGGACAAATCAGGTCGATGAACCATCCAGCGATATGCGAAATGATCCAGCAGCATTTTCATCTGCCCCGGAACATGGTACACATAGGTCGGCGTACAGAAGATGATCAGCTCGGACTGTTCCATAGCAGCAAGGATCGGCGCGAGTGCAGAAGCTCCGCCGCACTTCTGTTCCTGCCCGTTGATGCAGGCATAACAGCCAACGCAGATATGAGGCATATCCCGCGGAAGCTGAAACTCAAAAAGCTCACCGTCCGCTAAAAGTTCCTTTATAAGCAGTTGGGCAATATTATAAGTGCATGACTGTGCCTTTCTGCCGGTCGAATATATAACGGTAATGTTCATGATGTTTCCCCGGCTCTTCTATATTCATACTCAACTTTCGCAATAAATCGGCGGATATGTTCATCCAGAAGCGGTGCAATCGATGCCTTATCATCTGCTCCGTCGTAGACACTGTAGAGCAGATACATCGGTCCATAAAAATCCAGCGCTAACTGCATAGCGTCCTCATCAGAATCTGCCAGCTTTCGGAAAATGGCTGCCATGTACTCAAGAGGACCGCCGGCGAGATAATCGTGGTGGAGCTGCGCAAGCTTCGGATCACGATACTGCTCCAGCGTCAGCATTTTACGGAAATTTGCTGAAAATGTCTCCTTAGTCCAGTGATCAAACTGTGCCATGCTGTATGTCCGGATCTTCTCGATTGGCGTGTGCATATATGCTTCCGCGAAACCATCCGGCTCTGTTTCAGGCATCTCATACTCTTCTGCACGCTCATAGTCCATCCTGTTCATCTGCTCCACGATCTGATCCAGGATCTCCTGCTTACCGGTATAATGCTTATATAGCGCCGCTTTCGTAAATCCCAGCTGCTTCGCGATGTCGCTCATCGATGTGCCCAGATATCCATTCTGCGCAAACAGTTCAAGCGCACTTTCTAAAATCCGTTCCTTCGTTCCTTCCGCCATCATACATCTCCTCACAAAAAGTAACCGTTCGGTAACTCTAAGTATAGTTACCGAGCGGTTACTTGTCAATTGCTTTCCGTATGTTTCTCACAGAATTAATATCATTGCAATAATTGCCTCCGCTGGGTAAAATAAAAAAATCACCCTGCATCCTCAAAGGAGGGATTTCTATGATAGAACAGCTCATTGCCGAAGCAACGGAATGTGATTTTAAAGTTGCTCTCGAAATGAAGAAGCCAAAAAGCTGGTTGAAAAGTATCAGTGCCTTTTCCAATGGAATCGGCGGAACTCTGTTTTTCGGAATTTCTGATGATCGAAAACTAATTGGCTTGTCCGATGTTCAAAAGGATGCTGAATCAATCAGCCGCCTAATCAAAGAACGTATCACACCATTACCACAGTTTGTCTTAAAGCCATTGCAAGAAAATGGTAAAAACCTATTGGCTCTTGAGGTTTCTCCCGGTCGCAGCACCCCATATTATTACAAGGCTGATGGAATGATGGAAGCATATATACGCATTGGAAATGAAAGCGTAATTGCCCCAGACTACATTGTTAATGAACTGATCTTAAAGGGAACCAATCAATCCTTTGATACCTTAACAACAGGCGCAGTGAAGAAAGATTACAGCTTTACACTTCTTGAAGCAAGCTATCTGGAACGTACTGGTCTCCGCTTTGAGCCATCTGATTACATTTCCTTTGGTTTATCTGATAAAAATGGATTCCTGACCAATGCCGGAAAGCTCATGACTGATCAGCAAACAGTTTATAATTCACGTATCTTCTGTACCAGATGGAACGGTTTAGAAAAAGGGTCCATCTTCGATGATGCTCTTGATGATAAGGAATACGATGGAAATCTCATTTATCTTCTGAAAAGTGGCAGTGAATTTATTCGCAATAATTCCAAAGTCCGTTTTGTCAAAGAGGCTCAGTATCGGGTAGACAAGCCGGATTATGCTGAACGAGCTGTGACAGAAGCTCTTGTCAATGCACTAATCCATCGTGATTACATTGTGCTTGGTAGCGAAATCCATATCGATATGTTTGATGATCGGGTAGAAATCACATCTCCCGGAGGTATGTTTGGCGGCGGATTGATTCAAGAATACGATATTTACAGTATTCGTTCTATGCGTCGGAATCCTGTGATTGCTGACCTGTTCCACCGCATGAAGTATATGGAACGCCGTGGAAGTGGTCTACGAAAAATCGTCAGTGAAACAGAAAAACTGCCTGGATATACAGAGGCATATAAGCCTGAGTTTTTCTCAACAGCAACCGATTTCAGGGTCATTTTGAAAAATGTGAATTACAATCTTAGTCAGAAAAACTTAGTCAATGACCAAGATCATGACCAAGTTAGTGAGCAAGATAAAACACAGGACATCTTACAAGCAGTCTTGGATTTTTGTATAACAGAAAAAAACAAACAAGATATTTGCTCGTTTATAGGTTATCGAAATCTCACTTATTTTACAAGAAAATATTTGAATCCTCTATTGGCAAGCGGCCAGCTTAAAATGACGATTCCCGATAAACCTAAAAGTCGTAATCAAAAATATATTACTGTTTGTAACAAATAAAAAATATGTTGCGCATCGTGTGCGCACATGAATTATGGCATAATCAGCTTCACTGGAACATAAAAGCAACTTTTGAAATAACGTACTTTCGAGGAGCCTTGACCGGCTCCTCTTTTTTTGTACATATTGTGCAGGCAGTGCTTGCATAATTATCGGCCTAACATCGTAAACGATGAATCCGTTTACCTTGTTTTGCGTAGACTCATAGTGCTCGATGTAAAGGCCAAAGTTCATAGAGCATAACAAGATCATCGCTAATAGTGTTACTAGAAACCTTAACCGAATAGCTTCCTCTAAGGATTTATTATTTCAACAATTAATAGTGTATTATCCGCATCCGTGTAACGAATCAGGTATTGATATAAATATAAAATCTGATATGTAATGACCTCTTGTCAAGTGCAAATTAACAGAAATCAC
>JAUNWP010000022.1 GCA_030540255.1 Eubacteriales bacterium | reverse complement strand
TCTTGTAAAGCATGGATCTCACTCTGAATATTCGGACGGCTGCCTTTGCAGCTCTTAGAATTGATTTATAGAAATGATTTATGCTTTGATTGGATTATAGCATACTGTCCGATAGAAATTTGTACATTATTTTTTTCTGATTTTTGTATATTTTATGTAAATATTATTTTCCATATTCTTCTGATTAGACATACGGATCGGCAAATTTCAAAAAGCTTATTTAACAGGTTAATCATGTTTTCGTGTCATACTTTCCCCGCAAAATGTTACTTTTAATATGTAAAATCTTTCTTAATCACGTAAGCAAACATCCTTCAAATGGCTATAAACAAAGAAAAACGGCTTATCTAAGCCGTTTTTCTAAACTCGGAGTAACAGGACTTGAACCTGCGGCCTCTTGACCCCCAGTCAAGCGCGCTACCAAACTGCGCCATACCCCGCCGATATGAGTCGCACGATAACAAACTCTCTCATCTAAGATAAGCTTCCTACCGTAAGCGACTCATGTATAATACTATATTTTTTCTACTTTTCCAAGCAAAATCGACAACATCTTGCAAAAGCGTTTGAGCTGTCGGAATTACCGTTCATCCCTTGGTATCCCTGACTGCTTCCAAGGCTGTCGGTGCTTCGCCTGATCAATGCTCATACTGGCAGCCCCGCCTGATACAAGTACGCTAAATCAGTCGACAAATACTATGCCGTTTTCCTCGCTCATTTCCTTGATGCGTGCAAGAGACTCAACTCTTATGCCCATGGATCTAAGCTCCTCACCGCCCGGCTGGAATGCCTTCTCAACAGCTATACCTATACCGATAAGCTCAGCCCCTGCTTCCTTTACAAGCTGGGTAAGGCCTCTTGCAGCCTCTCCTGTTGCCATAAAGTCATCAATGATGAGTATCTTGTCTCCCGGATTGAGATACTTTGTAGATACATAGATATCGTTGACAGTGCCTCTGGTGAAGGACTTAACGGTTGCAGAATATGAATGTTCCGGAGTATTGCTTGACTTGCTCTTCTTGGCAAATACCACAGGACAGCCGAACTCAAGTCCGGCAACAGCGGCAATGCCGATTCCGGAGGCTTCGATAGTAAGTATCTTATTGATGCCGCAGCCCTCAAAGATTCTCTTCCACTCGAGAGCCATTTCCCTGAAAAGTGCAGGATCCATCTGATGATTGATGAAGCTGTCTACCTTAAGCACATCTCCGCCTATCACCTTACCGTCTTTTAATATTCTTTCTTCAAGAAGCTTCATATTTCCCCCGCTGCGCAATTACTTTATCTGTGTCTTTATTATCTCTGCTGCCTTTGTAAGTGCATCCTCAATCTTGGCTGTATCTGTTCCGCCTGCCTGAGCCATGGTCGGACGTCCGCCGCCCTTACCGCCTACGATCGGAGCTATCTCCTTGATGATGCTTCCTGCCATAGCACCTCGCTTAACAGCACCGTCTGTAGCTGAAGCAATGAGTGTAGCCTTACCGTCGATATCAGCACCGAGTACGATCACGCAATCGCCGAGTTTATCACTCAGGCTGTCGCTTAAGGAGCGCAAAGCATTTACATCTGCCGCATCTGCCTTGAGGCAAAGAAGCTTGATGCCGTTGACATCTTCTGCATTATCTGCTGCATTACCGAGTGAATTGCCTGCAAGCTTAGCCTTGAGCTTCTCATTCTCAGACTTGAGGCTCTTAAGCTCCTCGTTAAGCTGAGTAAGCTTATTTACAAGATCATTAGGCTGAGCCTTGATCACTGCCGCTGCCTTGTTGAGTCTGTCCTCGATTTCCTGATAATAGTTAAGGAGATTGTCCGAAGTAAGTGCCTCTATACGTCTTACTCCGGCAGATATCCCTGCCTCACTTACTATCTTGAAGGATCCGATATCTCCTGTTCTCTTAACATGAGTACCTCCGCAAAGCTCAGTAGAGTCTCCCATGCTTACTACTCTTACAGTATCGCCGTACTTCTCTCCGAAGAGAGCCATAGCGCCTGTCTTCTTGGCATCCTCAAGAGACATTTCCCTTGTAATCACTTCGTCATTGCTTGCAATTGCCTCATTTACCATAAGCTCTACGGCAGCGATCTCTGCGGCTGTCATAGCCTTGAAATGAGTGAAGTCGAAGCGGAGTCTGTGCTTGTCATAGAATGCACCGCTCTGCTCAACGTGATCTCCGAGTACGGTTCTGAGTGCCTTCTGAAGAAGGTGGGTAGCCGAATGGTTCTTTGCCGTAGCATTTCTCTGAGCAGCATCTACCTTAAGCTCTACAGTCTGATCTATTGAGATCATGCCCTTTGTAACTACTCCGACATGGCCTATCTTGCCGCCCTTAAGTGCGATAGTATCATGAACCTCAAAGCTGCCATCCTCGCCTGTGATAACTCCGGCATCACCCTGCTGTCCGCCCTTGGTTGCGTAGAATGGAGTCTTATCTGTTATGATAGTACCCTTCTGTCCCTCTGTAAGAGCCTGAGTGATCTCATCCTCGGTCGTAAGGCAGATCACCTTGCCCTTGTCCTCAAGCTTATCATAGCCTGTAAATGCAGATGTGAGCGAAGCATCGATAAGGTCATATACAGTTGCGTCTGCTCCCATATAGTTTGAAGTCTTACGCGCACTTCTAGCCTTGTCCTTCTGCTCCTTCATGCAGGCATTGAAGCCCTCGTCGTCTGCAGAAAGTCCCTTATCCTCAAGTATCTCCTTGGTAAGGTCAAGCGGGAAACCGTAGGTATCGTACAGCTTGAAGGCATCTGCACCCTTAAGTGTCTTTTCACCCGACTTCTCAAGCTCTGCGATCATATCGTTAAGGATATTAAGTCCCGCATCTATAGTCTTGTTGAACTGCTCCTCCTCGTTCTTGAGAACCTGAAGGATCATTGTCTGCTTCTCCTCAAGCTCAGGATAACCATCCTTATTGAGCTCGATAACACGCTTTGCCATCTCCGCCATGAAGTCATGCTTGATTCCGAGCTTTCTTCCGTGTCTTACGGCACGACGGATGATACGGCGAAGTACATAACCGCGTCCCTCATTTGAAGGCATGATTCCGTCAGAGATCATGAATGTGCTTGACTTAATATGGTCTGTAAGTATACGAAGGCTCACATCCTTGTCATGGTCGCTGTGGTATACAACACCGCAAAGCTCTGCGATATACTCTAATATTGCCTTGTTGGTATCTACGGTATAGATGGACTCCTCGTCCTGAACTACCATGGCGATACGCTCAAGTCCCATACCTGTATCGATATTCTTCTGAATGAGCTCGGTGTAATTATTATGTCCGTCATTGTTGAACTGAGTAAATACAATGTTCCAGATCTCAACAAAGCGGTCGCCTTCGCCGCCCATTACATCCTCAGGACCGTTGCCCCACTTTTCTCCGCGGTCATAATATATCTCTGAGCAAGGACCGCACGGACCTGCACCGTGCTCCCAGAAATTGTCTTCCTTACCGAACTTATAGATGCGTGAAGGATCTACGTGCATCTCGTCAGTCCAGATCTTATAAGACTCATCATCATCTACATATACCGAAGGATAGAGTCTGTTCGGATCGAGTCCCACCTCCTGAGTAAGAAAGTTCCATGCAAACGGAATTGCTTCGTGCTTGAAATAATCTCCGAAGGAGAAGTTTCCGAGCATCTCAAAAAAAGTACCGTGTCTTGCTGTCTTACCTACGTTATCGATATCACCTGTACGGATACATTTCTGACATGTGGTAACTCTGCGGCGCGGAGGTATCTCCTGACCTGTGAAATACGGCTTAAGCGGAGCCATACCCGAATTGATCAAAAGCAATGAATCATCATTGTGAGGCACGAGAGAAAAGCTCTTAAGCTTGAGATGCCCGTTTCTCTCAAAGTAGTCGAGAAACATTCTTCTTAATTCATTTACGCCTCTGTACTGCACCATAAAATTTTCCCCTTAATATAAATATTCTTTAACGTTAAAAGTCCCGGACAACGACCGACCGGAACTTTTAGATTCTCGGCGCTTCAGCCGTTGTGCGGGCTGATAATTGTTTATTCTGCGTCTTCAGTGATAGTCACATTGGACGAAGTATCCTTGTCATCAACATAGTTGAGCTTGAAGGATCCGTCTGCGGACTGTGCCTCATCATCTGAATTCCCATCAGATGCCTCATCGGACTTCACATCGGAATCAACCTTTGCTTCATCCACACCTGTAAATGAATCCTTGGCGTCTGCTTCGTTATCATGATCTTCATCTATAACGGCTGCCGGCTCTTCATCTGTTACGGAAGCTGTATCATTATCTTCCTCGTCGGAATCATTTTCATCTGTATCATCATCCGACGACTCATCAAGCTGATCTGCTATATCCTCTTCAAAATCGGAGTAAGCGCTCTTGATCTTGTCTACTATCTCTTCGGTCTTGTCCTGAGTTGCCTTAACTATGCCCTGAGTCATATCGGCAAGATTGTCACTTACCTCACTCTTAAAACCTTCAGGATCCTCGTCATATCTTGACTTCATATCTTTAAAAGCATTGAATGTCTCTGTTCCGGCAGTCTTAGCAATATCACAAGCATCTGTAACCACGCTGCCTGTTGCTTTTGTAAGCTCGCTTGCAGCCTCCTTAATGTCAGACTTCTCCTTGATTGCTATATAGGTACGCTTTGCCGCATCCTTTACCGCGCCGGAATCGCTCTTAACTTTATCTATCTGTGAGTCATCGGTAAACTTGACATCGGCATAATCCTTAAGATACTTTACAACTCCAAGCGCTACGCCTGTAGCTATCAGTGTTCCCAATATTCCCCCTGCTGTCTTCTTACTCATAAACCACTCCTTCTCCGAGAACTCCCGGAACTACTATACCTGCTTAATCTATTACAAACTCCGGTCCGAAGCTCTCCGGTAACAATTCCTTAAGCTTCATCACGCGATAATCGTCCTTGCCGCTTACCAGCACCACATCAAAAGTCTCAGGATCACAAAACTCCCTCATGACCTGTCTGCATACTCCGCATGGCGGGCACAAAGCCGGAAGCCTTGACTGCTCTTTGTACTCTCGTGTCTCAAGATGAGACTTTCTGCAGCCTGCTACCGCAATAGCCTTAAAATGACGTTCTCCTTCGGAAACCGCTTTGAAAAATGCTGTCCTCTCGGCGCAATTGCTTGGCGTGTACGCAGCATTCTCAATATTTACACCAAAATATACCTTGCCGTCTTCGGTAAGCAAGGCAGCAGCAACATTAAATCCGCTGTACGGAGTATAACTATACTTTAGCTTGTCTATCGCTATAGATGCAAGTGCGGTATAATCCATAGTCACTCCTTATTCAGTGATTCAGAACATATATCACTGAATATCCGTAAAATACCAAAAAAAAGAATGTGCCTCGGCACATCGAAAAGCCGAGCGCGGTCGCCTGCGACATTTTTTCGCTTCGTGCGAGTGCGCATCCTTCGAAGCATTTTCCTATTTCATAGAAAGCAATCTTTTATGAAATAAAAAACCCAAGGTGCCGTAAAGCCTATTATTGACTCCCAGCCAAAGGCTAGGTGGGATATCTCGGAGACACTTCAGCCATCCGCTCATAAGGCGGCCCGACATCCGCATCATCAATACTGAATTCCCGTATGTCAAAATGTGGAAGTAATATAAATAAACCCCGCGAACATCTCAGGCGTGTTTAATATATCATAAATGAAGCTTCGATACAATAAATTTTACTCGTACTGCCTGTCGCCCGTCGGCATGTATGAGAATATGCCCTCTCCAAGCAGAGTATCGTTCTGATCGTATATGGTAACATCATATACCATGATCTTGCGTCCTGCCTTGATTTCTCTTGCATGAGCACGAAGCTTTGTAACATCAGAACCTGCGCGGAGGAAATGATAGTTGCTATCTATAGTAACAACAGAGCTTCCGTGCGAGCATGCTGCGGTTCCTCCGGTAACATCCGCAAGAGTTAATAATATTCCACCGTGAACCGTTCTGTGCAGATTAAGGAATTGATCCTTCATAACAAGCTCCGCATCGCAGCTTCCTTCCGATACATCTGTATATACTATACCGAGGCGCTTACCGAAGCCCTCATCATTACGGGTCTGTTTTATCTTTTCATAATCCATGGAAATTCACCTCTGTAGATTCATTGGCATAACGGCTTTTATAATCACATTTTTAGCTTGTATTGTCAATTATAATAATCTAAATTTAGATTCAAAATAATTTTATAGGATTATTGATCATTGCCCAGGTAATAATCGATATGTTTCATTTGATTGTAATATGCGAAGTATGCTATATTATTTACAATTAAAGTCTAATTTTTCTCCATTCCAATTAGTTTTCACAAGATTAATTCAATTTTAAAATCAAACATACAATTTAATCTAACATGCCTATTAAATTGTATATATAGCCATTTCCAAGCTACTATTTTAAATCAATTACGAGTATTGTATCTAGATTAACGAAATCATTTTAATCATTATTTATATTCTTAATGCCAGAGGAATCTTAAGATGATAAAAATAGCCTCCTCAACCGAGAACAAAAAGACTACATATCTTGTAGGAGAATTTTCAGAAAAAATCATTAAACTACTGTCTTTAAATATAGAAGAAGGTACACAAATATTCATATCAGACAGTAATGTTGAACACATTCGCGATCACCATCCGGATGTATATATCAAATATTTTGATTTGATTGAAGACATTCTACAAAATCCGGATTACGTAGGTATAGCTGGGGTACAACAAGCTTCTATTGAATATATAAAAACACTTGAAATTCACAAAGAGTATATCAATGTCGCTGTACGTGCCACAAAATCCGGCGTATATTTTGTCCGCTCCATGTTTATAATAAGTGACGGAAAACTAACAGATTATTTGAAAAAAAGAAAAATAAAACGATACAAAACATCAGAGATGTAAATTGACATAAAATCAAATATACGTTAACATATAAACAAATATAATATCTGAGGGCGGAACAGGCATCCGCCACCCTTGTTGGAGATGTGGGAATGTCACCCCACCTATATTATTTAATTAGACTTCGTAGTAATACGGAGTCTTTTTACATATTATGTGTATTATTGCAGTTTTCTTATGTCGATGATATATTATTAATAGAAACGCCACTTGACGTGCGACCACGTGCTTCAAACGAAGTACGGAGAATGCCGCTTTCAGTGGCGTTTTTATTTCATCCTTCTATAATCATTGAATCATCTATATCAAGTATGAACTTAAAGAATTTTAAATATTCACTATTACGCATTTTCACATCACATATTTTTATATAACATTATCTAAGAAACATTCCTTATATAAAGATTGACTATTCAAAGCAAATCATTTACATATATACTATAGAGATGTAAGAGTATAAGTTTAACCGAGGCTCTGGTGCTTCGAGCACGCATCTCTATTTTTTTGTGCTCGATCTAGACTCTCTTTTTTTATAAGATTTCGTGTCATACTTCCCCCGTAAAACTTTACTTTTTATGCGTAAAATCTTTCTTAATTGCGAAAGCAAACATCCCTAAAATGGCTATAAGCAAAGAAAAACGGCTTATATAAGCCGTTTTTCTAAAGTCGGGGTGACAGGATTCGAACCTGCGACCCCTTGATCCCAAATCAAGTGCTCTACCAAACTGAGCCACACCCCGACAGCGATACTTAATATATCACGTACCCGCTCAGGCGTCAAGATGTTTTTTGATTTCTATGTAAAATTCTACTCCGGACTCCAGATTACAGACTCCGTACTTTCCGCCGTGGCTCTCCATAATTGCCTTGACTATGCTTAAGCCAATACCGCTTCCGCCGTACTGACGTGATCTTGACTTATCGACCTTGTAGAATTTGTCCCAAAGCTTTGGAATGCTTTCCTCAGGTATAGGCGTTCCGTCATTATAGACTGACAGCTTCCAGTTTTCTCCATCAGGTTCTATACGCACATTAATGTGATGCTCTCCTTCAAGATGATTTATCGCATTGTTGAGATAGTTCGTAAATACCTCTTCCATCTTGAATTCATCTGCATTTACATAAGCATCTTTGATAAGTTCTGTGCTAATTACAGCTCCCGCATCTTGAAGTCTCATCTTCTGTGCATCTATAACGCTCTGTACAAGCTCACTCAAGTCAAATACAGTGCAGGCGTTCGTATTATCACCGAATTCATAATTTATAAGCGAAGTAAGCTGCTTTACAAGCTTATTCATCTTGCCTGCTTCATCCATGATGATGCCGCTGTAATAATCTCTTGTCTCTTTATCCTCTGCCACTCCCTCTACAAGTCCTTCGGCATAGCCCTCAATGATGGCTATCGGTGTCTTGAGCTCATGCGATACATCGGCAATAAATTCCTTTCTTGCCTCATCTATCTCGGTCTTGATATCGATATCTTCCTGAAGTTTGGCATTAGCCGCCTTAAGCTCGTTAATGGTCTCCTCAAGCTTCTCAGACATGGAATTCATGGATTCTCCGAGCTGTCCTATCTCATCCTTCTGTTTTCCGGTATATTTTGCGCTGAAATCCAGCTTGGACATACGCTCTGATATATCTGTCAGGTCTATTATCGGCTTTGTGATTAGTCCTGTTGCAAAATATACAGCGAAGCATCCAAGTCCGATTATGACAGCCGAAAGTCCGGCAAGGAATACTCTGCTTATATTTACTCCCTCTTCCATACTTGATATCGGCATGGTCATGAGGAAATAAGTATCTCCGTCTGAGAACTGTCCCCAGCACTCTATATATCCCGAATTGGAACGTCTGTCGTTAAAGAGCTGTATGGTATAGTTTTCGTTTCGCTCTATCACCTCTATCATAGGCGAATGCTTGTCTTTTTTCTTTATGCCATTGTTGTCTTTTTTTTCGAAGCTTAAGTTATCGTCGGCTTCCTTACCGCTGTCAGAGATAATAGCATTGGAGTCATTAAAGGATTCATTGTTATCTGTAGAAGCATTGCTGCCGGAGTCCCCACTGCCTGCTCCTGCAGACGGTAACTGTGTGCCTGTGCTGTTGTCTGCACCGGAATCGAATGCTGCATCCCCATTATTACCATCAGAGGCACCTCCGTCTCCGGTATCCCCGAATATCGGAAAGAACGGATCTTCGCTGTCTCCGAACACCTGATCAAAGGATATATAAGCTTTGAGCTTCAGTAGATTCCACTCGGATTCACGGCTCGTTGCGGCAACCATAGTTCCGGTGGAATTCATCATGATAACATCTATATTCGAACGCTCGCTTAAGTTCCTCAGCATGGAAATTGCAACGGAATCCTCTGCATTCCTGTCATAATCCTCCTTCAGGCTCTCAAGCAGGCTCTCACCATCCTCTTCACTTGAAGTTACTGCTTCATTTACAGTCTTATAAGCGCTGCGAAGGGTATTGAGCTTGGCATTGCGGTATACCTTAAGCAGAAAAAAGCTGTATAGCACAAACATACCGCCTACAAGCAATGCTATGAGCGCAACAAATACCAATGTTATCTTTTTCCTGATAGAATGCTTCAATTCTTATTGCTTCCTTTTTCTAAGTTTCCGGGATCAGCTCTCGGTGAATTTGTAGCCCATGCCCCAGATCGTCTTGATCTGGTCTCCGGCCGTACCAAGCTTTGCACGTAATTTCTTGACATGGGTATCTATTGTACGCGAATCACCGAAATAATCGTAATTCCATACATTATTAAGTATGTTATCACGGCTGAGCGCAATATTTTTATTACTCATAAAATACTCAAGCAGCTCAAATTCCTTGAAGCTAAGCTCTATATTCTTTCCGCAGGCTTCTACAGTATGCGCAGCTTTATTTATGGTAATGTTTCCGCATGTTATAACATCACTGTCAATCGCATTTCCGGTACGTCTGAGTATAGCATCAACTCTTGCTGTAAGTATCTTTGGTGAAAACGGCTTGGTGATATATTCATCGATACCGAGATCGAATCCGTGCAGCTCGTCCTGCTCGTCGCTCCTTGCCGTAAGCATGATGATAGGTACTCTTGAGGTCTTGCGCACGGTCTTGGCAACATCCCAGCCGTTCATCTTAGGCATCATAACATCAAGTATGATTATGCCGATATCTTTATTCTGATAAAACTTCTCTATAGCATCCTCGCCATCCTCCGCCTCAATGCACTCAAAGCCCTTGATCGTAAGGAAGTCATTGATGAGCTTGCGGATACGCATCTCATCATCTACTATAAGTACCTTCATGTTGTTCATAAACGCCGCCCTCTTTCTTACTGCAAATGTCTCAGTATATCCAAAGTTTTAAATAAACCGAGAGATTCTCTGACAAATCTGCTCATTTTTTGTGTTTTATTGTATAAGGTAAATATGTCGGAAATGTGTACATATTTCTTTGCTCTGGTTAAAGCAACATAAAAAAGTCGTCTTTCCTCCTCAATTCCATCATTTCCGGCGCTTTTAAGCGGAGTTATCCCTTCATTGGCAGATATTATGTAGACCGCATCAAACTCAAGCCCCTTAGAGGCATGAAATGTCATCAGCTTAACTGCCGACAGCCTCGCTGTTATGCTCCTGCTTCCGGCAGTCAGAACAGAGACCTTTGCATCCATCCTAGGCTCTACATTACAAACAGACGGCTTTAACGCTTTGGAATCAGTCCGAAGCTCTTCGCTCAAGCTATATGACTCAGGTACTTGGTTTTTATTATACTGCCTTTCACGCACGGTATTCTCCTGCATATAATCAGTATGTATTTTCCTGTCTATACAGCTTTTTAAGGCATTACCCGTCCTGTGAGTACGAAACAATATGGCAACGCTCTCTATCTCCCTCGGCAGGCTGAGTATATCTCTCACTATAGCCTCGGCTTCTTCCTCCCTGTCCCGATAGCTTACATAGTCTATACCGAGACTGCATGTACTTACAGCTTCAAAGTTCTTGTCGAATCTCAGCTTATTATGCGATATAAGTCTTGATGCCGCCCTCACTATCGACTTTGACGACCTATAATTGGTGAATAATTCTATAAATGAAGCATCCGGATAGTAATCACGGAATTTGAGCATTATCCCCGGATCCGAGCCCCTAAAGCCGTATATGCTCTGATCATCATCTCCAACAACAAAGATATTGTTATAAGGTGCAGCAAGCAGCCTTACAATTTCAAATTGCAGACCGTCTATATCCTGAAACTCGTCCACCATCAGGAATCGGTATTTATTTCTAAGATGCCTCATCACTGAAGGCTCTTCCTTCATAAGCTTAAGACAAAGCACAAGCATATCGTCAAAGTCTATAAGTCCTGCATTAAGCATAGCAGCACGGTACCGCGGCACAACTTTAGTTACCAAAGGCATGCACGGTTCACTGCATAAGGAAGTCTTCTGCCTGCTTATTTCATTAAGCAAATAGATATAATAATCACTTGTAAATGTATTATCGGGAATTATCGAAAGCACTATCCGCTTCAGAATGTTTACGCATTCTGACTGTTCCGCAAGTCTTAAGTTGCTGTATGCAGGATGTTCTCTCAGAAAATGATAGAAAATAGAATGAAAGGTTCCGAAGCATGGTTCGGATGTATATGTTGAATCGGCGCTTAGCTTAATAAACCTTGAGCGCATCTCGGAAGCGGCAGCAGCCGTAAATGTTATGACCAGTATCTCTGAAGGCCGGGCAGCGCCGCTGTCAATGAGATAGCTGATGCGGTTTGTAATGACTGTAGTCTTACCGCTTCCGGGACCTGCTATAACCATAGCAGGTCCCGTCAAGTGTTTAATAGCTTTCAGCTGATCCTTGTTGAATAACTCAGATCCGCTCATAATTTATCAACGTCTGTATCTGTCGTCACGGTCGCGTCTGTCTCTGCGGTCACGATCATAGCCTCCGCGTCTGTCTCCGCGATCACCGTGATCTCTGTCTCCTCTGCTTGCCGCAGCAGCCTTTCTGCGCTCCTGCTCAAGCTCAGGTGACCAGGTATCATTGATATCAGAAGGACGCATTGAAAGGTCGATCTTGCCTCCGATATCATCAACCTTGATTACCCTTACAGTAACCTCATCACCGAGATTAACGACATCCTCAACTTTTGCCACACGGCTGTCAGCAAGTCTTGAGATGTGTACAAGTCCCTTCTTGTTCGGTCCGAGCTGTACCTGTGCACCTATCGGAAGGATGTTGACAACAGGACCTGTCATGATCATGCCGAGCTCGATATCTGTAACGATGCTCTCAATGATCTCGATAGCCTTGTCGATCATCTCCTGATCTGTACCGCATACGGATACATGTCCGTCATCCTCGATATCGATCTGAACGCCTGTCTCCTCAATGATCTTGTTGATAGTCTTGCCCTGCTTACCTACAACATCACCGATCTTGGACGGATCGATCTGGATAGAGCTGATCTTAGGAGCATACTTTGAAAGCTCTGCTCTCGGCTCAGCTATGCAAGGCTTCATGATCTCGTTCATGATGTAGAGACGAGCCTCATGTGTACGTGCGATAGCCTCCTCAACGATAGCTCTGGTAAGTCCGTGGATTTTGATATCCATCTGGATAGCTGTGATTCCCTTCTCTGTACCTGCTACCTTGAAGTCCATGTCTCCGAAGAAGTCCTCAAGACCCTGGATATCTGTAAGCACGATATAGTCATCATCTGTATCGCCTGTTACAAGACCGCAGCTGATACCTGCAACCATTGACTTGATCGGCACACCTGCTGCCATAAGTGACAGTGTAGAAGCGCAGGCAGATGCCTGTGAGGTCGAACCGTTGGACTCAAGTGTCTCGGATACTGTTCTGATGGCATATGGGAACTCCTCGATACTCGGAAGTACCGGAAGGAGTGCTCTCTCTGCAAGTGCTCCGTGACCGATCTCACGTCTTCCCGGTCCTCTTGAAGGCTTTGTCTCACCTACTGAATATGACGGGAAGTTATAGTTATGCATATATCTCTTGGAAGTGACATTCTCATCAAGTCCATCGATCTTCTGTGCATCCGAAAGCGGAGCAAGAGTACAGATATTAAGTATCTGTGTCTGGCCTCTTGTGAACATACCGGATCCGTGTACTCTCGGTACAACATCTACCTCTGCAGCAAGCGGTCTGATCTCAGAGATCTCTCTTCCGTCAGGTCTCTTTCTGTCCTTAAGGATCATCTTGCGGACTGTCTTCTTCTGATACTGATATACAGCCTCACCGAGAACTGCAAGCCACTCCTCATTATCTGCAAATGCTTCCTTAAGTCTTGCTGTGATATCTGCAATATTTTCATCACGCTTCTGCTTCTCATCACAGAATACAGCTTCTTCCATCTCAGCCGGAGGAACGATCTCCTTGATAGCTGCAAAAAGCTCATCCGGAATAGCGCATGATACATAGCTGTGCTTTGGCTTACCTACCTCGGCAACGATCTGATCCATCCATGCAATGATCTGCTTGTTGATCTCATGTGCCTGATAGATGGCATCGATCATGACCTCATCACTGATCTCATTTGCACCTGCCTCGATCATGATAACCTTGTCTCTTGTAGAAGCAACTGTAAGTGCAAGATCAGAGACAGCCTTCTCTGCATTTGTAGGGTTAAATACGAACTTACCGTCGATAAGACCTACCATTGTTGCGGCACAAGGACCGTCGAACGGAATGTCAGAAATGCTGGTTGCAAGTGAAGAACCAAGCATAGCAAGTACCTCAGGCGGGCACTTAGGATCAACAGACATAACAAGATCATCAAGAAGAACGTCATTTCTGTAATCCTTAGGGAAGAGCGGTCTCATAGGACGGTCAATAACTCTTGATGTAAGGATCGCATGCTCGCTTGCCTTACCCTCACGCTTATTGAATCCACCCGGTATCTTGCCGACTGCATACATCTTTTCTTCGTATTCAACCGAAAGCGGGAAGAAATCCACGCCGTCTCTCGGCTCCTTTGAAGCAGTTGCAGTAGCTAATATAGTTGTGTCGCCGTAGTGCATAAGAACGGCACCGTTTGCCTGTGCCGAAACTCTGCCGATATCCGCTGAAAGTGTTCTGCCGCACAGCTCCATGCTGTAGGTCTTGTAAGGTCTCTCGAGAGTCTTGGAAAATGTTCCGAAATTCTGATTCATTTGTCTCTCCTTTGCAGAGCTTCGCACCTGTCTGTATGGCTGTCATAAAACAGTCCCGTCATTATTCGGACATCGCTGTGACAGCAACGATCGTGTTGGCAACTGCATAAAATAATAAAGTTAAATCTCTTTTACATACAGAGTTAACTATACATTTTTGTGTTAATTACGTCAATACCTTATTCCGCATACACATAGCCGTCGGCGTCTATCCCAACGTCCTTGCTTAAGCCTTTTATCTTATCGTAAAATGCGGCAATAGATGCGGTATCCTCCGTCTTCTTCGTGTAGCCTCCGGCGGAGCTTCCGGGGATAAGCCGAAGCCTTATACCACTGTCGTCAACATCTGCCTGAAGCAGTGCCGTACTCGGTATCTGACTTCCGAATACAAAGTTGCCGAGTGAATATGCTATCGGCACACCTTTATAATACTCCAAGCCCTGAAGCACGTGCGGATGAGCACCCACTACAAGATCCGCGCCTGCATCTACTATGTTATGAGCAATGTTTCTCTGCACCTCATTAGGCATCTCGTCACGTTCTATGCCCCAGTGCATATAAACCACAACGTAATCCGCCTGCTGCTTTGCAGCCTTGACACTCTCTGCGAGCTGTGCCCCTCCGTCATATGCCGAGAACATCCCCGGTCTGTCCGTGCCGGCAGCCCATTCCGCTACCGGGATCACACGTGTAGCTCCTATAAATGCGAAAGTCCTGCCGTTAAGCTCTGCTATCACAGGCTCACGCGCAGCTTCAAGATCCTTTCCCGCACCGACATGAGCTATATCTGCATTATCCAGAGTATCTATGCTGTCAAGCAAAGCCTCTGTTCCGTAGTCAAGAGCATGGTTATTGGCAAGTGTTACCAAATCTATACCCATTTCCTTAAACATGGATACCTTATCCGGAGCCACCCGGAAGGTGAACTGCTTGTCCGGAGCCTGCATTCCTCTTGAACTGAAAGGGAATTCCTCATTAACCACAAAGAGATCTGCTGCCTGAATATCATCAAGATAACTCTCGGATACAACTCCCTTGATGCTTCCCGCAGAATTATACGCATCCATCACATGATTACTCAGATACACATCCCCCGCAAACATCAGTCTGACAGGCTGTTTGCCTGCGGTGTCGTTATCACCGTTATCTTTGCTTCCGGCTTTGCTGTTATCTTCGCCTTCGGCACCGCTGTTATCACTTTTGCCGGAAATGCTGCTGCCGTCAGCTTCTGAAAACGTGTCGTTTGCCGTTCCATTACCGTTATCTCCGGAGCCGCTTGTTCCTGCCGAGCCGAAAGTATCTGTGTTACTACTGCCATCATTATGTGCTTGGTTTGCTGCGGTATCGGCTCCTGAGCTATCCTTGTCATTAGATGCAAATGCGTCAGCCCCGGAAGCATTTTCCGCTGCTTCGTTAGTTGTCCCGGCGCCTTTCTTGCCGAAAATATTACTGCTGCCGGGATTTATCACCGTAAGATATAGCATAATAAGTACAGCTACAAGCATGACACTCCATACTCCTACCCATATAGCTTTGCCTCGCCCGTGAGGTGTTGCATTTTTCGAATTATCCCTGTGACGGCTTCTCCCTCGAAGCTGCTCGTAATCTTTTTTATCCTTCAATTGTTATTCTCCGATTTTTGTTTCTTTTCCATATATATACTTATAAATATAGAAATAACACAAAGTATAAGCCTGCACGCAATAAGTCCTATAAATGCGGTTGATTTGGGATTGCTGACCTCATCTCCCAATAGAGTATAGCAGACAGCTATCGGTATGCAGCCTGCCAAGGATACCGGAGCATATATATGATAAGGCACTTTACAGGTTCCGAAATACAGGCTGAGCACATCACCCGGAATCAAGGCTATGATTCTCATAATGAAGCATAGGAAAATGGTATTATGATCCTGATACTCCATCAATCTATCCAGCTTGGGATATTTTTTACGGAAACGCTCCATGCCCTCGCTTCCGCATTTTCTTCCAAATATATATGGAATCGTCAGTGCGATAAGCTGTCCGGTAAGACTTACACATATAGCCTTTCCCGGCGAGAATAAAATTCCGCTTGCAAAGAAGAGCCATGACAACGGAAATACCATTGTAAGGCTCTTGATTCCAAACATTATAAGCAATATAAACATTGCCGCATTGTTATCCTGCGGCAACAATCCTATTATTGTATTAACGTCAATTCCGAACATAACTACGGATAGGCATACATCAGCGCTCTTTATCTTAAATCGTCATTTCCATTTATTTTCATAAATAGATAAATATACCGCTTCAGCTAATGTCTTCTCAAAGTAAATCATTTATAAGCATTGGTCACTCTCTCATTAACAAGAAGATTTGGGATAAAAATGTCCTCATCAAGATCATCCCAATGAACTCCTATACCGTTACCGCTGAATTCATAATTTTCCAATTGCTCATTACTTGCAGCATCCAATCGAGGAAACCATTTGCGTGGAACAGCAAGAACTCTGCCATCATCCAATGCTACCCACATGCTGTTTTTGTCAAACCACACTTTAAGTGCCTTTACACTGTCAGCAAAAGTATTCATTCCACACCTCATTGATTTTACCATACCTTATATAACTTACAAGACTCTCAAACCTCAAATTCACATCTGAGGCTATCTCCGAGTTTAACGGATGACATCCGCTGTAAGTTTTATCTGGCTCTTATCAAACACCTATCTTTATCAATTATAAGCACAGTTTCATTATTTAACCAGTCTCTTTCGAGACTCTCAAACATGTGTTAAAGAAAAATTTTCAATTTGCCACATGGAACAGAAGCAAAAATGCAGAACCTGGTTTTTGAAAAGCCATCAGAACGATGGCACAGCCGTTGATTTCGGAATATGTACTGGTCAAGGTACTTTCTGGCATCTTGACCAGACCGAAATCTCCAATTTTGAAAACATCCACATCCTCGTAATGCTTTATGAACACATTGGATAAACTAATATCCCGATGCAGGATGCCTTTGTGGTGCATACACTCCAACCCGTGGCAAATCTGAGAAATCACACCCTTACGTTTGCTCAGCGATAGTTGTGAATTACACCGTTAAATAAATTTGTAGATACTCTCGTCCATATATTCCATAGTATAGGAATTATCGCTTTCATTATAGGCACATACCTGTACGATATACGGTGAATGAAGCGACTTGAGAACATCGAACTCCTGACGGAAGCGTTTCATCTCCTTATTGTCCAGCTCTGGCTTTGCCCGTTTGAGTGCAACGTGGATATGGTAGTTTGGTTCCTTATAAATGAAAACCTTGGCATAAGAACCCTCTCCTACGAATTTCAAATCGACGCAAACAGTGCCGGCCACCTGGTCAAGGGCAATACTATTTTTCATTTGAAAGATTGGTTCAGCTGAGCATGCAGAGATGACAGAATTTTACGCAAGTCATCATTCGGGATAGCATTATAAATATCGTAAAAGTCGGAAAGCTCAAATTTTTCGGCCTCACGTGACAAATAAGAGTCGATATATGCCATGTTTTCACCTCATTTCAACATACAGATTTAATGGTCGGTTATTTTGCCCACCAGCCGGGTTGATTTCTGGTTGCCCGTCCGCCTTCTTTTTTGAAATGGAAGGTGAATCCCAATGCCTTAGCCTTTCGCACTGTTTCAGAAAGCTCATAACCGCCGATGATCCAGAGGCTGCCGCCGTTTGCACGCTTGTCTACATACTGTGTTCCAGTGATTTCAAGCAATGCAATGATGTCTTCCGCATCCGGGGCAGGTTCTTCCATTCCGGGGAACATCATTTGTTCCGGTTTATCGTTCTGCATATCCAGAATGGTCATCTGTTCCGGTTCTTGGTTGTTTTTCATAACTTTTACGACTGTTTCCTGAACCGGCTTTAAGACATCGGCAGGCATTTCGACTGTCTCAGGGATATCAGCTTCTGGTACCGATTCGGGCTTCGTTTCGACCACTGAGGTTACTTCCGGAGTTCCCTCACCACTTGACTCCAGGGCATGATCTGCTTTCCGGAGTTCTAATTCTTCCGGCTTCTCAACAACAGCACCGATCACATCATTTTTGGAATCCAACGCCGCCTCCACAGTGCGTTCATCCAGGTTGTGGGCGTCCTCATCATCCTGGTGAATGATTGCATATGCACGCTGCTTTACTCGCTGCAGCAGTTCGGTATCTCTGCCGCCAGTATCCTGCATAACAGCAGCCTCTTCAGGCTCGATACCATCATCGGTCAGCTCTGCAACAACTCGATTCATAGTCTTATCAGGATTACTGTAGTACTCACTGCCCCGGATGCGGATAAACTGCCAGCCAAGGCGCTCCAGAATGGTCTGTCGCTCCATATCTTCACGGATCTTATCCTCTCCGCTGTGCCAGAGTTCACCATCGCATTCGATAGCCACCTTTTTTCTGCCGCAAACTGCGACCATGTCCAACCGATAAGCGCCGACATTCCACTGCTGTACCAGATGATAGCCTCTGACCGTCAGGAAACGGGCTACTGCAGATTCAAAGGGAGACTCTGCCTTGGACTCGATTTTAGCATTTGCTATCATCACAGATTCAGGATTCAGAGAATAGTCAATCAGCATCTTGCGGATATCACCCGACTTCAGATCATTTGCCGGATCGAGAGAATCCACGACCCACAGCTGATCCTTGGCTCGGCTGGCTGCAACATTATAGCGTTTTCTGTATGCGTCATCCACACCAAATGCCTGTTTGGATACAGGACCGTTGCCGTTGGCACAGTCCACAACGCTCAGGAAGATGACATCTCTTTCATCACCCTGGAAGTTCGAAGCGTTACCACAGAGGATTCTGCGTTCGCTGACATCCTTTGGGTCGATATGAGAGTAGATTTCCTCCTGGAGCTTTTTGACCTGTTCATCGCCCAGAAGTGAAATGATGCCAAAGGTCTTTCCTGCGTACTCAGGCTGCTCCATACAAGCCTGCATCAGTGCCACAACAGACTTAGCTTCATTGGGATTGGTCTTGCCAATACGCTCACCATCTGCGACCCGGTAGTTCACCACTGCGGGCAGAAGGACGCTATTACTGCAATCTCTCAGAGGTTTGATTTTGAAATCATAGGACAGCCAGTTAGAAAATCCGATGATTTCCGGTACACAGCGGAAATGCTCGTGGAGCATCAAAGGTTGGAATGTGGTTGCAGCAATATCATAGATAGACGTCTTTGCATCATACAGGTGGTCGTTGGGGATCTTGCCTGCAATGTACATTTCCTTAAGAACGTTCATCTTGTCAACCTGAACGCCGACTGCCATAGGGCTGACCTGTTTATCATCACCAACAATGACCAGTTTTCTGCCCATATACAAAATTGCCAATGAAGAAATATCCGACTGGCTGGCCTCATCGATGATAATGATATCGAACTTATTGGTGCGTGGATTTAAGCTTTCCAATGCCTTGCCGATAGGCATGATCCAACCGGGAACAGCACTCTGACACTTCACCATCAGCTCACGGGCTTTTGCTCGATACATCGGTGCGTTTTTACCTGTGCCTTTACCGATTTTCTTGACCGTCTGTTTCCAGCCAATCAGGGCCTGCTTCATGCTGATGTCGTGTTCCGTTCGCCGCAAAAGGTTATACCAGGCGGATTTTTCTGCGTATTGTGCGGTGATTCTGCGGTATTCCTTGCTGAGAGCAAGGCTGCGCTTTTGCAGCTCCGAAAAGGGTTCAGCGGTGATCTCCTCGATGATTCCATAATACTGCTTCCATTTCCATGCATCGGCAATATCACTAGGGACAATGGCTTCTCCGTGGATTCCATCCCGGCCTCGGATAGCGTCTGACCATTGAGGTGCCACTGGATAAAGACGATTCAGATAGTCTTCACGCTTGGCCTTCAGGCTTGTTTTGGCATAAGTCTCCTCCAGCACAGCAAAGGCATCCCGGTAGGTATGGGAATCATAAGCTTCTGCCGCCATGAGCAATGCTTTGCAGACACCAGAATACATACGCTTTCCCAGCTGAAGAATACTGCGATTTTGATCTAATTCTTTCTGGGTATCCGTAATCGTCTTAACGACCTCAAAAACATTGCAAATTATGGGAAGTGTATCGCCGAGCGCCATCAAAATTTTCTCTGCGGACATCATTTCAGTATCCAGGGGATTGCTTTGGAAAATGACGTCGCAGGGTAAACCAACCGCACTCATGCGCATGGTCAGCACTTCGTATTCGCTCTGGAACCAATCCAGATAACGCTGGATGTAGGGAATATAGTTTGCTGCCACACGCTCAGGTTCCAATGCGTCCAAATCATAGAAAGCAGGAACACCATGCTTGGCGATCAGATTATTCCAGTAAGAAGCGCACTGATCCCGCATGGATTTCATCTCCATGACATGGAGAATCAGTTGGCAGTCCTCAGCGGACTGAGGCGGCTGTCCATTCACAGTTGCACCTTTCATGGCGGTTTCCAGCTGTTTATTGAACATCAGGGTCAACTTGCCGATCTTTCCACCCTGATTATATTTGTCCAGCAGTTGCTTCATGGCCTCTGCAAAATGAGGATCTTGGCTGAGAATCTGGACTTCCTTGCCAAACTTCTCAACAGTCAGATTTTCTGCGTATGTGGACGTGTCTTGAATTTGCTGAACCAATCGCATCCACAGCTGCTTATAGGCTTCTCCCTTTTTACCGTCAACAGCGCAGTGCTGCATCCAAGGTTCCACTTTAGGGAATCCAGACACATAGTTTCTCAGCTGGTCAACGGCCTCTGCTTCCGGATAATCCAGCATCAGCATACCAAATGGAGTCCGAATGAGGATCTTGCTTTCAGCAGGCAAATTCTGGACTTCCCAATTCTTATTATCAGAAATAGCCTTCAAATGCGTCCTTGCGGAATCCAACGAATTGCAGTTCGCCTCAAAATGATTGGGAGACATGACTTCTTCCGGACTCGGGAGTTCATGGTCAAATTCAGACTCATCCTCTGCAGTAATTACCCCGTTGCTCCGATACAGCTCGGACAGCTCTGCAAAGCTAAGGGGCAGCGGTTCATAGAGATGAACCGTTCCGGGAATATAAGACAATGTTTCACTGTTCTCCTGGACAAATTTAGCGGCTGCAGACGGCGAAATGTCTTCTCCATTATAGACAATGCAATTGCATTCCTGATTAATAATGGAAAACAGCTTTTTACGTGTGTACGCAAGATCCCGAATGATCTGCTTTCGTTCCTGCCCCAGGGATTCCATTTCCTTTTTAACCGCAAAAGAGGTGTACTGGGACATATAGCTTGTAATTCCATCAATAGATTTCTCCATGTCCACATTAGAGTCATCCAGCATGGAAACGCACAGACTTTGCAGGCCGGGGGCAACTTTTTCCTTCAGGACACTTAACGCTTTTTGCGTATGGCTGGTCACAAGGACGCTCTTGCCTTGGGCCAGAAAGTGACCCATGAGGTTTGCGATGGTATGTGTCTTGCCAGTACCCGGAGGGCCTTGCACCAGGACAGCATTATAGTGCTCGATCCGTCGGGCAATCTCAAGCTGTTCCTTGTTGGCTTCTTTGGAAAGCAGAATGTCTACACTCTCACCGCCAACAGCTGCAAGCTGCTCCTCAATAGAGGATTCGTCGGTGTCTTCCGGAATATCAATTTTTCCGCCCTCAACGATATCAGCAATAGGCGCAGGAACCTCTCCGGTTTCCTCAACGTGCTCAACAATCTGCTCAATGGCTTTCAAAGTTCCATCCATGCGCTTCCGCAGAATATAGCAGGGATTGCGATACATCAGGAGACGCTCTTTTTTTCTGCCAGTTATCAGGGATGCCATCTTCGGAATAAACACTTTCTGAGGAAAGCTGATGGATAAAAATCTTGAGGAATACTGGCAATTCATTACGGTCCAGGGGATGGTAGTCATTTTGATGAAGATCGTCCCGCATATGGTTGATAGAGGACAGATTGATTCCGTCCATGCTTTGGAACATAACAGTGTACAGTTCCGTTTCCACATCCGTGTCCGTAATATAAATCGTGTTTTCGACTGCATCATGACGAATCTTCACACGGCGGGTCAAAATGGGATGATCCAGTTCCGGCATACCACGATCTTTGATGAAGCCGTCAGCAACGACCAATTCCAGCGTTTCGGAATCACGATCCAAATCAATGCTGATTTTATAGAGTTCTGAAAAGAAATCTCGTGTTCTGGCAAGAATCTTCTGCTTTGTAGCCCATTTCTCTCGTTCTTCTGTCCAGGCACGAAAAGCAGCTACCCGTTCTTCACTATCGGTGAAGAACTCCTTATAAGTGTGGTTTTCTTCATCAATACGCTCTCTGTCATCGTCGGAAAGCTCTTCAGGGAGTAGCGTCTGATCCAGAGGCCGGAGAATAAACTCCTTAATCCTCGCCTTGTAACGGTAGTCATTCCATCCCAATTCCAGCCAGTTTTCGAAACTGGGGTCAGGATCGGGGCAGCTCTGGAATTCAGGCTTATGGATAGACAGCAACACATCCGTTGTATTTTCTGCGTCTTCCTCTTCTACCCGATCTCTGTAATACACCCTGATATTTTCCGGATCATCTGGGAGAGAATCGGCAGAACGCCACCACGGGTAATCTGATACCTTGAGCACCACTTTTTGCTTTAATTTATTCAGCTCTTCAATAAATTTGAAGAGGGATATTACCTTTTCCTGTTTGGTGAATTCCTGCTTCGCTTCACAGGTTGTAATCTTACTTTCCAAGATTACACCTCCCTTGCATCATACATCTTTCTCGGGGCTTGGAACAATTTCCATAATATCGCCTATATCGCATTTTAGGGCCGTGCAAATTTTGACAAGAGAATCCGTCGATACGTTTTCATTGCGCCCCATTTTCGCAATTAACGCAGAACTTACTCCAGCAGCTTGCTGCAAATCTTTCTTTTTCATATCCATATCGATCAGAATCTTCCAAAGCTTTTTATAGCTAACTGACATTTTCATCACCTTCCGTGATATTAACTAATAAAGTTAAAGTCTCGCTCTAAAGTTAAAGTTGTTATACAATATTTATGTGGAAATATCAATTTAGTTGTACGATACTAAAGAAATTTTTCAATAAAAAGAAATCGACATTTACTCAAATCAGTGATACAAAATAACTATAACTTACAAGACGAGTGCAAATAAGGTTTTACCGACATCGTCATTGACCCGCATTGTGCGGATGTAAAAGACTTGGCAACAAGTCTTTTTCTATTTCTTTAAATTAACTTAAACTCTCCCAAATATAAAAAAGCCATGAGAGTTGTACTGACCTCTCATAGCTTAAACTTTTGAATATTAAAGAATTACCAGAACTTCTTCTTTTTGCATATATACAGACTTACTATGACAATTATTATGCTTACAACAAACAAGGCAGGATAACCATAGCGCCACTTAAGCTCCGGCATGAATGTAAAGTTCATTCCGTACCAGCCAACAAGTAAGGTAAGCGGGAGGAATATGGCAGTTACTATAGTAAGTATCTGCATTATCCTATTTTGTCTTATGTCTACCTCAGCCTGAAACATACTCTGTATCTGCATACTGTAATCGCAGAGCTGCTGCGAACGCTCTCTGAGTCTGTTTATCCTGTCTTCAAGCATACGGAACAACCGCCCCTCTTCATCTGAAAAGAAGCCGTTCTCATTTTCACGAAATTCGCTTGCAACATCATCAAGCTGTGAATAATATCTCAGCCATGTCATTGCTTCTTTGCGAAGAACTGTCATAGGTGCGTTGAAATCGTCCAATATGCCTGCAAGTACCTTATCCTCAAGTGCCTGCATATTGTCCTCTATTTCTTCAAGTCTGTGCAGATCCTTGGCTATAAGGTTTTCAAACAGATTATACAAAAATCTGCCTATGCTTCCGTTGGTTCGCTGTTTTTCCCTGATCATATGCTTAAGATGCATGGACAGATCGCCGTCATCATCAACAAGCACGACGCAGTTTTCGCTTATAAGATAAGCGCACGCAAGCCTTTCCCCGTTTTTGCCCCTGTAAGGCATAAGCAAGGTACCGCTCAAGCAGTCCGATCTGACCTCAGCCTTGCATACTTTGGCATCTTTAGCCAAAGGCGTGTGAATTATACGCTTATCAAATTCCTTGGAAGCACGAAGGTGTGTCAGCTCATCCGAATTCACAAGCAGCACACAGCTCACATTCTCCGGCTTATTTTCTTTCGGTATAAGAGTTTGTTCAATCGAAAACCATTTCAAAGCTAAGCCTCCTCACCCAAACAAGGTTCCGAGTATACCATAGGATACGATGCACATTATGACGGATGCCATGATGACTCCGAGTACGCAGGCGGCAAAGGACTTTTTGAAGGACATATGCAGTAAAGCTGCAACGAGGCTGCCTGTCCATGCTCCGGTTCCCGGAAGCGGAATGCCTACAAAGAGCACCAAGCCCCAGAATCCATACTTAACTATCTGATCCTTATTCTTTTCGGCTTTGTTCTTAAGCCATCCGGCAATACCTGATGTGGGTCCGAAATTCTCCATTGCCGATATTATCCTCTCTATAAGTAAGAGCACAAAGGGAATCGGCAAGAGATTGCCTATGATGCATAAGGGAATTGCCTTCAGCATCGGTACATCCAAAAATGCCGGTGATGCTGCAAGCAGTCCTCCTCTCAGCTCAAGTATAGGAAACAGGGATACGATAAAGCATATCGCTGAGCCCGAGAGCTTTCCCGCAAGCTGTGTTGTAAATAACGCTACTATTTTTTCAACCATATTTCTTAATTATCTTTCTTGTATGATATAACGGTCACCACATATATTGACGGAAACTGTGAGTGTATGGAAAAAGAAATTGAAAATAAACAGTTCATCCATTTAATCCGACTCTCTCCGAATTCAACCTCACGGTGTTTCCATGCCTGCTCCCATGCCGACGAAAGCTATCACAGCACAGCGAACAGCTCTCCGATATATCTGATTCCTTCTATCTGTATTCCTAACTTTGCTACATCCGTACCGGATCTCTTGAGCCCGTTTACGTTAATCTCCGGCATAATAACTCTTCCGAAGCCAAGCTTGGCTGCTTCCTTTATGCGTTCTTCTGCCTGCGGTACGGCTCTTACCTCACCGGACAGACCGACTTCTCCGAATATGACCGTATCGCTCGGTATAGCCTTGTTTTTGAAAGCCGATATCAGTGCAGCGCATACGGCAAGGTCAACTGCAGGCTGAGTCACCCTGAGCCCTCCCGCAATATTAACATAGGCATCAAGTGCATTGAGATTAAGTCCTGCCCTCTTGGAGAGCACGGCTATAAGCATGGACAGTCTGTTGTAGTCCATTCCGTTCGCCTGCCTGCGGGCGAGATTAAACTGAGTCTCAGCCACAAGTCCCTGTACCTCAAGCAGCATGGCGCGGCTTCCCTCTATGAGACAGGTCACCGCAGCACCCGTTGCATTGACAGGTCTGCCTTCAAGCAGATATTCGGACGGATTTTTGACCTCTCTCAAGCCTTCCTCGCGCATCTCGAATACGCCCACCTCATTGGTCGCACCGAAACGGTTCTTGGCACTCCTGAGTATGCGATATCCAAACTGATCTCCCGACTCAAAATATATAACGGTATCAACTATATGCTCAAGCACACGTGGACCTGCCACCGTTCCCTCCTTGGTAACATGTCCTACTAAAAATGTCGCGATAGCATTAGTCTTGGCAGATATCATAAGTCTCTGAGTACATTCACGTACCTGAGTAACGCTGCCAGGAACAGACTGGGCATCCTCGGTATGCATGGTCTGTATCGAATCGATTATACATAGATCGGGATGTTCCTGTCCGAGCATATCTGTTATACGATCTATATCTGTATCGGAGACAAACTTAAGATTATCCGACAGTCTGCCTATCCTGTCGGCACGAAGCTTTATCTGTCTTAAGCTTTCCTCTCCGGAAATATAGATGACAGAGCGCCCCGATGCCGCAACATTTCCCGCTGCCTGAAGGAGCAGAGTTGACTTACCTATACCGGGATCTCCGCCTATTAGCACAAGGCTTCCCGGCACTATGCCTCCGCCGAGTACCCTCTGAAACTCCTCAAAGCCGGTATCTATGCGTTCGTCCTCGTCGGCGCTGATCTCGTTAATGGAGACAGGCTTGATCTGCTCATAGCTTCGTCTTGCCGAGCCTGCTCCGGATGCGGAAACATTTTTGATTACAGGCTCCTCGGAAAATGCTCCCCATGCCTTGCATGAGGGGCACTGTCCCATCCATTTTTTCGATTCGTAACCACAGTTATTGCAGAAAAATACCGCATCCTGCTTACTCTTTGCTGCCACTGTTTTTTGTTCCCTTCGATCTGCCGCTTATAACAAGCTCATCTCCCTTGCGGTCAACCCTGACGGAATAATCAGATTTGATCTTTCCTTCAAGTATCTCATCGGCAAGTGAATCCTCGATGTATTTCTGTATTGTACGGCGAAGCGGTCTTGCACCAAACTTCTCGTCATAGCCCTTTTCGATAAGCAGCTCCTTGGCTGCATCAGTTATCGTGAGACGGATATCCTTCTCTTCCTTAAGACGGCGCTTGACCTCGTTAAGCATTATATCGGTAATGGATACGATATTTTCCTTGGTGAGAGGTCTGAATACTATGATTTCATCCAGACGGTTGAGGAACTCCGGCTTAAACATCCTGTTGACCTCATCCATGACTCTCGCACGCATGCTCTGATAGTTCTTCTCTGCATCCACTCCCGAAGCAAAGCCCATTACCTTAGGTGCTATGATATTCTCGGCTCCGGCATTGGATGTCATAATGATAATGGTATTCTTGAAATCCACCTTGCGTCCCTGAGAATCGGTTATATGACCGTCATCAAGTACCTGAAGCAGTATATTGAATACATCAGGATGTGCCTTCTCTATCTCATCGAAGAGCACTACCGAGTAAGGATTTCTCCTTACCTTTTCTGAGAGCTGACCGCCCTCGTCAAAGCCTACATATCCCGGAGGTGAACCGATAAGCTTGGAGACACTGTGTTTCTCCATATACTCTGACATATCTACTCTGATAAGAGCATCCTCAGACCCGAACACAGCCTCCGAAAGCGCCTTTGAGAGCTCGGTCTTACCTACGCCTGTAGGTCCTAGGAAAAGAAAGCTTCCTATAGGTCTCTTAGGGTTGCGTATTCCTGCGCTTCCCCTCTTTATTGCCTTGGCAATGGCATCAACTGCTTCATTCTGTGACACTATACGCTCGTGAAGTGTCTTGTCGAGATAACGGATGCGAAGTGCTTCTTTTTCGGTAAGCTTCTTGACCGGTATCTTGGTCCAGCCGCTTACAACATCTGCAATATCATTTTCCGTAACCGTAGGCTTATGCTCTGCCTTCTTCTTGTTCCAGTCGGCAATAAGCTTGTTAAGATGCTTTTCTGCCTTTTTCTGCTCTGCTCCTATCTCCTTGGCTCTTGTGATATCATCATCGATCAAAGCCTGCTCCTTGGCGCCTTTGAGTTCTCTGAGCTTATTGGCTGCATTTTGTATAGCACGCGGCTCCGTAACTCCCGTGAGTCTGAGCTTGGATGCTGCCTCATCAATAAGGTCTATAGCCTTGTCTGGAAGCATTCTGTCGTTAATGTAGCGCTCACTCATCTTGACTGCGGCCTCGACAGCTTCGTCTGAGATCACTACATTATGATGCTCCTCATACTTATGTCTTATTCCCTTGAGGATGGCTATTGCCTCATCCTCACTCGGCTGCTCGACAGTGACAGGCTGGAAACGTCGCTCAAGCGCCGCATCCTTTTCAATATGCTTTCTGTATTCCTCAATAGTTGTTGCTCCGATTATCTGAAGCTCTCCTCTGCTGAGTGATGGCTTTAGGATATTTGCGGCGTCAAGAGAGCCTTCGGCACTTCCTGCGCCGATAATGGTATGAAGCTCATCAATAAAGAGCAGTACATTTCCTGCATTCTGAGCCTCTGCTATTATTTTTTTGATACGCTCCTCGAACTCACCTCTGTACTTTGAACCGGCAACCATTCCTCCGATATCAAGAGAAACAAGTCTCTTACCACTTATTGAATCCGGTACTTTACCACCAACAAGAAGCTGTGCAAGTCCTTCCACAATAGCAGTCTTTCCCACTCCCGGCTCACCTATAAGACAAGGATTGTTCTTGGTACGTCTTGAAAGTATCTGTATAACTCTCTCTATCTCTGTTTTTCTGCCTATAACCGGATCAAGCTTGCCATAGTAAGCCTTCTCCGTAAGGTCTGTAGAAAACTGATCCAGAGTAGGTGTTGTACTTGCAGCCTTCTGCGACTGAGCCTGATTTCTCATGTCCGGCAGATCCTCACCTATGATCGTGAGAATATTGGTGTAGAGCTTCTGTATGTTTACACTGAGAGTATTCAGTATCCTTGTTGCTATGCAATCCGGATTCTTAAGCAATGCTATTAATATATGTTCTGTGCCTATCTCCTTGCTTCCGAGTCTTGCAGCTTCTTCTTCACTTTGCTTAAGTATATCGACAGCTGCAGGTGTATATGCACCACGCTCCGCTACTTTAACTCTTGCGTTGTCGGATACATATTTATCTATAAGAGTCTCTACCGAGCTCTGTTCTATATGAGCTGCCTTGAGTGCTTTTGCGGCTACCCCGTCCTCCTCTGCAATAAGTCCGCACAGTATATGCTCGGAACCTATAAAATTATGCTTGAGTCTTTGTGCCGTCTCCTTTGCAAGATTCAGCGCCTTCTCGGCATTTGCGGTAAAATTCGCCATTAAATACCTTCTCCTTTGATACGACATTCGGGGTCAGGCTTTTTAAGGCACTGACCCCATCGTCATTACTACTATTAATATCTATCAGCTGTTGTTATCGGCTGTATCATTGCTTTCGTCAGCTTCGGTAGCTGCTTCGCTGCCTTCACTAAGCTGAACATCATTATCTTCCGGCTGCTCGTCGGCATCAGAGAGTGTTGCTATCTCGTCTGTATTCTCATCCTCGATGCGCTCTGCTCTGATTACTCTGCGAGGTCTGCGCTTTCTCTCCGGTCTTCTGATTACCTGAGTCTCATCTGCGGCATTGGTCTCTGTCTCGCTGCTGTCATCTGCACTGAAGTCATGCTTTAACAGTTCCTTGACATCACTCATCTCTCCCGAGGCGCTCTCAACCGTAGAGTTTGCAACTATGGATGCCTTGTCAGACTTATCTGCGATCTTCATATCCGAATCATCCTCGGCTCTGAATCTGTCGAGTGACTTTCTTCTGTAAGCTCGCTGTGCCTTTTCGTTGCTCTTGAATCTTACAGACATATATACGCTTATCATTACCGCTGCGAATGCAATTACGGCAAGTGCAACTATGATGATAAGTCTTGTCTCGGCGCTTCTCTGAGCTGCCGTATACTTAGTCTCAAGTTCTCCGTACTCGGCAGAGCTTACCGCACCGGATGCGATAGGATCCTCAAAGTATCTCTGAATAGTCTTCTCTGTCATATCATAACGGTAGAAGCCTATATTGCCGTATCTGTCTTCATCTCCCGACTTGGAGGAATCTGCAGTCATACCGTATACTACGCAGTACTCAGGATTCTCGGATGCGCCCCATACCCATCCCTGGACCTTCTGTCCGTCAATGGTGATAGTTCCTTCCTTAAGTCCCTCAGGTACATCCGCATCTGCCGGAGGATTCATAACTATGATGGTCTTGCCCTTTGAGGAAAGCTTTATGCCTTCAACATTCTGAGCCCCCTCACCCGTATCCTCAGGTCCGCCTTCTACCTTGCTTACATTGATGGTGTACTGCTGTGAAGAGGATCCGTCGGCAGCATTTACAGTAATAACTACGCTTGAATCTCCTTCAGGAAGTGAATCATTGCCGCTTGTGCTTACTACGGAAGATGGATCTGCCGGAATAGCGTTGACGGTAAGCTTAGATACTCCGAGACCGACTGTCAGGCTGTAAGTTGTATTGTCCGCACTGAATGCAGGCTCGAGTGTTCCCGGATATACGTCAAGTGAACCGAGTGCCGTATTGGATGACGCTCCCTGTGCGGCACTTACCGTTACGGCAGAGCTTCCCAAATGTGTAAACTCTATAGGCTGATCGTTGGAATCATATACCTCATAGCTGTCTATACCTATGTTAAATGATCCTGCCGCAGATGTCTTAAACTTGAGATTGTACTCAAGCTGAGCTGTTCCGGAACCGTTTGATGCTCCGTGAACTCTTACGGCACCTGCGCCTCCGTCGGCATCCGTACCCGATACGAACTCAAGTCCGTCTGTAGGATATGTAAGTACTACATTGGCACTGCTGAGCGCAGTACCCTCGTCAGCCGTTATCTTCATGCTGACATTTACCTCATCACCTACAGATACCTGCGGATCGGAGAAGCTTATGGTTCCCTGTGCAGCAAATGCTGAAAATGCAGAAACCGCGCAGAGCATCAAAGCTATTATTCCTGTCTTGAATAATTTCATAATAATTTTCTACCCCTTGATATCACATAGGTCCTGCGCCGATAACGACCGAACCCGAATCAGATGTCGTATTGTTTACCGAAGTACCTGCTCCCGGGCCGGATGATCCACCGGGGCCTATAATATTTCCCGGACCATAGCTGCCTGCAGAAACAGTAGAATCACTTACGTTACTGTCTGTTGTAACATTGTCTCGCCTTGTGATATTGAGCTTATATGTCCTCTCATCACCGTTTGCAGCCTTGACCGTAATACTGATATCGTTGCTTCCGACATTAAGTGCGACATTTCCCGCACCGCTGACCTTTGCACCCGAATCTATAGTCACGGCATTGATGTTGACATTAGCCGAGCTTCCGTCAACTATGAGGCTGTAGCTCTCGGTATCCATGTTGAAGGTAGGTGTGATTATATAACCATCAACGCTGAGAGACTTAAGCTTGTTGTTAGGATTGCCGTCACCTGTCGGAAGTGTGGTACTCTCAGGCATATTCTCATATACAGGTATCTTGAACGACAATGCCGTTCCTTTCATATCGCTTGTATATGCATTTGAGACCTTTGCACCCTCCGAAGCTGCCGCAAGTACATGTGTCATGAACTGATGATTGTACTTGTTGCTGCCCTGTACATTAAACTTCTTGAGATAGAAGGTATCCTGACCGCTGCTTACATAGTTTGCACCGTATTGCTTGGCAC
>JAUNWP010000021.1 GCA_030540255.1 Eubacteriales bacterium | reverse complement strand
ACAAAGTGCCGAAAGGCATAAATAAATATATTTATATGGAGGGAGTTGACTTAATGCAGGAAACAGAAGTAAAGACACAAAATAAGATGGGATACATGCCTTGCGGAAAGCTGGTACTGTCTATGTCATTGCCTATGATGCTGTCAATGTTATTTCAGGCATTGTATAACATTGTAGACTCGGTGTTCGTTGCACGTATAAACGAGAGTGCACTTACGGCAGTGTCGCTGGCTTTTCCTATACAGACGCTTATCATAGCTTTAGTCGGGGGAACCGGAGTCGGAGTAAATGCAAGACTTTCGGCAAAACTGGGTGAGCATAAGCTTGAGGAAGTAAATTATACGGCAGGAAATGCGATTACTATCAGCTTTATATATTCGATAGTTATGATACTTATTGCTAAACTTACTTCAGGCGTCTATTTCGATATGATGACTCCGGATGTACAGATAAGAGAGTATGGCATATCTTATGTATTTATAGTGCTGTGCCTGTCTCCGGCGCTCACATTTCAGATGTTGTTTGAGAGACTGCTTCAGTCGACGGGAAAGACCGTATATTCTATGATATCTCAGATAGTCGGCGCAGTTATCAATATTATCATGGATCCCATACTTATATTCGGTCTCTGCGGACTTCCGGCTATGGGCACAAAGGGAGCGGCACTTGCAACGGTATTCGGTCAGACGGTCGCATGCTTTATCGGTCTTTTCTGCAATCTCAAGTATAACAATGAGATAAAATTCGGTAAGAAATATTTCAGGCTTCACAAGCAGACCGTAGCAAATATTTTTGCAGTAGGAATCCCGTCTATAGTAATGCAGTCCATAGCTTCGGTCATGAATTTCGGAATGAACAGGATACTGCTGTCATTTTCGAGTACGGCAGCTGCTGTATTCGGTGTTTACTTTAAACTGCAAAGCTTCATATTCCTTCCGGTATTCGGATTAAATAACGGACTTGTACCTATTATTGCTTACAATTTCGGAGCAAGGCGCCCAGACAGAATCAAGGATACGCTTAAGCACGGAGTTATATATGCGGTAGCAATCATGTTATTCGGAGTAGTTGCGTTTGAGTTACTTCCGGTACAGCTCCTCAGTATCTTTGATGCCTCGGAGAATATGCTTGCCATCGGTACACCGGCACTAAGGATAATAGCTATACATTTTGTCTTGGCAGGCTTTTCTATTGTATGCATGTCATCCTTCCAGGCTCTCGGTCACGGAGTATTGAGCATGTGGGTATCGCTTATACGTCAGCTTGTTGTGCTGCTTCCGTGTGCATATATACTCTCCGGAGTTATAGGGCTTAACGGAGCGTGGACCGCATTTCCGATTGCGGAAGTGGTAGCTCTTACTATAAGTGTGATATTCATGAAGAAATATGTTAAGCCGCAGCTTGATTCTCTGGCATTATCTAAATGAGTAAGCATAAGACAGGGGCTTCACTTTAAACGATAAATAAAAATATAGCATAAATGCAGCTTGGGATTGCAAGCTTAGCTTATTTTAGCTATCATAGCAGTATTGAGATTATACGATTGAACGCGTTAAAGTGTTGGTATGAATCTGATGGATAGGGATATATGAATTTAGGGGCATATATCCCTAATTTTTTAGCGGGGGAAATAATAATTATGGATAATCGTGAACGACTCGGAAGCCGTATGGGATTTATTATGCTTTCGGCGGGATGTGCCATAGGCTGCGGAAATGTATGGAAGTTTCCGTGGATGTGCGGACAGAACGGCGGCGGAGGCTTTATGCTGGTTTATATTCTGTGCCTTATATTTCTTGGTCTTCCGGCTATGGTCATGGAGTTTTCGGTAGGACGTGCGTCACAGGCAAGTCCGGTACGTATGTACAAGAAGCTCGAGAAGCCCGGACAGCACTGGGATCTCTACGGCTGGGTATGCCTTATCGGAAATATTTCGCTCATGGCTTTTTATACAGTTGTAACAGGATGGATCATCTATTACTTCACCAAATTTCTTACGGGAAGCAACGAATCCTTCGGATTTGTGACTATGATACAGAATCCTGCAATTAATGTCGGATTTTTGTTTGTTACCGTTGCGGTGGCATTTATAATATTAAGCTTTGACCTGCAGAACGGTCTTGAGAGGATAACAAAATACATGATGACGGCATTATTGGTGCTTATGATCGTACTTGCGGTGCATTGTGTAAGACTCAGCGGAGCAGCCGAGGGTCTCAGCTTCTATCTTAAGCCGGATTTCTCCAAGATAAACGGCAGTGTCATAGTCGGTGCGATGAACCAGGCGTTCTTCACTCTGTCTACAGGCATGGGCGGAATGGCTATATTCGGAAGCTATATAGACAAGGATCATTCTCTGCTCGGAGAATCTGTAAATGTCATAATACTTGATACACTTGTGGCTGTTCTTGCGGGCTTTATCATATTCCCGGCTTGTTCAAGTTATGGGCTTGATGTAAATGCCGGACCGAGTCTTTTGTTTGATACCATGGCGAGTGTCTTCAACAATATGGAGGGTGGACGCATCTGGGGAACTCTGTTCTTCCTGTTTATGATATTTGCGGCAATGTCTACCGTGCTCGGAGTATGCGAGAACCTCTTGGCTATGGTCAGAGAGCTTACGGGATGGTCCAGACCTAAGGGTTGTGTGGTATGCGGAATTCTGATCTTTGTGCTTGCACTTACGACTGCGCTCGGTTTCAGCGTGATTCATTTCCAGCCTTTTGCAGAGGGAAGCGCATGGCTTGATTTCTGGGATTTCGTAGTTTCAAACAATATCCTGCCTATAGGCTCACTTGTGCTGGCATTGTTCTGCTGCAACAAGTTCGGATGGGGCTGGGACAACTTTGTCAATGAAGCCAATACAGGCAAGGGTCTCAAGATACAGCCTTGGATGAAACCGATATTCAAGTATCTCGCGCCGGTGCTTATCATATTTATCTATGTATACGGAATGGCAACATTTGCATGGAAATAATATAAGCTTGTAAGGAGCCGATCAAGGATCCGGACAGTTTTTGCATAGTACGCTGTTTACTGTTAAACGAATAATAACAGCTTTTAAGTCAATAAAAATTAAGAAAACAAAAAGCGTGTGAGTAATGATAAAACATTTCTTCACACGCTTTTTTGTGACTTATTTAAAATTCACCGACATTAAGACGAAGGGAATCAGTTGTCGCCTGCATCGTCTCCCGTAAGGGTGAAGGTGAAGCTCTTTCTTGCTGCGTCATCTGCTGCAAGGTATTCGTCGTAGGTAGTCATCTTATCGATGAGCTTGCCGTCACGTATCTCCATGATACGGTTTGCAGTGGTCTCGGTAACCTGATGGTCTCTTGATGAGAAGAGTATAACACCCGGGAACTTGATAAGTGCGGTGTTAAGTGCGGATATCGATTCCATGTCAAGGTGGTCTGTAGGCTCGTCAAGGATAAGGATATTTGAACCGCTTATCATCATCTTGGAAAGCAGGCAGCGCACCTTCTCACCTCCGGAGAGGACATTTACACGTTTCATACCGTCATCTCCGGCGAAGAGCATTCTGCCGAGGAAGCCTCTTACATAAGTAACATCCTTCTCCGGGCTGTACTGCATGAGCCAGTCATAGATGGTATCGTCTCCGGCAAATTCTTCCTTGCTGTCCTTAGGGAAATAAGCCTGGCTTGTTGTAACGCCCCATTTATAATCGCCCTCGTCCGGCTTGATCTCACCCATGAGTATACGGAAGAGAGTCGTCTTTGCAAGCTCGTTAGGACCGACAAATGCGATCTTATCCTCCTTACCTACCATGAAGCTGATATTATCCAATACCTTTACTCCGTCAATGGTCTTGGAGAGATTCTTGACTGTGAGGACCTCGTTGCCGATCGAGCGGTTAGGTTTGAAATCGATATAAGGATACTTTCTGCTTGAAGGTCTGATCTCCTCAAGCTCGATCTTCTCAAGGGCACGCTTACGTGAGGTGGCCTGCTTGGACTTTGATGCGTTTGCGGCGAAACGTGCAATGAAGTCCTTGAGCTCTTTGATCTGCTCTTCCTTCTTGCGGTTTGCTTCCTTCATCTGCTTGATCATAAGCTGAGAGGACTCTACCCAGAAATCATAGTTTCCGGCATAAAGCTGTATCTTGCCGTAATCTATATCGGCAATTGCCGTACATACCTTATTAAGGAAGTATCTGTCATGTGATACAGTGATTATAGTGTTCTCAAAGTTGATGAGGAACTCCTCAAGCCAGGCAATGGCATCAAGATCGAGATGGTTGGTAGGCTCGTCGAGCAGCAATATGTCCGGATTTCCGAAGAGAGCCTTGGCAAGCAATACCTTGACCTTGAGTGGGCTCGGAAGCTCGCTCATAAGCTTATAATGCTCACTGACCTCTACACCGAGTCCGGAGAGAAGGGTTGCCGCATCTGTTTCGGCATCCCAGCCGTTCATCTCTGCGAATTCGCCCTCAAGCTCTGCGGCACGTATACCGTCTTCGTCGGAAAAATCCGGCTTCATGTAGATGGCGTCCTTTTCCTTCATTATCTCATACAGTCTCTGATTGCCCATGATGACCGTATCAAGCACTGTGTAATCGTCATACTTAAAATGATCCTGCTCGAGTACCGAGAGTCTCTGATCCTTGGATATAATGACTTCACCGTTGGTAGGTTCAAGCTGTCCCGAGAGAATCTTGAGGAAAGTAGACTTACCGGCACCGTTTGCTCCGATCAGACCGTAGCAGTTGCCCTCTGTGAATTTGATCGTCACATCCTCAAATAAGGCCTTCTTGCCTACACGGAATGTCAAATGTGAGGTTGATATCATTATATTGTCCTTTCATATCTGATAATTGCGTGTTAACTAAACGATAAGTATAGCAAAAAGACCACAGACTGTCTATGTGATAAGATGCATAAAAGACAGTTTGCTGAGAATGTTTAGATTTGTTTTATACATACAAAATATAAACATGAAAATTGTGGAATTTAAACAAAAAGAAATTTTTTATCGTTGACAATAATTTACCCGGATGATAACATGAGTGATATTGAAATCCTATAAATCAGCACAAGAACTATAGGAAGAAATTGTGCAATTCGACCAAAAAAAAACGGTCGCCATAAAATTATTGATTATTTTACGGAGGAACTAAGCAGTGGCACTTAAGAAGAAGACGATTCCTGATTTTCTCAAGATGAAAGAGGAAGGACAGAAGGTAACATGGATAACAAGCTATGATTATCTTACAGCAAAGTATGTTGAGAGATCCGGAATGGATATGATCCTTGTCGGTGACTCAATGGGAATGGTTCAGCTCGGCTATGATACTACCTTCCCGGTAACCATGGATGACATGATCCGAAGCTGTCAGGCGGTAAGAAGAGGTGCGCCGAATACATTTATAGTAGGAGATATGCCGTATATGTCATATCAGGAGTCTGATGAAGATGCTATTGCAAATGCAGGCAGATTCATCAAGGAGAGCGGATGTGACTGCGTAAAGCTTGAGGGCGGAACAGAGCTTATAGTTGAGCGTATGCGTGCTATCACTCAGGCAGGTGTCGCAGCTATCGGTCATATCGGACTTACACCTCAGTTTATGGCTCAGATCGGCGGATACAAGGCTCAGGGTAAGTCAGCCGCTGCTGTTGCGAAGCTTATTGATCAGGTTAAGAAGCTTGAGGAAGCAGGTGCATGGGCTGTTCTTATCGAGGGAGTTCCGACTATCGCAGGTAAGGCTGTGCATGATGCGGTAAGCATCCCTGTATACGGAATCGGTGCAGGCTCTCAGGTTGACGGACAGCTTATTATCTATGCCGATATGGCAGGATATTATGATGACTTCACACCTAAGTTCGTTAAGAGATATGCCGAGGTTGGCAAGGTGCTTCAGGATGCATTTACAGCTTATGTTGAGGAAGTAAGAAACGGTGTATTCCCTGAGGATGACAAGCATACCTACAAGATCTCTCCGGAAGAGGCGGCTGCCGTAGAAAAGCTGATGGAGAAATAAATTAAATAAAAGCGTACACTTACAGGCCGGAGGAATTTCCTTCGGTCTTTCTTTCTGTTTGTATAACGATTAAAGCCTGACTGCAGTTCGGCTTTAATTCACTTAACGAATTAAATACGGCTTGCTTCGTACTTCGTACTCCCGCAATCCTACGAAAATTCGCACCCGCTTCTATCGAAGCTTTGTGCTCATTTTCGTTTAACCGTCCGATAGTCATCACTTCACAGATGCTCGCCTGCAAGCAGTCGGTATCAGTGAAGTGATGACTGCCGTCCGGCTTTAATTCGTAAATTTTGTGAAATATTCGGGTAAATTATGACTAAAACAAAGCTTTATGTTAAAATCAGCTAACAAAAAATATTGACAGGGTGTACAAATTTGGAAGAGAAAAAAACGGAAAAAGAAAATTTTTTAGTGAATCAGGATAAGAAAAGCACGGAAGCGATTATACGCATGACGGTGGGGATATTAGGTATGCTTATTATGCCTATTGTTTCCTTTTATTTGTTTGAGACGGTCACCGGCAATCTGGCTTATATAGAAACAACTGAGATCATATTCAATATATGCTGGAGCTATGTGCTGTATCTTACAGTTTTCGGAATAAGCGGTTCGACAAGGATAACGATACCCTTGGTTTCGATATTTCTCTTAGCATTGTCTATTGCAGAGACCTTTGTAATGGAATTTCGTTCGAGACCTATAACGGTATGGGATATAACTGCTTTCGGTACTGCTGTATCGGTAACAAAGAATTACAGCTTTGAGCTAAGCAATGCCATGAGACTGTCTATAGGAGCAGTGCTTGGTGCAGATATAATATTTATATTCTATCCGTTTAAGTTAAGAGGCAGAAAACAGAGACTCGGAGCATTTGCCGGCTGCGCTGCGGCGGTCGTCGGATATTCATTTATGTTCTTCACATATATTATGCCGAGTCGTAATTATGAGATAAATATCTGGGATATCAACAGCACATATGAAACTAAGGGTTATCTCCTGACAACCGCTTTATTTGAGAAATATATAGTGGCTTCGCCGCCTCCGGGATACAGCCGCAGTGAGCTTGCCTCGATAATTGCGCCGTATACCGATGAAGGGGAGGCTGAGTTCGGCACTGATAACGGTGAGAACGGTGCTGCTTCGGAAGATGCAGTAGCAGCTATCGGATCGACAACGGAGCCTGTAAATATTATCTGTATCATGAATGAGAGCTTCTCAGACCTCGGTGTGGCAGGTGATTTTGATACTAATACAGCATATCTTCCATATTGGTACAGTATAGATAAAAATGCGATAAGAGGAAGCTTATGCGTGCCGGTATTCGGAGCAATGACAGCGAATACCGAATTTGAATTCCTTACAGGTGACAGTATATCGGTGCTGCCACATGCCACCTGCGCATACCAGTTTAATGTCCACCCCGGTGCATATTCGCTTGTATCGACATTAAAGGATCAGGGATATTATGCAGTTGCCATGCATCCTTATCCGAGAGAAAACTGGAACCGTTCCAATGTGTATACCTTCATGGATTTTGATGAGTTTTATGACATTAATGATTATGAGGGCGCAGAGGAGCTTAGAAATTATGTGAGCGACAAGGCTGACTTTGACAAAATAATCGAGACTGTGGAGGCTAAAAACGATCCGTCGGATAAATTGTTTGTATTTAATGTGACCATGCAAAATCACGGCGGATATGATACCGCATTTGATAATTTTGATCAGGAGGTCGAACTTACAGGAGCGCTTGCGGGGAAATATCCCGAGGCTGACAGATATCTGTCCCTGATCAAGAAAAGTGATGATGCCTTCAGATACCTTACGGAATATTTTGCACAGTCGGACGAACCGACTATGATAGTTATGTTCGGAGACCATCAGCCCGGAGTTGAGGATGAGTTTTATGATGAGATAGCGGGCATGAGCTCGGATCAGGTGCCGATAGCAGACCGTATAATGTGGTATCAGACCCCGTTTATGATATGGACCAATTATGATATGCCATATGAAAATGTCGGAAAGTTAAGCTCTGTATTTCTTTCAAGCTATGTGCTTAAGGCTGCCGGACTTAAGATGACGCCGTATAACAAGCTGCTGCTCGATCTGTCTCAAAAGGTCCCTGTGATACATCCGAACGGCTGTTATGATAATGAAGGCAACTTCTATACACATGATGAGTCTGTTATGAGTTCGATCTGTCCGTATTACAAAGAGATACTTAATTACAAATATCTCTCTTATAATCACAGCCTGGATCAGAAAAAGTTCACACAGGCATTTGCTTTGGACGTGAAGTGATAAATATAATAGAAAATCCAAGCTGCTCTGCGGTATGCGCACTCCTGCCGGGGAGAAAATGCCGCAAGCAGCATTTGGCGCGAGAATGTGCCAAGGTATGCTCTTTTTATGAAATCAGGTTGACTGTCGTGTACTTAATGGGTAAACTAAAGCTTCGTTAAAATGATTTTACGGAGGTTTGCAAATGCAGACAGACAGCGCATCAGATAAGAATTTTGTTAATGCTTCCGCATCGCCGGAAGTGAAAAAATCAGCCGACGAACGTGCACATAAGCTTGTTATGGCAGGAATGCTCTCGGCAGTAGCTTTTATACTTATGTTTATTGATTTCCCTATACCGATGCTTATGCCGGCTTTCGTCAAGATGGATATATCTGACCTTCCGGCACTGCTCGGAGCCTTTGCACTCGGACCTGTATACGGCGTGATAATAAGCTTACTTAAGAATCTGCTCATTATAGTTATAAAGGGATCAACAACGGCATGCACAGGAGAGCTGTGCAATTTCCTCCTCGGAGCCGTGTTCTCTGTTGTTGCGGGAGTTATTTATAAGCTTAACAAGAACAGACACGGAGCATTGATCGGAGCTGTGGCAGGAGCTGCAGCAATGGCTGTATTAAGTCTTCCTATCAATTACTTCATATCATATCCGGCCTATGTTAAGTTCTACGGCTTGCCGCTGGATGTGATCATAAGCATGTATCAGGCTATACTTCCTTCGGCAGATACTCTGCTTAAGTGCCTTGTTATCTTCAATATGCCGTTTACCTTGGTTAAGGGACTTATAGATGTTGTACTCTGCTTCATGATATATAAGCCGCTTTCTCCGATACTTCACGGAAGAAAGCATTGATGAGGCTTACCGTATAAGGATTTGGCAAGTATTACAGCTTGCAATGTCTATGGAAAATTGCTAAAATTCATACCATAAAACCTATGTGGATTTTTTTAATGCCGGGATTAGCGACATTATTTTCGCCACACAATTGCCGAGAGGCAGTTGTGTGGCTTTTGTTAATTTATCGATTAAAGCCGGAGTGTAGTCGGCAAAGCAGCGGCTTGCAGCTGCGAAGACGACTATAGGACGGCCAAACGAAAATGAGCACAAAGCTTCGAAAGAAGCGGGTGCGAATTTTCGAAGGATTGCAAGAGTACGGAGCACGAAGCAATCCGTATTTAATCGATAATAAAGAGAAAAGGAACAGGAAATATGAGTGATCAGACATTTATGAAGGAAAAACCTATATTGCCGCTGGTGCTGTCTATGTCAATACCTATGGTCATGTCTATGGCTGTAAATGCCGGCTATAACATAGTTGACAGCTTCTTTGTTGCAAAGATGGGAGAGGAGGCAATGACAGCATTATCATTGGTATATCCGATGCAGAACCTTATAGGCGCCGTTGCCATAGGTTACGGAGTAGGTGCCTGTTCGGCAATCTCTTTCTTTCTCGGAGCGAAGTGCGGACGTGAGGCTGATGCCTCGGCAACGATAGGATATATCATTTCCTTTATTCATGGCGTGATACTTGCTGTATTGTGCATTTTAGGTATAAGACCGTTTCTTAAGTTATTTACCGAATCTGAGCTTATAGTTGAGTACGGATGCCAATATGCCTATATAGTATTTGCATTTTCACCCGTATTCAGTATGGGCATGCATGCCGAGAAGGTGCTTCAGGCGGCGGGACGTATGACCGATACCATGCTTTGTATGCTTGCAGGCTGTATATTCAATATAATCGCAGATCCTTTGCTGATATTCGGTATAGGACCTTTTCCGGAGCTTGGTATAAGAGGTGCGGCTATAGCTACCGGACTCGGATATGTCGTGGCGTTCAGCCTGTATGTCGGAGCCGGAGTGGTAAGACCGCTGCCGTTAAGGATAAGGATAGGAGAATACCTTTCGGCTTCGGTTCTTATCGGGGATGCACGCAGCGAACATTCGATAATCAGGCGCATATATGCGGTAGGCATTCCGGCGGCGCTCAATCTGGCATTGCCTTCACTGCTTATCTCATCTCTTAACGCTATACTTGCGGGCTTTTCGGAAGGATATGTGCTTGTGCTCGGAGCATATTATAAGCTTCAGACTTTCCTGTATCTGAGTGCAAACGGAATCATTCAGGGAATAAGACCTATAGTGGGCTACAATTACGGAGCGCAGGAATATGAGAGAGTCAGGAAGACGGAAAGTGTTACTCTCGGTATGTGTGTGTTGATAATGGCTGTCGGTACGGTTCTTTGTCTGCTTATACCGGATAAACTTATAGGACTTTTTACAAGTAATACGGAGACTGTCGGATACGGAATGTCTGCGCTCAGGATAATATCGGCAGGATTTGTGTTCTCGGCTGTGTCGGTCACTATATCCGGCGTGCTTGAAGGCGTTGGAAAGGGCAGTAGTTCACTTGTTATATCCTTGTGCAGATACATTATTATCATAATACCTGCCGCATTTATATTAAGCCGCATGATCGGAGCAAACGGTGTATGGCACGCATTCTGGATAAGCGAGCTTCTTACTGCACTTATTTCATTCAAGCTTCGTCCTGTCAAGTAAAAGAGCATTAAGCATTTTCAAAAGCAAAGACAGTCATAAAAGCACTGTATAGTATCATATTTTTATAAGTATAGTACTATTTATGGGCAAAAGCCGAGAAAGTACTTGAATAGCATATGGACTTGTGGTAGAGTAAGCGCAACTACTTTAACCCAATGAAGCGTTAGGAATCTTAAGGGGAGACCGAACGCGGAGGGCGCTTTGGAGAATTCCATTAAATTGGATGCCGAAGGTGTAAGGTACATTGATACCGAATCTCTCAGGCAAAAGAACGAAGCTGCATGTCGAAAGTTATTTAACTTTTACAGGTATTTATGCATGAGTTCTTGAGCCGCCGGAAACTTAAGCGGCTCTTTTCTTTTGTCAAAAACAGCATGGGCAGTTAATCCTGATCATATCGTGTTATTATCGATTGACTGTTTGCTGCAAGTGACACAAAGAAGATACTCATATGTCGATATACAGCAAAAAGTAGTTGGGCTTTCTCCAAGGTGACAGCAAATCAAAAAGGGGGATCTTAATATGCTGTTATCTATTGTCCAGACAATCAATTCATATCTGTCTGACTACGTACTTGTTATCCTGCTCCTGGGAGTAGGCTTTTGGTATTCGGTGAAGACCGGCTTTGTACAGCTCAAATACTTCGGATACGGAATGAAGAAGACTTTCGGAGAGCTTAATCTCTTCGGCAAGAAGCATGATGCGGGAATGTCTTCCTTCCAGGCACTTGCCACAGCTATTGCGGCACAGGTAGGTACCGGTAATATCGTCGGTGCCAGTGGAGCTATCCTTACAGGTGGCCCGGGTGCGATATTCTGGATGTGGATTATTGCCTTCTTTGGTATGGCAACCATCTATGCCGAGGCTACACTTGCTCAGGAGACAAGAGTGGTAAGAGAGGACGGAAGCATCCACGGAGGTCCGGTTTACTATATAACTACCGCATTCAAGGGAGGCTTCGGAAAATTCCTTGCTCACTTCTTTGCTATAGCAATTATCCTTGCGCTCGGATTCTTCGGATGCATGGTTCAGTCCAACTCTATAGGCTCGACTATCAGTACAGCCTTCGGAATACCGTCATGGGTAGTGGGAATCGCACTTGTTATCTTCTGTGCAGCCATCTTCCTTGGAGATGTTAAGAGACTTGCTTCGGTTACAGAGAAGGTAGTGCCTATCATGGCGCTGGTTTTCCTTATCGGAGGACTTGCAGTACTTGTTATCCGAGTAAAGTATCTTCCGGAGACCTTTGGGATGATATTTAAGTATGCATTTAAGCCTGATGCAATTATCGGCGGAAGCTTCGGATATGCACTTAAGACAGCGCTGAGCCAGGGTGCCAAGAGAGGACTTTTCTCAAATGAGGCAGGTATGGGTTCAACACCTCATGCACATGCGCTTGCTAATGTTTCATGCCCGCATGAGCAGGGCGTGGTTGCTATGGTAGGTGTATTTATCGATACCTTCGTAGTACTTACACTTAATGCACTTGTTATTATCTCTACACTTTATACAAGTGACGGAATACTTGCAAGCGGTGTTATTCCGGAGGGAATCGGCAAGGCAAATCTTGCACAGACAGCCTTCGGTACAGTATTCGGAGAGCAGCTTGGTGCTATGTTTGTTGCAATATGCTTGTTCTTCTTTGCCTTCTCAACTATACTCGGCTGGAATCTCTTCGGAAAGATCAATGTGATCTGGATGTTCGGAGATAAGGGTAAGGTAGTGTATACCATTATTGCACTTATATTCATCTTCCTCGGTACACTTACTTCAAGTGACCTTGTATGGGAGCTTTCCGACATGTTTAACCAGCTTATGGTTATTCCTAACGTTATCGCTTTGTTTGCACTTACCGGCATGGTGGTTGCAAGCGTAAAGAGCGTTAAGAAGAATTAAAAATTAAATAAAAGTATCTGAATATACAGATTTAGACGAAGCGGATATGTCCGGCTGAAAGCCTTGGATATATCCGCTTTTTAGCGCATAAACGGAATCGGAAACATAAGGATGAGCAAGTTTACTTGCAATCATCCTTATGTTTTTGATTGCGTAACGGAAATGAGCACAAAGTGCCGACAGGCACGGGTGCGAATTTCCGGAGGATTGCGAGAGTGCGAAAGCACGAAGCAATCCGTATTATGCGCTAAAAACCAAAATAAAATGAAAACAGTGAAAAAACGCGCAGATGGATTGCGAGAGAGCGCAGCGCGGAGCAATCCGTATAATGCGCAAAAAGAAAGAACAAAACATCATAGTTTCTTAAGAATTAATCAATTGACTAAACCGAAAGCAGAGTGTATCATCTGTACTATGATGATTAGTACAGTTAATACGCTTATCACTTTGGCAGTTCCGGGAACGGCTTAAGCCTCAGTGAAGGCTGTGAGCGCTGTAATGCTGCACAGATGCGTATAAGGTAGCCGGATATACAGAGAAAGGAAGATCTGTATGATATTTTTGGATCAAATGGACAGAAGACCTATCTATGAACAGATAGTCGAGAAGATGTCCGAGCTCATGATCCGGGGAGCTTTGAGTGAGAACAGTCCTTTGCCGTCGGTAAGAAATCTGGCGGCAGAGCTTTCAATCAATCCCAATACGGTTCAGAGAGCTTACATTGAGCTTGAACGGGAAGGATACATCTATTCGGTCAAGGGCAAGGGCAGCTTCGTATCTCCTCTGGATGATATCAGAGACAGGAAATGTGAAGAGCTTTTGTCGGAGATAAGAGCAGACATAGGCAAGGCTGTTCAGGCAGGAATCAAGGAAGAAGAGCTTATTGCCGAGGTGAGGGACATTTACAGTCAGGCTAAGGGAGAAAAAGAATATGATTGAAGTAAGCGGACTTACAAAGACCTTTGACGGCTTTGTTGCCGTGGATGATCTGAATCTTTGCATCAGGGATTCGGCGGTATTCGGGCTTGTCGGAACCAATGGTGCGGGAAAGAGTACATTTTTAAAGATGGCTGCGGGAATCATGAAGCCCGACAGCGGCAGTGTCAGGATAGACGGTACCGATGTATATGAAAATACTGAGGTCAAGCAGAATCTATTCTATATATCGGATGATCAGTATTTTTTTGAAAATGCCAAGCCGAGAGAAATGACGAATCTGTACAGACTGGTATATCCGGATTTTGATATACACAGATTCGACATGCTGATCGATTCGTTTGAACTCCCTAAGGACAGGAAGATCAATACCTATTCAAAGGGAATGAAGAAGCTGCTGGCAATTATATACGGATTATCGGCAAAGACAAAGTATCTGTATTGCGACGAGACCTTTGACGGACTTGATCCGGTAATGCGACAGGCAGTCAAGAGTCTTATAGCGGGAGATATGGCAGACAGAGGACTGACTCCGGTAATAAGCTCACATAACTTAAGAGAGCTTGAGGATATATGTGATCATGTGGGACTTCTTCATAAGGGAGGAATACTTCTTTCGGAGGAGCTTGACGATATGAAGCTCAATATCCATAAGGTACAGTGTGTGCTTAAGCCGGGGATGACGGAAGCCGATATCAAGGGACTGGATATCATTATATGTGAGAAGAGAGGAAGTCTGCTGACACTGACGGTAAGAGGCGGCGAGGAAGAGATAAATGCAGTCATAGGAGGGCTTGAGCCTGTATTCTATGAGACTGTGCCGCTCACTCTCGAAGAGATATTTATCAGTGAAACGGAGGTGAAGGGCTATGACATCAAAAAGCTCATTCTTTGATCTGATGAAGGAAAACTTTAAGAGAAGGATGGCACTTCCGGCAATTGCGACCTTGATGTTTTTCTTTGTAATGCCTATAGCATCACTGCTCGTATCCGATAATTACTTAAGACAGCTTGATATCGGAGCGAGTGCGGTAGATATTGCCAATGCCAAGGCGTGGATATACAGAGATTTTATTAATACACATAATGCTGCGGGCGGACTGCTTGTTTTGCTTATACTGCTTGCGCTTATATCGGGAATATCGGCATTTTCATATCTGCATAACGGCAGAAAGACGGATTTTTATCACAGCCTGCCGATAAGCAGAAACAGACTCTTTGCGGTTGCAGCGGTCAACAGCATATTGATGGTGGGAATACCGTATCTTATCATGGCAATTGCATCGGCGCTGATAATCGGAAGCCGCAGCGGACATGCCGGCTGCTTAAGCTATGCGCTTATGAATTATCTGTACGGAATGTGCTTCTTCATACTGTTCTTTGCGACAACAGTACTTGCCATGATGCTCACGGGCACAAAGCTTACAGGTATTATGGGAACAGCGGTATTGCTGTCTTACGGTCCGGCAGTATACGGAGTCATTGAGATGATGAAGAGCCTGTATTACTGGAGCTATTATCAGGACAGTGAGAGGATAGAAGAGATAAGCTCGTGGCTCTCTCCTGTGACATGGGCAAGTATGTCCGGAAGCTCCATGCCTGTACGTGCACTTGTATCACTTGCGGCAGCGGCAGTATTGATGGCAGCATCATTCATGCTCTACAGGATGAGGAGATCGGAAGCGGCCGGAACATCTATGGCGTTTAAGAAAACGGAGGCTCCGATAAAGCTGCTTATTACGGTTCCTGCGGCACTTGCGGCAGGTGCGCTGATAGGAAGCATAGCAGGTAATTCGGATGCATGGACTGTCTTTGCGATAGTTGCAGCTACTGTAATAGTTCATTGTATTATCGAGATAATATACAATGCGGACTTCAAGAAGCTTTTTGCGCATAAGCCGCATATGGCAATATGTCTGATAATTTCGTTGGCAGTATTTGCATTCTTCAGATTTGATGTAAGCGGCTTTGATGATTATGTGCCGGAGGACAGCAAGATAGAGTCCTCGGCGGTATATTCAACCTCTATAGAAAGCATTTACGGAAATGAAGATAATGTAGTTTATGATGATGAGTACGGCGTTGCACGTCTAAAGCATGACAGAGATGAAGTAGATGTGGTTTGCGATATGAGGCTCGTTGATACGGAAGCTGTCAAGGCTGTCGCAACGGCAGGAATAGCTCATATACAGGAGCTTAGAGATAATGGGGCAAAGGCGAGTGACGGTGTCTATAATGCTGTGATACAGCCAAGAAGACAAGACGGAGCGGCAGAGGAGTCTCAGAACATCAATACTATCCTGCTTGCATGGCATCTTAATAACGGCAAGACTGTGTACAGACATTATAGCTATGATCTGGCTGATACAGGAGATGAGCTGGAGAAGATCTGCAACAGCCGCGAATTCAAGACTGCCGTATATCCTATACTCACGAGAAGCGAAGAGTATGTAAAGGAGATAAGCGGAGTTAATTATAAAGATGAATTCGGCTGTCACAGGATAGATCTCGGAGCGTATTCAGAAAGCGAACGCAGCGAAATTATCGCAAAGCTCTTCGATACTTATACCAAGGAGCTTTCGGAGCTCAGTATAGAGACGCGCAGGAAGGAATCGCCTGTAGCTGCATTGCAGTTTAAACATAAGGACTTCCAGGCGGTAGCGGATGAAATCAGGAAAAATGACGGATATCTGGGAATGCTTAACGATAGCGGTTATTATCCTTTGTATCCTTCATTTACAGGAACCATTAAGCTGCTGGAGGAGTACGGTGTCATTCCGAATAATGGAATAGATCCAGACGGAATTACTCAGATAACTCTTACGGACGGACGCGGATATTATTATGACGAAGACGGAAGCAAGATAAATGAGACCAAGGAACCGCTTATCGTTACCGATAAGGATGAGATAAGGGAGATACTGGACAGCGTGGTACTCTATGTGGGTACCAATAATGTCTTTAATTCTCAGTATTACGGTGTGGGTGTAGGAATTACGTTTAACACAGCTAAAAAGACAAGCTATGATTATGTAGACGAAGAAAGCGGAATACCTGCCGAGGAATACATAAATGACGGAACAGCGGATACCTATTTAAATGAGACCGCAAGCATGGCATACGGTGATTATTTGGATTATTCGGAGACAAAAAGTATAGATCTGACTTTTGATGCCGATAAGATACCTGAATTTGTTAAGCAGTATTTTGAGATAAGTGATGAACAGCTTAGCAGGGATTCAGACATAACAGCATGGTAAAGGAGTTTATAATGAAAAAGAATATTAAATATCTTGTAACTATGACAACACTTGCACTTGCGGTAGCCGCAAGTACAGGCTGCGGAAGCAAGAATGCCGAAAAGGAAACAACTTCAGGTGCGGCAGTTATAGAGTCTGAGGTCGATACCAAAAATGAGACCAAGGATTCCGTTGTTGAAGTTGAAACGAGTACAGAAGCGGAATCTGAGTCGGATGATTATTTCACAGAGGATCCGATAAGCAGATTCGGAACAGTGGAGAGCGTTGATCCCGACAGCATGAGTCTCGTTATCGACACAGAGTATGATGAGGATGTCAAGAAGGCAAATCCTTCGGGTGCGGAATCGGAATCCATGATATACAACTTGACCGAGGATGTTCCGATCATCGATGCTTCCACAGGTGAGCCTATAGAGCTTAAGGATGTACAGCCGGGAAGTTCGGTGCTTGCATGGACAGGAGACACTATGACACTCTCACTTCCGGCACAGGTAAATCTCCAGGCGCTTATAACAAATCTCCCGGCGGATGCATCCGGACCTATGTATATGGTAGTAAAGGGTGCGGAATGGAGCAAGGACGACAAGACTCTTACAATTAAGGATAATGAAGGCAACAAGTGGACCGCTTCGGATGATAAGGTTCAGGTAGTGCCGTTCAGGACAAAGCAGATCGTTAAGCTTCAGGATGTTAAAGCAGGAAGCCGTATCATGGTATGGGGCTCAAGCGAGGAAAATGCATCCGAGGGCGAATTATCCAAGATCATGCTCTTAAGCAGCGCAGAGTAATGGCTTATGCCACTTTATAATTATTTTATGGTTTATTAACAGACTGTTTATATTAAGCACACCTTGAATTCACAGTAAACCGGTATCCTATTACCATCAAGATCAGGGAAAACGCATAAGCGGTAAGGAGTCGGGTAAGGCGGCAGCTGTGGACGAAAGGGATGCCGATGAGGAATCGGTCCTAACCGATCGGAACAGAAAGTCAGAGATGTTTGTGAGACTTTATTCGATCCGGGATTTTGATAATTACGGAATTGTCTGTTAAAGCGCGATACAGTGAGCGCTTAGTATGACTATAATACCTTCGCAAAAGAACCGACTGATACACAGCCGGTTCTTTTGCATAAATGTTGGTTTATATGGTTTTATAAGCCTGACTTTAACTTTCTTCCGGCAGCATTCTGCTCCTTCATGGCTTTAATGTAGTCCTCGGCAGTAATACTCTTGTCACGGCACTTCCATTCTGTGGTCTTGGCAGCGAAGTCGAGCATCTTGGCAAATTCGGACTCGTCGACCTCTATATCGTCGAAGCATACAGGAAGTCCGATCTTGTGGTTGAATTCCATGATACGGTCACGGAGCTCATACTGCTTGTCATAAGTGAGCAGACAAAGTACACCGAGTGAGACTATCTCACCGTGGAGATGCTTATCACCCTTTTCTGTTACGGCGGAGCCGTAGTAGACTATATGAGCAAGCGATGAATTGTAATAGTAATCAGGAAGCTTGGAAACCATATTTGAAACCAGTCCGGTAGATATGATTATATCAAGCACGGTCTGCTCGAGGGCTTCCGAAGCCTGTTTGGCTTTGCAGGATTCAAGTGCGGCTGCACCGTATGTGAGCAGCGGTTCGGTGCAGATCCTGCTCAGCTGTACACCCATGAGCGGCGTATGAGTAAGCTTGTCGCCACGGCTTGAAAAAACAGCTTCACATTCCTTTGACAGAGCATCACCTATACCTGCCCACAGCAGCTCATACGGGGAATCGGCAATTATGGCCGAATTGATAAATGTATGGTCTGCGAGCTTTGGATAGTAATACTCTCTTAAGCTGCCGTCTGTGTTGTAGATAACACTGATAGCGGTGACTGCGGCACAGTTGCTGCCTACGGTCGGGAAGGTGAAGAGAGGCTTATCAAGCTTATCGGCAACATATTTGCAGGTGTCGCAGGCTCTGCCGCCTCCGACGCCGAATATGATGTCGGCGTTTTTGACATTTTCATTGGCAATAAGCTTATCGCCGTTTTCATATGTGGAATTACCGCCGTAAGGAATAAAATCAAGAATTTCAAGCTTTGAACCGGCGATTCCGTCAAGTATGGCCTGCTTGGCTTTGGACATGGCTGTCACTCCGCCGATAACAACGACCTTATTGCCGTAAAATCTTGCAAAATAAGGAATTTCATTGTAACAATCCGTACCGATGGAATATCTCGGCAAACATAAGCTGTAACTCACTGTATTGTACTCCTTTTCTTTTTATTAAGTGTTTTAAACGTCATTATATAACTATCTTTTTCATTGTCAAACATTAACATTATGTGGAGTTGAAAATTATCGATAATGTACAGAATGACTTTGTGACATGACTTGTTAATTGGATTTAAAATGACTATAATCAACGCAAATCCACAAGAAAAGAGACATACTATGGCAAAGCAAAAGGAAATAAAGACTAATGTAATGAGGCTGCTGGACAAAGCCAAAGTAAGCTATGAGCACAGGGAATATGAGGTCGATGAAAATGATCTCTCGGGCAGTCATGCCGCGGATGAGCTCGGAGTCGATCACAGCACTCTCTTCAAGACTCTGGTGCTTCACGGAGATAAGACAGGATATCTTGTATGTGTGATACCTGTGGATGAGGAAGTGGATCTCAAGAAGATAGCCAGGGTCTCAGGCAATAAGAAGACGGAGATGCTCCCTATGAAGGAACTGCTGCCGACTACAGGATATATCAGGGGAGGCTGCAGCCCTATAGGCATGAAAAAGCAGTTTCCTACATATATTAATGAATCTGCAAAGGAACATGAGATCATAGGCGTCAGCGGAGGACAGCGAGGGGTACAGATATTACTGTCACCATCGGATCTTGCCGGATATATTCATGCGGAATTTGCGGATATAATCGTGTGATATTGGATAAAAAAGGCTTTAAACGGGCATTTTTTTGACTTGACAGCCTATTTATAGTAAAATGTTCAATGGCTTTTTAGCTTATTGTACATATGAGATATCTGAAACATGCTTTAAACAAAATTATAAGTATAATAATTATATCGGCACTTTTGTGTCCGGTATTTTCGCTGCGCTCTTATGCCCTTGAAAACTGGGCAAGTGATGTATATGTGGCATCCGAAGGAGCCTGTCTCATGGATGCAGATACCGGCGTTGTGCTCTATGGAAAGAATGAGGAAAATGCTTACTATCCGGCGTCTATTACAAAGGTCATGACAGCACTCCTTACCATAGAGAATTGTGATAACTTAAGCGAGCAGGTCACATTTTCCTATGATGCCGTGCATATAGAGGAGGAGAACTCTACAATCATAGGCGCATCAGAGGGGGATAAGCTCTCCGTGCTCGACTGTCTCTACAGTCTGTTGTTTCAGTCGGCAAACGAGGTTGCCAATGCACTTGCGGAACATGTGGGGGCAAAGCATCCGGAGCTTAAGGAAGACGGGATGAGTGACCGCGACGTGTTCATTAAGATGATGAATACGAGGGCGAAGGAGTTAGGCTGCACCGGTACGCATTTTAATAATCCGTCGGGACTTACCGATTCGGAGCATTATGTTACGGCTCATGATATGTGCCGTATACTGGCTGCGGCAGTCAAGAATGATACCTTCCTTGATATAGAGAGCCATACTTACTGGACACATGCGCCTATAAGACGTTATCCGGATGCAAACGATCCGTGGAATACAGTGTATGCCAAGCATGCCATGCTTAAGCGTAATTCAAGCCAGTATTACAGCGGAACGCTTGCAGGTAAGACAGGATATACGATGACTGCCGGAAATACACTTGTTACGGCGGCACGAAGAAACGGAATGACGCTTGTTACCTGTGTGCTGAATGCTCATGCTAATCATTACAATGATACACGCCGGCTTATGGATTTCGGCTTTGACAACTTCACTTCGCTTAAGGTGATAGATTATGATGATACCAATTCGGCAATAGCATCGGATTTCAGGATCAGCGGTATTAATATGGTTGATTCCAAGACTCTGGGCATAGACCCGGACACACGTATAACCATACCAAAGGGCGGAAATTACATTGAGGTGAGAAAGAGTCTTGAGGTCAGCGAGGATGCCGACGGGAACAGTACGGCAAGCCTCATATATTCTTACGGAGACAGAACGGTCGGAGCGGCTAAGCTTAAGCTTATCAATATAGGAGACGGAAGCGAGCTATATGAGGAGGCAAAGACGGATCCTCTGCTTGCCAATGCACTTGGTATAAAGACCGACGCAGAGCTTGAAGCGGAGTCTGAGAGCGCGAGAGCTGCAGAAGAATCTTCGGTAAATGAAGCCCAATCATCGGAAGGCAGTGAAGCTGTCGGAAATGAAGCAAGCGTAAACGGAGACGGCGATAATATACAGCCGGATTCCGAGACCGCTTCCATAGCGGATAAAGCTGCTGAAACAGCAAAAGAAAATACAGATAATGCAAAGATGAAAAATATGGGCTCGAACGGCAAGGATACAGAAGGAGATCCGGGAGATCGGATCGATAAAGGGGAGCTGTTCAAAAAGCTTGGGTTCGGAGCTGTGGCTGTGATAGTTGTCTTGTTCCTGCTGATTATCTGTAATACCTTCAGGGACAGACGGCAGGCAGAGCGCAGAGCCCGCCGCAGAGCAGCAAGAATGAAACGTACAAAGGATATGACCGGCACTCAGCAGATACATATGGATCTTGAGCTGCAGCGCAGATCAAGGAAAGATAAGAAGAGGAGAAAAAAGTGACATTTTTCGGAAAGAGAAAGCTCGGAGCTATCATACTCGGTACAGCCTGTGCCTGTGTGCTTGCAGCCTGTACCGCCAATGAATCCAATATCTCTGAGGCAAGATCCGGCGATACGGATGAGGAGACGATAGTTTCTATAGAAAATGACAACAGCGCAGAGACCGAACCGGTTATAGGCATGAACCTTGACGGTGAGCTGCTGCCGGTGCTTGAGGGGGTAACTACCGCAGAAGATAACTCAGTGCTTGCTCCGGCTTATCTCAAGGTGGGCGAACAGCATCAGACGGTATTACAGCTTCAGAAACGACTCATGTCATTGGGATATATGGATAACGATGAGCCGACAAGCTATTACGGAGCAGCTACAGCCGATGCGGTCAAGAAATTTCAGCGTCAGCTGGGAATGACTCAGGACGGCATATGCGGAATCGAGACCTGGGACAGCCTCTTCAGCGGTTCGGCACCTTATTACAAGGTCAAGAACGGAGATGACGGTCAGGATATTGTTTTGATACAGCAGAGACTCTATCAGCTTGGCTATCTTACGGATGATTCCGCTACGGGACACTTCGGAGATACTACCGAGGCGGCTGTTAAGAAGATGCAGGAACGCAACGGACTTACCGTAGACGGTGAGGTCGGAAAGGATACTATTAACCTGCTGTATTCGGATGAAGTCAAGGCTAATCTTATAGGACTTGGTGAAAAATCAGAGCTTGTAAAGCATTATCAGGAAAGACTTAAGGCACTCGGCTATCTCAGAGATGAGCCTGACGGAAATTTCGGCGGAGGTACAGAGAGGGCTGTCAGGGAATTCCAGTCACGAAATGACCAGATCGTGGACGGATATCTCGGACCGGATACAAGAAATGCTCTCGATGATCCTAACGCTAAGCCGTTCGGACTCAGAGTGGGTGACTCTTCGGATTCTGTAACTACTGTACAGAAACGACTTAACCATTACGGATATCTGGCATCAAGACTTATTACAGGATATTACGGCTCTGCAACCGAGGCAGCCGTTAAGCAGTTCCAGAAGTATAATAATCTTACCCAGGACGGTAAGGTAGGATCCCAGACTATGGCAAAGCTTGAATCAAGCAATGCCAAGAAGAAGCCTGCAAATGTAGCCGCAGCATCGTCGGGAAGAAATAATACAGGTACTTCGGGAGGAAGCTCGGGAGGTAACAAGAATAATTCTGTCAGCGTAGGCTCGGGCGGAGCAACCGTAAGCGGTTCGGCAGGAAATCTTATATCCATTGCAAGCTCCAAGCTCGGATGCCCGTATGTATGGGGCTCAAAGGGACCTAATGCTTTCGACTGTTCGGGATTTGTATACTGGTGTCTCAACCAGGCAGGTGTAGGTCAGTCGTACCTTACCTCAAGCGGTTGGAGAAATCCGGGCAGATATCAGAGGATATCAAGTATCGATCAGGTACAGGCAGGTGATATTATAGTAGTAAGCGGTCACGTAGGAATCTGTGCGGGCGGCGGAACGGTCATTGATGCATCTTCGTCAAACGGCCGAGTAGTACACCGTTCGATCTCATCATGGTGGAGGAACAACTTCATCGTAGCATGGCGTATATTCGCTTAAACGGAGGAAATATGCAGAACACCATACTTGTTTGTGATGATGAAAAAGAGATAGTAGAAGCCATATCCATTTATCTGGAAGGCGACGGTTACAAGATCATAAAAGCATATGACGGTCAGGAGGCGGTAGATATACTCGCCTCCGGAACCAAGGTCGATCTTATCATCATGGATGTTATGATGCCCGGCATGGACGGAATTCATGCAACACTCAAGATCAGAGAGAAGCTTGATGTGCCGATCATCATTCTGTCGGCTAAGTCTGAGGATAATGACAAGATACTCGGACTTAATATAGGTGCGGATGATTATATATCGAAGCCTTTTAATCCGCTTGAGCTTATGGCAAGAGTTAAGTCACAGCTCAGACGTTATATGCAGCTCGGCAATATAACCGGCAGTTCGTCGCAGGCTGTTTATAAATGCGGCGGACTTACCATCAATGATGACAACAAGGAAGTGTATGTTGACGGAGAGCTTATCAAGCTTACTCCTATCGAATACAATATACTCCTTCTGCTGGTCAAAAATGCCGGCAAGGTATTCTCGATAGATGAGATATATGAGCAGATATGGAATGAGGAGGCTATAGGCGCGGACAATACCGTTGCCGTACATATCCGTCATATCAGAGAGAAGATCGAGATCAACCCGAGAGAGCCTAAGTATCTTAAGGTAGTATGGGGAGTAGGCTACAAGATCGAAAAACAATAATATGAAGCGCAGTGTAATAATCATCACGCATATCCTTGCAATAATGCTCGCCCTGGCGGGCTTTATTGCGTTACATGGATATTCTGTGGACGGAAGAGGAATAAGCAGTATCAATACCTCACATTTCGAGGATTCGATAAAGTTTTCCGACATGGTCAGCGAGGATCTCTCTAAGATAAGGAGACTTGCCGTACTGCAAAATGCTTTTGAAAATGACGGAGAGCTGGACACGGATATGCTTGTGGCCGGGGCGACTACCGTGAACGGAAACATTTCCTATACAGTGTCGGATATCATGAACATAGCAAAGACCTTCGGATATTCGATAGACTTCGAAAGTAAGGAACTCAGTTATACCAAGGTTACGGAGGAGCCGAACAACTATCAGGTAAAACTGCACTATAAGGCATATGATCCTTATTATTTTGATAATATCGCTCCGGGACCTTCGCAGGGAGTAATGACCATCAAGGAACTGTGTATAGAGACTCTCCGTGCCATAGCGGAGTACTATTCTCTTAGAAGTATTTATGATGCTGAAGAGTCTAATTTCAAGTATAATGCGTATTTTGTAAGCAATGACAATGAGGATGTGTCCGTAGGCAATGTCGGAGAAAACGGATTCGATGCGGCAGGCTTCGGAAGATATCTTGTAGTCAGCGACAGCATGGATATAAATACCAATATCAATCCTATCCCGTCAAATGTAATGCCGGATTCGTCGAGCTTTGGTTTCGGAGATACAGACGGCAATGTGCTGGAGCTTGGAATAGATACGAGCTATCTCTATAACGACAGGTACAGGCAGGCTGCGGAGGATTACGGTGCATATATAGGGCGAGCCTATGCATGGCTTACGGCATTCGTTATAGGTTTTATAGTGAGTGCGATAAGTCTTGTCCTTGTCGTAAGAGACAAGAGCTTCGTAAGCTCCGGAAGGATATATGCTCTCGATAAGCTTCCGGTTGAGGGAATGCTTGCGGTTCAGGCTTTTGCGGCAGTATTTATCTATGCACTCTTCAGAGCAGCCCTCTACAACTTTATGGATGTATTTATAAATGAAGATGACTGGGGCTTTTGGTGCATAACAGTCAAATCCGTGATAGTATATGCATTCCTGGTGGGAGCAATGTGCTCAATGTACAGACGCTCGCATTACGGCGGAATGTTTAAGAATTCCCTGATAAGCAGGGCGATAGTTGCACTCGGGGATGAGAATGAGAATACCGTTAGGACCACACTGATCCCGTATGTGCTTTATATTGCTGTAAATGCCGTATGCATAGGAGGCAGCGTATATTTTCTTACAAACGGATTTTTCAATAGATATTATTATTTTGCGGCGATAATGCTCATCCTTTTTGCGGCTGCTTTGGATATCTATGCATACCTTACGGTCTACGGAAGAAACAGACAAAGAGGCAGTATTAATACGGCATTAAGACGTATTTCACAGGGTGAAGTAGGATATACTCTGGAGACCGAAGGCTTTACCGGCGGAGAGCTTGAAGCGGTAGAGAGTATAAACAGCATTTCGGACGGTTTAAAGAGCGCGCTTAATGAGCAGGTCAAGGCAGACAGACTGAAGGCGGATCTTATTACGAATGTTTCGCATGATATCAAGACACCGCTTACCTCGATAATCAACTATGTGGATCTGATCAAGAGAGAAAACATAGACAATGAAAAGCTAAGGGAGTATATAGATGTACTCGATAAGAAATCGGCAAGACTTAAGAATCTCACAGAAGATCTGGTCGAGGCATCAAAAGCAAGCTCCGGAAATATTAAGCTTGATATGTGTAAGCTCGATATGGCAGAGCTTGCGATACAGGCAGGAGGCGAATTCGAAGATAAGTTTGCCGCAAGACATCTTGAGTTCAATCTGAATACCGGAGACGGAGCTGCCTATGTTATGGCTGACGGCAGACATCTTTGGAGAGTCTTTGAAAATCTCCTCAATAATGCTGCCAAGTATGCAATGGAGAATACAAGGATATATGCCGATGTGGAGCATATCGGAAGCGACTGTGTATTCTCGATCAAGAATATCTCACAGTCAAAGCTCAATATATCACCGGAAGAGCTTACCGAGAGATTTATAAGAGGAGATGTGTCACGAAGTACCGAAGGCTCGGGACTCGGACTTAATATTGCACAGAGTCTCACCAAGCTTATGGGAGGCAGACTTGTTATCGAGATAGACGGAGATCTCTATAAGGCAAAGGTCATCATGCCTTGCTGTGAAGAAAAAGAGTCCGGAAGCTCTTTGATATCGGTGACAGAATAAAGATTAGGAAACTTAAGGAATGAGAATAAGACATATTAAGGGTGTAGAGGAACTTATAGCCGCAGAAGAGCTTGTTATACAGAAGCCTGAGAGCTGCAAGGGAAGATGGAGAGAAGAGGCCTTCGGAAATGATGCCCCGCTTTTTCTTGAGATAGGCATGGGAATGGGTACATTTATACGAACACATAGCTTTGATCATCCTGAGGTGGACTACCTCGGAATGGAACTTAATACCACCGTTTTATATAAGGCGGTAAACAGATACAAGAGCGAAAGAGCCGAACGTGCCGGGGAAGGCAGGGAAGCTGACAACCTCAGATTCATCAGGAATAATGCGAGATTTCTGGAAGAGTATTTTGCGGAGGGAGAGGTGGACAGGATATATCTTAACTTCTCTGATCCGTGGCCGAAGGAACGTTCTGCCGGAAGAAGATTGACTTCACCGCAGTTTCTTAAGCTCTATGACAGGATACTTAAAGCGGACGGATGTATCGAGTTTAAGACCGATAACAGAGGCCTTTTTGATTATTCTGTAGAAACGATACCCGCGAACGGATGGAAGATAGATGCCATTACTTACGATCTGCATAATGATGACAAGATGAATGCAGGCAATGTAATGACCGAGTATGAGGAGAAATTCTCATCTAAGGGAAACCCTATCTATAAGCTTATAGCAAGCAGAAAAGCTTAAGCAGACCGCCCGCCGGAACCATAGCTGATGTAAACTACACTTATGGTCAGCGGGGGAAAAGAATATTAGCGCATAAACGGAATCGGAAACAGGAGGATGAGCAAGTTTACTTGCAATCATCCTCCTGTTTTTGATTGCGTAACAGAAATGAGCACAAAGTGCCGAAAGGCACGGGTGCGAATGACTACATAGACAACGCTGGATTACAGGTGTCTTGACACCTATAAATAGCGGTGCTACAATCAGCTCACTGCTTGAAGCGCGAATCGAAGGGATCCGGAATGTGCAACAGCTGTCATTTAAGATAAGCATGTACGGCTTTAAGCATATTAAAACGGAAAAGAGGACATAGCCATCATGTCTGCTATGAATGAATATTTTGATACAGTGATCGTCGGAACAGGAGCCGCAGGCCTCTACTGCGCGCTCAATCTTCCGGAGCGCATGAAGGTACTGCTCGTAACAAAGCAGAAGGCGGATGAGAGCGATTCCTTTCTTGCACAGGGAGGCATCTGCATGCTGTGCGGAGAAAACGACTACGAGCCGTATATGGAAGATACCATGCATGCCGGTCATTATGAAAATGACGTAAAAGCCGTGGATCTGATGATACGTTCTTCCAACAGTATTATACGAGATCTTTTGCAAAGAGGAGTGGACTTCACAAGAAATCCGGACGGAAGCCTTGCGTTTACACGTGAGGGTGCACATTCAAGACCAAGGATACTTTTCCATGAGGATATTACGGGTAAAGAAATAACACAGACTCTGCTGGATGAAGTAAGGACAAGAGACAATATCATACTTCGTGAGGATACGGTCATGCTGGATATAATAAATGATTCGGATGCCTGCGGAGGAATAGTGGCAGCAGGAAACGACGGAGAGCCTTATACCATAGGCGCTGCGGCAGTAGTACTTGCCTGCGGGGGTATAGGCGGTCTCTATAAGAACTCAACTAATTTTTCGCACATTACCGGAGATGCTCTGGCTATAGCCATGCGTCACAAGGTTGTTGTTGAACATCTTGATTATATACAGATACACCCGACAACACTTTTCTCAAGAAAACCGGGCAGGCGTTTCCTTATATCCGAATCCGTAAGAGGTGAGGGTGCACTGCTTTATGATAAAAACGGTGCAAGATTTACAGATGAGCTTCAGCCGAGAGATGTTTTGAGCGGCATTATAAATGCGCAGATAGAAAAGGACGGAACCGAATATGTGTTGGAAGACATGAGGCCGATAGGGGAAGAAACCATACGGAAGCATTTTCCGAACATACTTGCCCGCTGCAGGGAGGAAGGCTACGATCCTCTGCATGAGCCTATACCCGTAGTTCCGGCGCAGCATTATTTTATGGGAGGAATAAAGGCTGACTTAAGCGGAAGGACAAATCTTCCGGGACTCTATGCCTGCGGTGAAACAAGCTGCAGTGGTGTTCACGGAAGAAACAGGCTGGCCAGCAATTCGCTTTTAGAGTCTCTGGTATTTGCACAGCGCGCGGCTGATGATATATTGTTCGGAGAGAGAAAAAAATTCAGCGGCAGTGCTCCGGAACTTTCGGTATACAGAGAGCAGGAACCGCTTTTTGAAGCATACCGCAGAGAAGTGCTTAATGCTATAGAAAGGATGAAAGCAAGCCATGAATGATATCAATTTAAAACTTAATGCCGACAGGCTTATACTTGCTGCCTTGAGAGAGGATATGCCGGGAGAGGATGTATCGACCAATGCGGTAATGCCTGCATACAGATTGGGAACTGTGAAGCTTATTGCAAAACAGGAAGGCATTATAGCAGGACTTGATGTTTTCGCAAGAGTATTTACTTTGCTTGATGAAAGTACAAGCTTTGATTTTAAGTGCAGTGACGGAGACAAGGTGCATCCGGGTGAGCTTCTCTGTGTTATTAAGGGAGATATCAGAGTGCTGCTTTCCGGAGAAAGAACGGCGCTCAATTATCTGCAGCGAATGAGCGGTATCGCTACATATACGCACAGGACGGCAGAAGCGCTTAAGGGCAGCGGAATAAAGCTTCTTGATACCAGAAAGACTACCCCGAATAATCGTGTTTTTGAAAAATATGCCGTAAAGGTCGGCGGCGGCAACAATCACAGAACAGGACTTTCCGACGGAGTTATGCTGAAGGATAACCATATAGGTGCGGCAGGCGGCGTTGCCGAGGCTGTACGAATGGCAAAGGCCTATGCTCCTTTTGTCAGAAAGATAGAGGTAGAGACTGAGACTCTTGACGAGGTAAGAGAGGCTGTGGAGGCAGGTGCGGATATTATTATGCTTGACAATATGAGCGATGATGATATGCGTGAAGCCGTAAAGCTTATAGCCGGCCGCGCCGAGACGGAATGCTCGGGCAATGTTACACTTGATAATATATCAAGACTTAAGAGCATAGGAATCGACTATGTATCAAGCGGCGCACTTACACATTCGGCTCAGATACTCGATCTTTCAATGAAGGAACTTAAGCCTATAGACGAGGAAGCGTAAAATGAATACAGACGAGAGAAAAAAACAGATACTGAATCTGCTTGTATCGGCTGACGAACCTATATCAGCCAAAGATCTTGCGGCAAGATTTAATGTCAGTCGTCAGGTCATAGTTCAGGATATGGCTGTTATAAGAGCCTCACATCCGGATATTATATCGACAAACCGCGGTTATGTGAAAAACCGTCAGGAAAGCAGTGCCTGCATGAGAGAGCTTAAGCTTAAGCATAAGCCGGAGCAGGCTGCGGAGGAGCTTAATATAATTGTAGATCTAGGAGGACACGTTAAGAATATCAGTGTCAGCCACAAGATATACGGAAGGATCAGCGCAGAACTTGATATAAGCTCCAGACAGGATGCATTGGAATTTACGAAGGCATTGGATGGTGCGGCTTCAACTGTGCTTTCTACTGTGACAGGAGGTTATCATTATCATCTTATAGAGGCGTCCAGTGAAAAAAGACTTGATATGATAGAGGAGGCTCTGGATAAAGCGGGCTTTCTTGCACCTCTTACACCATGGGAAAAGGAAAACGGAATTTTATTATGACAGTACGCGAGATTCAGGACGAGATCATTCGTCTCAAAAAAGAGAAAAATATATGTATACTCGGACATGCCTATCAGAGTCAGGATGTTCTCGAGATTGCCGATTACGTTGGCGATTCCTACGGATTGAGCCTTAATGCACAGGGAACAGATGCCGAAGGCGTGATCATGTGCGGAGTCAGATTCATGGCTGAGACCTGCAAGGTGCTGTCACCGGATAAAAAGGTATGGCTTGCAAATCCGATGGCGGGCTGTCCTATGGCAGATCAGGTTGACCTTGCGGTGCTCCGTGAGCTGAAAAAGAAATATCCGGATCATGCCGTTGTAGCTTATATCAATACTACATCAGAGCTTAAGACCGAGTGTGACGTATGTGTAACAAGCTCAAGTGCCGTAAAGATATGTAAGGCTCTTGATAATGATAAGATACTCTTTATCCCGGATCAGAATCTGGGTGCATATGTTGCGGCGCAGCTTCCGGAGAAGGAGTTTGCTTTCTGGCACGGCGGATGTCCGAGACATATTTCTGTATCCTATGAAGAGGTACTTGCGGCAAAGGCGGCACATCCGGAGGCATTACTGCTGGTTCATCCGGAATGCCGTCCTAAGATAACGGCAGCAGCCGATTATATAGGCTCGACAACAGGTATAATGTCTTTTGCCGAGAAGTCTGAGGCAAAGGAATTTATAATAGGAACGGAAAACAGCATAGTAGAGCATCTGCAGTACTCATGTCCGGATAAGAAGTTCTATCCTCTCAGTGTCAACTTAAGCTGCATGAATATGAGACTTACCACACTCGTGGATATATACAATACACTTACCGGTCGCGGGGGCGAGGAAATCATTCTTTCGCAGGACGTAATAGATGGTGCGGGACGCTGTATAAGACGCATGGTAGAGCTCGGAGGCTGAATTTAAAAAAATTAAAAATATCGCTTGACTTATTTAGGTGAATGCTGTATCCTATACAAGTCGCTAAGATAACAAGCGATAAGAAATGCGCCTTTAGCTCAGCTGGTAGAGCACCTGACTCTTAATCAGGGTGTCCAGGGTTCGAGTCCCTGAAGGCGCACGCGAAGGGTCTGTTTTGACGGTTTAAGCCGTTGGGACGGGCTTTTTTATTTCATAGAAATTGCATTCTATGAAATAAAAAACGCTCCGCGGGATGCACACTCGCGCGAAAGAGAAAACTGTCGCAAGCGACCGCGCTCGGCGCGAGAATGTGCCAAGGCACATTCTTTTTTAAGCATAAACGGAATCTAGAACATGAGAATGAGCAAGTTTACTTGCAATCATTCTCATGTTTTTGATTGCGTAACGGAAATGAGCACAAAGTGCCGATAGGCA
>JAUNWP010000086.1:2089-4852 GCA_030540255.1 Eubacteriales bacterium | reverse complement strand
TTAACAGAAAGCGAGGGAAATTATGACTATCGATGAGATTCTCGCCGGAGAATCTAAGAACGTAGAGTTCAAAGAAGCTCTGCCTGACAAAAGTATAAAGTACATGAAGTCTGTTGTTGCCTTCGCAAACGGAAGCGGGGGTAAGATTATTTTCGGTATTGCTGACGGCACCGGAGAAGTAGTAGGAATTGCTAAGGATGATGTATTCAAAATTATGGATGCTATTGCAAATGCTGTTTCTGATAGCTGTGAACCGGCAATTATTCCTGATATAATATTGCAGACCGTTGAAGGCAAAACAATTATAATTGTCGAGGTTTTAGAGGGGCGGCAGAGACCCTATTACATCAAAGCACTCGGTCGGGATGGTGGTGTATATGTGCGTGTAGCAGGAACCACTCGTCTTGCCGATGATTACATGATCAAGGAATTGATGTTTGAGGGCGGTAACCGATATTTTGATCAGGCTTTATGTGTCGGCTTGAGTATAACGGATGATGATATTGAAGCTCTATGCATGGAAATGAAGAAGCAGGCTGTCAAAAACGCTCACAATGATGTTCAGAAAGCATCTATAAAAGATGTCGGCAGACAACAGCTTCGCTCATGGGGCATATTGATAGAACGAGACGGAAAGGATTACCCGTCCAATGCTTATGCGATTTTAACAGGCTGTGGTGCTTTGCACACAGCCACCCAATGCGGTGTATTTAAAGGCACGACCAAGGAGGTCTTTGTAGATCGCAGAGAATATACAGGACCTATCTGGGAACAGATAGAGGAAGCATTTCAGTTTGTACTCAGGAATATCCATCTTGGTGCCGAGATAGTCGGGATATACAGACAGGATGTTTACGAGATTCCTCCTGATGCTATCCGTGAATTGATCATCAATGCAGCTGTACACAGAAGTTATCTTGATCATGGCAATATTCAGATCGCTGTGTATGATAACAGACTTGAGATCACATCTCCCGGAAAGCTGCCTATGGGACAGACCTTAGAACGTATGAAGGAAGGTTATTCTCAAATCAGAAATGAAGCACTGGCTTATGCATTTTCTTATATGAATCTGATCGAGCATTGGGGCAGCGGAATCCCAAGGATCATAGCTAAAGTGAAAGCAGCCGGATTGCGTGAACCTGAGTTTATCGGTGGAGAGGTTGATCTGCGTATAAATATTTATCGTGGTAAGATTGATAATTCCATAAGATATACTGACCCTAATAATTCATTTTCACTCATAGATAATTCAGTAAGAGTGCCGGATACAGATAAAACGGCAGTCAAAAACGTTCGGATAGTGCCGGAGAGTGCGGTTGAAATGCCAAAAAGCAGAAAAATAGTGCCGGATACTATAAGCGTAGGTTTAAATAGTCCGGATATATTTCCTGTAAATCCGGATACAGTGCCGGATACTTTTGACAAAATGCCGGATAACATGTGCACACCGCCGGATCCCGTCAACATAATGCCGGACAATGAGCAGGAGCAGAAGATATACAGATATGTATTGCAAAACGGTTATATAACAACTGCCGAAGCTATGGAGATTTTATCCGTCAAAGACAGACGAGCCAGAGTTATACTGCGGAATATGGTTGAGCATAATCTGCTCACTAAGACAGGAGCAGCCCGAAGCACCATATATGCTCGCAAAGCCTGACCGGAGCTCATCTTTGAAATAAGGCTACCGCAATCCTACCGGCTTTAGGCGGTTGGTTAATGCAGCCAAAAGTTAGCTATTATATACTTATGGCATGGGAACATGGGGAGTTCACCATTAGATAGTTTAAGAAAGTAAAAAAACAAGGAGAAATACTTAAATGAATGAAAATACGCCCAAGATGATCATAACCAAGATCGGACTTAAGGAGTGGGATCTGATAGGTCATATCATGTATCCCAACAGCTCCATCCTGATAGTACATGTGTTTGCGCTTATTTGCGTTGTACTCGTATTCAGGAGTTATACCAACGGCAATACTGCATTTGCAACATACTATCTCTTGCTCGGCATAGTGCTTGAGGGTTTTACTCATCTTGCAAGATACAACAGACTTAAGGCTAACAGACGTTTCTTTGAGCAAGAATACGGTGATAATGAGCTTGTGCTTACTTATACCTTTGGTACGGACGGCTTCAAGGTACATAATGAGCTTAGCGGGGATGATATAGATTACAAATACGAAAGTCTCATAGGCTACAAGGAGAATGATGAATACCTTATCCTTAAGTCAAAAGAGAGACAGTATTTTATAATATCAAGGGTTGAAGCAGATGCCGAAGAACTGCTTGATTTTCTCAAGGAAAAGCTGCCTGAGCTTGTTGCTTTCAAGTAAATTTGCATTGTTGCTTCAAATACGTTAGAATACAAACGACTATGCAGAAACGTAATTATCAAAAAGAGCTTGATGCGATAATAGCAGAGGATGAGAAAAAGGGTATAAGGCCAAGACTGCTGATACACAGCTGCTGTGCCCCCTGTTCCTCATATGTGATGGAGTACCTGAGGAAATCATTTGATCTCAGTATGTACTTCTACAATCCGAACATGGATTCGGCCAAGGAGTATGATAAACGTGCTGCGGAGCTTAAGCGTCTTATTGATGAGCTTAATGCCGAGGATCCGGAACATCCTATCCATTGCTTTATAGAGGACTATGATCCGGAAAACTTCGATCGTATTGCAGTCGGTCACGAAGCTGATCCGGAGCGTGGTGCAAGATGTATGCTCTGCTATGAGCTGCGCCTTCGTAAGAC
>JAUNWP010000086.1:0-1989 GCA_030540255.1 Eubacteriales bacterium | reverse complement strand
GAAAGAGGTAAAAATATGAGTACTTGTTCATCAGATTGCAGCTCCTGTTCATCAGACTGCTCATCAAGACAGGAAGACTTCACAGCACATCTTGCTCCGGGTTCTTCTGTTAAGCACGTATATGCCGTTATGAGCGGTAAGGGCGGTGTAGGTAAGTCACTTGTGACATCTATGCTTGCTTCCGCATTTGCGGCACAGGGACATCGCACCGCTATACTTGATGCGGATATCACAGGACCTTCGATCCCGAGATCCTTCAACATCAAGCGTGACGAGCTGATGGTTACCGGAGAGGACGATGAGACTGCATTGCTTGTTCCACCTGTAAGCTCAAACGGTGTCCGCATCATGTCGGCTAACCTTCTTGTTGAAAATGAAGACGATCCTATAGTATGGAGAGGCTCCCTTATAGCTTCTGCCGTTAAGCAGTTCTATTCAGAGGTTTTCTGGGACGATATTGAGTATATGTTCGTTGATATGCCGCCGGGAACAGGTGACGTTCCGCTTACTGTATTCCAGTCACTTCCGGTAGAAGGTATCATCATGGTTACCAGCCCTCAGGAGCTTGTATCAATGATCGTATCCAAGGCTGTCAAGATGGCTAAGCAGATGAATATCCCGGTTATCGGACTTGTTGAGAATATGTCTTACTTTGAGTGCCCGGATAACGGCAAGAAGTATAATGTATTCGGTGAGAGCCATATCGACGAGATCGCTGCTGCCGAGGGCATCAAGGTTCTTGCAAAGCTCCCGATAGATCCGGAGACAGCAAAGCTTGTTGACTCAGGCCGCGCATCAGAGATCAATCTTGCTCCTATGGATGAGGCTGTCAAGATGATAAGCGCACTTGCTTCTTTCAAGAAGGACTGATAAGGACATTTTACTATGAATAAGATCTTAGTTGCGGGTGGAGCCGGTTATATCGGCTCCCACATCTGTGTCGAGCTTATAAATGAAGGCTATGAGCCCTTTGTTATCGATAATCTCTATAACTCCTCCGAAGTTTCACTGAAGAGAGTTGCCGAGATCACGGGTAAGGAAGTTAAGTTCTATAATGCCGATTTTCTGGATGAAGAGAAGATATCTGAGATATTCGATATCGAGCATCCGGAGGCTGTCATTATGTGTGCAGGCTACAAAGCAGTCGGTGAGTCTGTGGCAAAGCCGCTTGAGTATTATTACAACAATCTCTGCAGCCTTATGCTCGTATGTGACGTAATGCGCAAGAAGGGATGTCACAATATTATCTTTTCATCCTCCGCGACTGTATACGGAGAGCCGGATAAGATGCCTATCACCGAGGATTTCCCTAAGGGCAAAACAACCAATCCTTACGGAACGACCAAGAGCATGATCGAAGACATACTTATGGATGTCAATAAGGCAGAGCCGGATTTTAATGTCATACTGCTCAGATACTTTAACCCGATCGGAGCTCATCAGTCGGGACTTATCGGAGAGGATCCAAAGGGCATTCCAAACAATCTTGTACCATATATCGCACAGGTTGCCATCGGTAAGCGTGATGCTATACATGTTTTTGGAAATGATTACAACACTCCGGACGGTACCGGTGTGAGAGACTATATTCATGTAGTCGATCTCGCAAAGGGACATGTTGCTGCAATCAGAAAGCTTGAGCAAAGCTCCGGACTTATGATCTATAATCTTGGCACAGGTCACGGCTATTCCGTACTTGAGGTTATAGACGCCTACGAGAAAGCCTGCGGCAAGACTATTAAGAGAGTAATCGACCCGCGCAGACCGGGTGATATTGCCTGCTGCTACTGCGACCCAAGCAAGGCAGCAAAAGAGCTTGGCTGGAAGGCAGAGCTTGGCATATATGAAATGTGCCGCGACTCCTACAACTGGCAGAGCAAGAACCCGGACGGCTACGGCCCAACCGACCACGCCCAAATCTGCCTGCAGTAATTTCAGTGCCTCATAAAAAGCAATCATGGAAAATAACAACGAATTAAAACAATTGGA
>JAUNWP010000085.1 GCA_030540255.1 Eubacteriales bacterium | reverse complement strand
ACCGGGGCAGACATATAAGATGGATGCCCCGCTTTTTTTATCGATTAAAGCCGGAAGCAATCCGTAATTAATCGATAAAGAGGATTAAAGCCGGAGTGCAGTCGGCAAAGCAGCGGCTTGCAGCTGCGAAGACGACTATAGGACGGCCAAACGAAAATGAGCAGAAAGCTTCGAAAGAAGTCGGCACTCGGTATCGGCGGAAAATATATCTGATAGTAAACAAAGTATCTTATACCGACTTATAACAAGTTCGGCAATTTTATAAGAAAGAGGAAAGCATTATGAAAAAGAACATTTTCAAACGCATCGGTGCACTCGGAGTCGCAGCCGTAACAGCTATCGGCCTTCTTGCAGGATGCGGAAGCAACAACACAGCTGAGACAAGCGCAGCCGCAGAGTCAGAGGCAGCAGCAAGCGATGCAAAGTTCAGAACACTTGATGACATCAAGGCAGACGGAACCATCAATATCGGAGTATTCTCAGACAAGGCTCCTTTCGGTTATGTAGACGAGAACGGTGAGTATCAGGGATATGATGTATACTTTGCCAACAAGCTTGCAGAGGATCTCGGAGTTGAGCTCAACTTTGTATCAACAGAGGCAGCAAGCCGTATCGAGTATCTTCAGACAGGCAAGGTTGATGTTATACTTGCAAACTTTACCGTAACACCTGAGAGAGCAGAGGAGGTTGATTTTGCACTTCCTTACATGAATGTTGCACTCGGTGTTGTATCACATGACGACAATGTTATCACAGATCTCAGCCAGGTAGGTGCAGACGATCAGGTGATCGTTATCTCAGGTACCACAGCAGAGACATATCTTACAAAGAATTATCCGGACATCAAGCTTCAGAAGTTTGACACCTATGCCGCAGCTAAGAGCGCATTCGAGAACGGAACAGGCGTTGCATGGGCTAACGACAACACAGAGGTTATCGCATTTGCCAAGGAAAATGAGGGCTATACAGTAGGTATTGACTCACTCGGAAGTGCAGATACCATCGCTCCGGCAGTAAGCAAGGGCAACACTACTCTTCTTGACTGGATCAATGATGAGATCAAGTCACTCGGTGAGGAGAATTTCTTCCATAAGGATTATGAGGAGACACTTCTTGATACCTATGGTGCAGAGTTTGAGGACACACTCGTTGTTGAGGGCGGCGGAGACGCAGCAGCATCAACAGAAGCTACAGCACCGGCAGAAGCAAAGGGTACTATCACAGTAGCCGCATCACCTACACCTCACGCAGAGATCCTTGCAGAGGCTGCAAAGGTTCTTGCAAAAGAGGGCTGGGAGCTTAAGGTTACAGAGTTTGAGGATTATGTACAGCCTAATCTCGTAGTAGACAGCGGCGAGATCGACGCAAACTATTTCCAGCATAAGCCATACCTTGACAACTTCAACGAGGAGAACGGAACAAAGCTTGTATCTGTAGCAGGTATTCACTATGAGCCGTTCGGAATCTATCCGGGAACAAAGAAGTCACTTGACGAGCTTGCAGACGGAGACACAATTGCAGTTCCTAACGACACAACAAATGAGGCAAGAGCACTCCTTCTCCTTCAGGACAACGGACTTATCAAGCTTAAGGACGGTGCAGGTCTCAAGGCAACAGTTCGCGATATCGAGGAGAATCCTAAGAATCTCAAGATCGAGGAGCTTGAGGCAGCTCAGGTAGCAAGAGTAAAGGATGAGGTAGCAGTTGTAGTACTTAACGGAAACTATGCACTTGAAGCAGGCTTCTCGGTAGCTAAGGATGCGATCGCATATGAGAAGTCAGATTCAGAGGCAGCCAAGACCTATGTAAATATCATTGCAGTTAAGGAAGGCAATGAGAACAACGAGGGAATCAAGGCACTTGTAGCAGCTCTTAAGTCAGATGATGTTAAGAAGTTCATCAATGATACTTATGACGGAGCAGTAATCCCTTACGAAGACTGATTTTGACCTAAGGGCCAAAGTATGGTACAATTAGCGCCGGCAAGAAACAGTGCAGCACATTAAAGCGTTCACTGTATACCGAAAAAATCAGCCCCGGGCGGCTTGCCGTCCGGGGATTTAGTAGTATTAAGGAGCCGATGTAATGGCATTTATTGAGATCGAACATGTAAGCAAGACCTTTGATATAAAGTCTTCCGCAGTCGAAGCTCTTAAGGATATCAATCTGTCTATAGAAAAGGGTGAGATATTCGGAGTTATAGGTCTGTCGGGTGCCGGCAAGAGTACACTTGTAAGATGCTTAAACAGACTTGAGACACCAACCTCCGGCAAGGTCATAATAGGCGGTGAGAATATCCTGGAACTCTCAGGAGAAGCACTCAGAAAAAAACGCCAGAGTATCGGTATGATATTCCAGCATTTTAATCTGCTCATGCAGAGAAATGTTATAGATAATGTATGCTTTCCTATGGAGATAGCGGGTATTTCCAAGAAGGAAGCACGCATCAAGGCAATGGAATATCTAAGGACTGTAGATCTTGCGGAAAAGGCCTATGCATATCCTGTACAGCTTTCCGGAGGTCAGAAGCAGAGAGTGGCCATAGCAAGAGTGCTTGCCTCAAATCCTCAGATCATACTTTGTGATGAGGCAACAAGTGCATTGGATCCGCAGACTACACGTACCATATTGGAATTGCTTAAGCATATCAACAAGGAGTTCGGCATTACCATAGTGGTCATTACCCATGAGATGCGTGTAATAGAGGAGATATGCGACAGAGTTGCAGTGCTTGATCACGGCAGATTAGAGGAGCTCGGCACGGTCCATGAGGTATTCTCAAACCCTAAGACCAATGCTGCCAAGAGACTTATACTCACAAAGCAGAGCGAGCAGATTGAAGAACAGATTATTAAGGGGGACTAAGAGATGGGTGCATCTGATATGATTTCAATGCTTGGAGGCGGTACTGCCGACACTCTGCTCATGGTCTTTGTTTCAACCTTGATGGGCTATGTGATCGGGCTGCCGCTCGGAGTATGTCTTACGATATTTGATGCGGATGGCATAAGTCCGCATCCGTGGATATATAAGCTTCTTGATTTTGTTATCAATATAACCAGAAGCGTTCCGTTCCTTATCCTTCTTATACTTATTCAGCCTTTTACCAAGATGCTCGTAGGCAAAAGCTACGGAACAACAGCGACTATAGTACCGCTTACAGTTGCCGCAGCACCTTTTATCGCACGTATGGTAGAGAGCTCTCTTAAGGAAGTCGATAAGGGCGTTATTGAGGCTGCGGTAAGTCTCGGAGCAAAGAAGAGCACTATTGTGACCAAGGTGCTTATTGCCGAGGCACGTACCTCACTGCTCGTGGGTGTTACCATAGCACTCGGTACCATACTCGGATATTCTGCTATGTCTGGAGTTGTCGGCGGAGGCGGACTCGGTGATATAGCTATCAAATACGGATATTATCGTTATGAGACAGACATAATGCTTGTGACTGTTTTAGTCCTTGTTATTCTTATGCAGATACTTCAGTGGCTCGGAATGGTAATGTCCAAGAAACTCGATAGGAGAAGAGGCTGATTATCGTATGAATTTCGAAGTGATGCGCAGCTATCTGCCTCTATATATCGAGGCAATGAAGCTGACACTTAAAATAGGATGGATCGGTATAGTTTTATCTGTGATCATAGGCTTTGCCTGTGCTGTTGCAAGGCATTACAGAATACCGGTCATAGGCAGAATAGTGGGAGTATATATTGAATTATTCAGAAATACCCCACTGCTTGTTCAGCTGTTCTTTCTTTATTTCGGATTACCTAAGCTTGGACTTGATATCAATGCCGAGGTGTGCGGAGCTTTAGGACTTGCTCTCCTCGGAGGAGCATATATGGCAGAAGCTTTCAGAAGCGGCTTTGAGGCAGTTGAGCCGATACAGACCGAGAGTGCGCTCAGTCTTGGCTTAAGTCCGGTACAGACGGTAGTGCATGTCATACTTCCGCAGGCTTTTTCGGTAAGTGTTCCGGCCTTTGTTGCAAATATCATCTTTTTGCTTAAGGAGACCAGTGTTTTCTCCGCAATAAGTCTGATGGATCTTATGTTTACCGCAAAGGATCTGATCGGCTTGTATTACAAGACCATTGAGTGCCTTACACTTCTTGTTATCTTTTATCTTATTATCCTGCTCCCTGTTTCCATATTGGGAAGCATAGTGGAAAGGAAGGTGCGCTATGCAGGCTTTGGGGATTGATGTCCTGTTCAAGGGCACAAATATGCAGAGACTTCTGCTCGGTCTGTGGGTATCACTCAGGATAAGTCTTATATCGGTAGCTATAAGTATAGTACTCGGACTTGTCATCGGTTCGCTCATGACAAGAAAGAATCCGGTAATAAAGGTATTTACGCGTATCTATCTCGAGATAGTCAGAGTAATGCCGCAGATGGTATTATTGTTTATCGTTTTCTTCGGCACGACCAGAGTCTTCGGATGGAATATCGAAGCAGAGACGGCAGCGGTAATCGTGTTCAGCTTCTGGGGAACCGCAGAGATGGCGGATCTTGTCAGAGGAGCACTTATCAGTATACCTAAGCATCAGTACGAATCCGCAGCGGCTCTCGGCATGAATGAAGTACAGATCTTCATTCATATAGTTATTCCGCAGACCTTAAGGCGGCTTATTCCGCTTTCCATCAATCTTGTTACACGTATGATCAAGACCACCAGCCTTATCATGATGATAGGCGTCGTAGAGGTGCTTAAGGTCGGACAGCAGATAATAGAGGCAAACAGGACAGCTTCACCTAATGCCGCATTCGGAGTTTATGGAGTGGTACTTCTGCTGTATTTCATTGCATGCTGGCCTATCAGTATGTTCTCCAAATATCTTGAAAGGAAATGGTGCTGAGCATGGCGGCGGAACTTGTTAAGATCGAACATTTAAGAAAACAATATGATGACAGTAATGTTATTTTAAAGGACCTTTCGCTGACGATACATGAGGGAGAGGTAGTTGTAATAGTCGGTCCATC
>JAUNWP010000084.1 GCA_030540255.1 Eubacteriales bacterium | reverse complement strand
TCAGTGCCTCATAAAAAGCAATCATGGAAAATAACAACGAATTAAAACAATTGGAAGAAAAAGAACTCTCCTCCAAACTTATATACAGCGGAACCCTCCTCAATGTATACAGAGACGAGATAGAACTCCCAAACGGCAAGACTACCGGAAGGGAATACATCAAGCATAACGGAGCCGTATGCATTGCGGCTATGCAGGAAGACGGCAGTGTAGCTGTCGAAAGACAGTTCAGATATCCTATGCATAGGATAGTGACAGAGCTTCCCGCAGGTAAGCTTGATACTCCGGATGAAATTCCGCTTGAGGCAGCCAAGAGAGAGCTTCGCGAGGAAACAGGTATAAGAGCATCCCAATGGACCTATCTCGGAGGCATGATCCCTACCTGTGCGTACTCTACTGAGATCATACACATGTATCTTGCCGAGGGACTTGAGTTCGGAGACAGGGATCTCGATGAGGATGAATTCTTAAATGTAAGCTTTATGCCACTTAAGGAGCTTGTCGATAAATGCATGAGCGGAGAGATACAGGATTCCAAGACGCAGATCGCAACGCTTAAGGTGGCAAGGCTAAAGGGAATAGAATAAGCTCACTGCCTTCTTTTTATACATTTACATCTAGGGAGGCTTGCCTTAGAAGTATAATTATAAAAGCTATTTAATATCGCTAAGAGGTGACAATATGACTTATCAGGAAATGCTTGATAATGCGAGAAAAAATGTCGGACCTTACTGTAAGGCCTGTCCCGTATGCAACGGAAGAGCCTGCGGAAATGCCATTCCGGGTCCCGGTTCAAAGGGCATGGGAGATACAGCTATAAGAAACTTTGATGCTTGGAAGCGTGTCAGACTCAATATGGATACGCTCTCAGAAAATAAGACTCCGGATACCTCCTTTGACTTATTCGGACTTAAGCTTAAGCTTCCTATCCTTGCAGGACCGGTTGGAGCAGTTCAGATGCATTACGGTCCGGATCTTACGGATACAGAGTATAATAATATCATGATAGATGCCTGCAATGAGTGCGGCATACTTGCCATGACAGGTGACGGTATAGATGCAAATATGATGAAGGAATCCTGTAAGGCAATCAAAAACTGCGGAGGACACGGAGTTCCTACGGTAAAGCCATGGGATCTTGACACACTCAACTCTAAGTTTGAGCTTGTACGTTCCTCGGATGCGGTTGCTGTTGCAATGGATGTTGATGCGGCGGGTCTTCCTTTCCTGCAGAATCTCACACCTCCGGCAGGCTCCAAGACAGTAGAGGAGTTAAGAGCCGTTGTAAAGGAAGCAGGCAAGCCTTTTATCGCAAAGGGTATCATGACAGTAAAAGGTGCTCTCAAGGCTCTTGAGGCAGGTGCTTCGGGTATAGTTGTTTCGAATCACGGCGGAAGAGTTCTCGATCAGTGTCCTTCAACCGCTGAGGTCCTTCCTGATATTGTGGCAGCTGTAGGCGACAAGATGATGATACTCGTTGACGGTGGTATCAGAAGCGGCGTAGACATTTACAAGGCTTTAGCTATGGGTGCGGATGCAGTTGTTATCGCACGCCCTTATGTTACGGCTATGTATGGCGGAAGAGCCGAGGGCGTTAAGCTCCTTACAGAAAAGCTCGGTGCGGAGCTTGTGGATACCATGCGCATGTGCGGTACTCCGACACTTGCCGATATAGGACCGGATAATGTATTCATCCCTAAAAACGGACTGTTTTAAAGAAAATTATTTTTGAACATAAGTTATACATATCATATCCTTTAAAATGTGATAATATTAACGAAGTTAGTATGCAGTTGGGGTAGAAGCGTATGTTTTATTAAGAAATAAGCATATGCGTATTTTTACTGGATCAGTATTTTATTTGTAAAGGAGAATATCATGACATTTATTGATTTTCCTGAGATTTCGTTCCCGGTACAGGGTATTGAGGACGTTCCTATGCCTAAGATGTACAGGATCAGAGAGCATTATGAAAATGACAAGATAGACAATATCAAGTCACATCTTATAGCAGAGATGGAAAATGCTCCGATCGACAAGGCTTCGCTTAAAGGTAAGTCTATAGCCATCACGGTAGGAAGCCGAGGAATCCCGGATAATGCTCTTATCGTAAGGACTATCTGTGACACACTTAAGAGCTGGGGCGCAGAGCCTTTCATAGTTCCGGCTATGGGCAGCCACGGCGGCGGAACAGTAGAGGGCAACCTCGAGATCATCAACGGCTACGGCATCACCGAAGAGGCTATGGGTGTTCCGATCAAGGCGAGCATGGAAGTCGTTAAGATCGGTGAGATCCCTGATGATGTTCATACTCCTGTTTATTGTGATAAGTATGCAGCAGAGGCAGACGGTATCATCCTCTATAACAAGGTTAAGCCGCATACAGATTTCAAGGGCTATGTTGAGAGTGGTCTCTGCAAGATGATGGCTATCGGACTTGCTAAGCACTACGGCTGCTCATGGTTCCATCAGCAGGGTTTTGATACCTTTGCCGAGAGAGTTCCGCTTGTTGCCAAGGAGTTCCTCTCCAAGCTTAATGTAGTTATGGGTATTGCTGTTGTACAGAATGCTTATGACGATATCTCGGATATGAAGGTATTTGCTCATGATGACATTTTCGAGGGTGACCATGAGATGCTTCAGATCGCAAAGCGCAGACTTCCGCGTATGAAGTTTGACAATATCGATGTACTCGTTGTTGATCGTATCGGTAAGAATATAAGCGGTGAGGGTGCGGATCCTAACGTGACCGGACGTGGTTTCATGCCGGGCTTCGAGGATGATTTCCACTGCAAGAAGCTTATGATCAGAGGACTTACCGAGAAGAGCCATCACAATGCCTGCGGTTTAGGCCTTGCAGATATGACTACAAGACGCTGTCTCAACAGCGTTGACTGGGCAAGCACCTGGGTTAACCTTACCACTAATACCTGCGTACACGGCGGTAAGATCCCGGTATATCAGAATAATGACTTCGAGGCGCTCAGACTTGCCATCAGAACCTGTCCGAGAACAGATTTCAACAATCCGAGAGTTGCACGTATCAGAGATACTCTGACTGTTAGTGAGCTTGAGGTATCAGAGGCTATCCTTCCGGATATCAAGGACAGAGATGATGTTGAGATTATTTCCGGTCCGTTCACCTATCAGTTTGATGCAGACGGATACATGGAAGATTTTGTATTGTAATTTGATTTTTAACAGCTTGCGATACCTGTTTTACGGGTATCGCATTCTTATCTGTCACATCGGCTTATAGCTTTTGCTTTTTAGGCGGTTGTATCGGCTGATTTAAGCTTATTCATGAATTTAATGAATGTGGAAAAAGCTGTCAGTAAGTAGCAATATTATGCCTAAACTTTAGCTTCGTGACAGATGCTAAGCATTTACGAGTAGCGGAGGTATGTATGTTAAGAAAAAAGAGTGAAGTCAGGATCGAAGAGAGAGTTCTTTTCGGAGGCAAGAACAGTGTTTTTGCAAGCTGGCTTATTGAGATACCGGAGTTCAAGGGTGCCGGAAGAGTATTCCAGAGGGTAGTCGTTCCGCCTATGTGCGAGATCGGATATCATGTACATAAGGGAGACAGTGAAGCTTACTATCTCCTTGAGGGAAGCGGAATCTACAATGATAACGGAACAGAGACCGAGCTTCATGAGGGAGATCTTACATTTACTCCTGACGGAACAGGACACGGCTTCTACAATAATACAGATAAGACAGCAGTTATCCTTGCCTGTGTTCTCTACAACTTTGATAAGGACAAGGATATAACAGGACTTCGCAAGATCCGCCGTACAGGCAGCTTTACACGTAAAGAGCTGCATGCTCCGTTTGACGGCAGAGGCGATTTCTACGGATACCTGCTGCTTGAGGGTGAGGAATTTACCGGTGCAGGAAGAGTATACAATATCATGCATATGCTTCCTGACTGCAAGCTCGGCTACCATCCGCATAACGGAGAGACAGAAGCCTTCTACATCATCAGCGGTAAGGGTATCTTCACGGATGATGACAAGGAGATCGAGGTAGGCCCGGGAGATGTAATGCTTACAGGTACAGGTCACGGACATGCCCTTGAGAATAAGAGTGACGAAGAGCTTGTATATGCTGCTCTCATTTACTCAGACAAGGAGTAATTTACTGATTTAAACATATAAAATAATGACGGAAAGAGAGACATACATACATTAATAAAGATATAAGTAATACAGAAAACAAAGATAAAAATAAGACCAAGGACATGACTACCGGTCCTGTAATCAAGCATATACTTGCTTTTGCCATGCCCATGCTGCTCGGATACCTGTTTCAGCAGTTCTACAGCATGGTTGATACCATCATAGTAGGAAAATATGTAGGAGTTCATGCGCTTGCCGGCGTAGGTTCGACAGGTGCAATCAATTTCATGGTCATAGGCTTTTGTCTCGGCATCTGTGCGGGCTTTTGTATTCCGGTGGCGCAGTGCTTCGGAGCAAAGGATTACAGGCTCATGCGCAGATACATTGCAAACAGTATCTGGATTTCAGCCTTTGTCTCGGTAGTGCTAACAGTAGGTATCTGCGTATTTACAGGAAGGATACTTCATCTTATGGGTACCCAGGACGATATCTATGATTACGCATATACATATATATTTATAGTATTTGCGGGAATTCCTGCCACCATACTCTACAATCTTTCATCCAGCATCATTCGTTCGCTCGGAGATTCCAAGACACCGGTCTACTTCCTGCTCCTTTCTTCGGGACTTAATATAGTACTTGATCTTGTAAGCATACTTGCACTCGGTATGGGAGTTGAGGGTCCCGCACTTGCGACAGTTATATCACAGCTTATCTCAGGCATACTGTGTACTGCATACATGTATAAACGCTTCGAGATAGTCCGCTGCAGCAAGGAGGAGATGGCTGTAAATGTTTCCTGCATCAAGCGTCTTATCCTGATGGGCTTTCCTATGGGACTTCAGTATTCGATAACTGCCATAGGCTCTGTCATACTTCAGACTGCGGTAAACGGTCTCGGATATATGGCGGTGG